>CAYTRL010000229.1:0-9431 GCA_964439795.1 uncultured Thermodesulfobacteriota bacterium
CCCCTCTCCTAGTGACATTTCAACTGGGCACGGATATCGCATTAGATGGTTCTGTTCTGTTGCGAAACGAAGAGTCTCAGAACGGGATGTTTTCATCAGTGACCACACGTCGGTTGAAGTAGACGTTCTCTTTTCCGTTTTTTGTCCGCTTTGTGACTTCAATCCGGACATCGATCAATCTATTAAGGTTGGCAGGAAGATCAGAGATCCGGTTCAATTCAAGACCGCAGGTCCGGAGATCCTTTTTCAACCACCAGAGATTGTCGGGTGTGACGATCAGATTGTATCGCCACAGGAGCCTTCCATCGTAGCTGTCCGACAGGATTCGGAGTCTCCATTTGAGCATCGGGTTTCCCGATAACTGTGCTCTGGTCAGTTCAGCATCCTCAACCCTGACCACATACTTGCCATCCGGGACTGGGTCCCAGTCGGTCTGCGACACGTCTGCTGCAGCATATTCGGCGTCGTGCAGGCTGAGGTCGAAATCCTCGGGGTTGTTGCCGTTCCCGATTTGTACTGCATCCTTTTCTTTCATTTCTCTTTCCTCCTTTTTTCTGTTTGCAGAATCTGTTGGATCGGTGAGTCCCTCGAGTGATACTAATATCCACCTGACTCGGCAGATCTCTCCGACAATCAAAGCGGCAGAAAAGAGGAGGGCGTTTCATGGTTTGCAGAACGAAAATACGCGACTGTGAGAGGAATACCAGGGCTGGAATTAGGTTTCGGACGCTTCCCAACACTTGCACTGTGGCTATTTGTTCATCACTTCTTTCGCGTTGGTGAGCGTCAGATGTACTGCGGGCGCAAGGCGTGCCCGCGAACCCGTAGGCGATGGTCGGCCGGCAGAACCAGCGCATTGATATCAGTTGAACTGTTCGAGCGGTGAAGAACCGGCGAGAGCGGAATGAAGGGCTGAGACGCTCGCCCACTGATCATCTTCTTGCGGACAATCAGAAGGTCTCATGTGAGACGGAATCAGAAGGGTTGTGTGAGAATCTGTGTGAGAAAAACTTTCCAAAATGTGTTAAAATGTGGAAAATATGACAAGATGTGACAAAATAAAGAATAGATATTTCAAATAGTTACGGAATATTGAGGAGTTAGGAAACTCGGGGGTGGTGACTCAAAATCCCCCGGGCCTCGCGCCCTTGAGAGTTCGAGTCTCTCCTCCGGCACCAGGAAAAAGATTTCATCATTGGCGGGTTAGGCGTTTGGCTTAACCCGCCATTACTTTGCCCAAACGACGAATATTCCCGCCACTCAAAGAATACTCAAAATGAAAGCACGAGAATCGGCGCGTCAATCGCGGTAGTACTCATCCCGGGTAATTTCCTTTCCCGCCGAAATGGCCTGGTTGAACAGGTCCGAGCTATGTGGGATTTCGACCTCCTTTTTGCCATAGAAGCGCCGGTAGACCTTCTCCGTGTCCTTGTCCCAGCGAAACTTGGCGCGTTCGAAAGGGTAGTCGATGTAGATGTCACGCGTTCGGAAGTCCTTCGAGCTAAGCAGGATCGCGATCAACGTCATCCTCCTCCGGCTGCCGCGCGCACGGCGTCGAAGTATGCGCGGCTCTGTTCAGCGATGGTGTTGCGCGCATTGTCGGTGAGCTGACCGACGTCGCGGTCGTAATCTAACGCGGCCTTCTCCAGCACACACTTGTACCCGAATGTTTAGGGGAAAAATGAAAGAAAAATATACCACAAAAGCACTTCTACCAACAGAGGCCACTGCACTTCAACTTCGAGCATCCGGAAAGAAGGGAAGGAACAGACCACGCGCCGGGGCGGCTTGCCGACACGTATGTAAAAAGATTGCCTCGCACAGTTTCTTTTGTGTCTTTCTGATTGACATAAAATTTCGCTTCCGACTATTCTTTTCTCGACCCGGAGAAGCTTCCGATCCGCTCATCCGAGGAATCATCAGGTAACGGTTGAAAGGCGAACCCATGATATGATTCATCCTGACCGGATATGAAGCCATGGGAATGGGCCGCGGGGATCCGAATATTGCTATCTGCCGTCAAGTTTCAGGGAGGTGATCTTAATGGAAGAACGAATCAACCTGGTGACAGGGGCGTGCGGATTCGTGGGTACTCACCTGGTCAAACGGCTCCTTGATGATGGCCAGAAGGTGATCGCCACGGATTTGGCCGGTGCGTTCGAGCACCCAAAGGGAAAAATGATCTTCGAGAACATCGGCCTGGACTTTTCCCACCCGAACTGCGAGGTGATCCCGACCGATCTCACCGACAGGGAGAGCTTGAAAAGCCTGTTCAAAAAGCCCGTGACCCACGTTTTCCACACGGCTTCACTCTATGACTATTCGGCACCCATGCAGCTTCTCAAAAGAGTCAACATCGACGGATCGATGAACCTGTTCGACCTGGCGCTGGAGCAGAAGAGTATCCGGCGCTTTCTTCACTGGAGCACCTGCGGGGTCTTCGGCAAGCCCTACAGCAGCAAAGAAAAAGAGCCCTGCAACATCCCCTTCACCGAGGAGAGTTCGAGCCCCAAGAATTCACCGTACGATCAGGACGAACCCACGGGAACCTACCTGGTGAACGATTATTCGGTCACCAAGTGGAAGCAGGAGCAGATCGCCTGGAAATGCCATCGCGAGAAAGGGCTGCCCTTGACCGTGATCCGACCCGGACCGCTCTATGGGCCCGGAAGCGATTACGGTCACGGAGGGATCCTGATCACCATCAACAAGGGATGGGTTCCCTTTGTGCCCGTGGATGCAAAAAACTACATCACCACCTCGGTGCACATCCACGACCTGGTGGGATTCTCCCTGTATATCGCGGACAAGGATTTTGGACTGGGTGAGGATTACAACGTGGTGGACGACAGCGTGATCTCCTACTACGATTTCGTGCACTACCTGGGGCTCCTTACGGGTCGCCGGATGCGGGATCTGCCGGTGGTCAATCTCCGGCGGGCCCGGCCGATCATGATCCGGCTCGCGAAGTTCTGGTGCTGGCTCGAGGAGAAGTACAGCGTGCCCCGCATCCGCGTGTTCGAGCCATCCTCCGCCGTCTACATGTCTTCGAGCTACTGGATCTCCAACAAGAAGGTCAAGGAAACCGGCTATGTTTTCCGCTACCCGGGCATGCAGGAAGGGATGCGCGACACCGTGGACTGGTTTCGCAAGGTCGGCTGGCTGGACCTGAAGTACAACCCCAAGGGCGCCTGGAAAGAGTACGATGTCTGCAGGACCTGACCGGGCCGGCCGGCTTTCATGACGCGGCGACGGTAAAACGGAAAGGGGATCCCGGCACGTCACCTCCCGCCGGATAACCGGACCTTGATCTCGAAATGGTGCACGCTCTGCCAGGAGACGCTCTGTCCGGGTCTCCCCAGCAGGCAGATATTCTCGCATACCACTTCAACATACTTCCATCGGTACTCGTGGAGAGGTCTTCCCGAAAACGCCTCTCCACGATCGAGCAGTGCCTTGAGATCGATGATCCACTCTTCGGAGCCGTCTGTCCCCGTCGTCCGTGTCCAGTATTCCGGATAATTCTGCATCTCCATCTGGTAGGCATACCAGTCCACCCCCTCCACAAGGGAAACCAGGGGGCTGTGCGGGGCCATCCGCTCTCCGAAGCCCTCGTTGAGTCCTACGGTCTCGAAGTAGAAATCCGTTACCCATCTCGATCCGTCAGGGTGCTCGAGCCAGAAATTGATGATGTTTCCCGAGCCGGTGACGCCGGAGCATCGTTCGGCCCCGGCCCCGGACCGTTTGAAGATGATGTAGGCAGCCCCCACATCAGCTGTTTTGATCGGGGCGAGCGGATCACCATGAACATCGTCCCCGAAGTCCACGCCCTGGCTCAACGCGGCCACGTTCGTACCCAGATCTGCAACCTGGTCGTCCTCGGCACGCAGATAGACCTGCCCGTCGTCAATCCATTCGGCCCTGTTCCCGGGGGACGCAGCAGCGCACGGTCCTCCGATTCTCCAGCAGAATGACCGCACCTCCCACATCCCCCGGCTTTTATCCAGCGTTGGATTCCTGGTCCACGACGGTAGCGCGCCGATGCCGGGTCCGCCCCTCTGTTCCCCTTCGCCGCCGCCGCAGCCGGCTGCAAAAACCGCGATCGCAATCAGAGAAACAATGAATAAGGGTTTGACTTGCATGTCCTTCATCGACCTCCGGATCATCCCTGTGTGCCTATGGGCGTTTCCTTCCTGCGCCAAGAAAGCGGTCCAGGGCGGGAATCATATGAAGCTCCATCCGGGCGAAGTGGGCGGCCTGGCGGAGCAGCTGCCGGGAGGTCAGCAGGGAGGGTTCCCATACACAGCTGTAATAGCACCGCATACAGTCCTGACAGAAGTAGCAGTTGCCGTAGTCCGTTGAAAGGCGGTTTCCCTCGGCCCCGAAGGATGCATGGGTCCAGTTATACCGGCACCTGCCGTCATGTCCCTTCACGAGAAGCTCCCGGTAGGCAGGGGAATTGACGAGTTTCCCATACCGGGAGGCCAGCAGGGCCCTGCCCAGTTCCATCCGCACCTCTTTGACGGCCGGAGAGCAGGACTGGACGTTGATCGGGATGTCATGCTGTGCGCTGAATTCGATCAGGGCTGGAACCTCTTCCAGGTTGCCCTCAGGCGCTTCGGGGACGGCACCCGGGCCGAACACCGTTGCGGAGAAAGCCACCGGGATGCCCTGCGACTTCATGAGCGGCAGCACTCCCTCAATCTTTCGAAAAAGACCGCGTTTAATTCTCACCCGGTCATGCCTTTCGTCCGGGAAATCCAGAGAAATACCTATCATGGGCTTGCGTTTCATGCCCGCCAGGAAACCGATCTTCTTGTCCAGCATGGTTCCGTTGGTGGAGATCTGGACAATGGGGACGCGGCGGGCGGCAAGGGCAAGACATGCTTCGAATTCCGGATGAAGCAGCGCCTCACCCCCTGTGATCTGGAGATAGAGCGGCCTTGTCGCCTTGAGAACCCGGGAAAAAACCTCGGGGGAGACGTTCTGCTTCTTCCTGCGAACCTTCTCGTAACAGAAGGAACAGCGGCAGTTGCACTGGTTGGTAATCTCAAAGATCAGGCTGGGTCTGATGGGTGCCATGGTTTTCCTGTAAAGCTGGTTATGGTGAACCTCAGGAGGGCAGCGGCAGTCAGGAAGTACTGGAAACCGCAGCTCAACATCCCCGAAAAATCGGCTTCCGTTTTTCCCAGAAGGCCGACAGCCCTTCTTTGCAGTCTTCGCTGTTGAACGCATGGACCGTCAGACGTTTGATTTCAGCCCGTTCGCTTTCCGTGAGCTGCAGGCTGTTCTCGATGGCCCGCATCACGAATTTCGTCCCCTTGAGCGACAGGGGGGCGTTGCCCGCGATCTCTTCGGCCAACGCGGCTGTAAATTCCGGCAGTGTCTGCCGGGGGATCTGGTAGTCCACCAGTCGCAGCTCCCTGATCCGCGCCGGCTCGAGAATCCGTCCCGTAAAAAACAGCTCCCTGGCGGCCTGAAGCCCGGATCGCTGGACGATCCGCAACATGCCGTTCAACGGGTAGATCAGCCCGAGTTTTGCCGGGGGCAACCCCATTCGTATATCGTCGGCCGCAACGCGAAGATCGCAGGAAAGGGCCAGTTCACAGCCTGCTCCGAACGCGTGTCCGTTGATCATGGCGATCACGGGATACGGGTAGCGTACGATCCCCTGAACGGCAACCTCCAGCGGATTTGTATCAGGTTCCTCGGCGTCTTCTTCTTCGATACGGGCAGGCAGGGACGCTACATCGAAACCCGAGGAAAACGCCTTTTCACCGGTGCCCGTCAGGACCACCGCCCGTATGTCATCGCGTCCTGCCAATCCATCCAGCGAGTCCCGAAGTTTTTGTAAAAGGTCCGGGGTCAGGGAATTTCTTTTCTCCGGACGGTTCAGGGTCAGTGTGGCCACACTTCCCTGTGTTTCCACCAGGAGCGGCTCTTGATTCATATTCATTCTCCCTTTTTCCCTGCAGCAGATCAGGTCCGATTCGGTCTCCGGGGGGCGTCCCCTGTTTTTCCGGGTCGGACTGAAAATATCACAGGTCTTTGTTCTTTTCCCAGCAGAACCCGAGGGGACGGCACCCGGGGGGGAAGTGGAGAGACGGGGTTTTCTCACAGGAGCGACCGACCCTTTGTCGTGTCGGGTGTGGACCCGTTCATGTCGGGGCCGGCTGTTCATCGTTCTACAAACCGTTGCCAGTGATGCGCCCGGATGATATTCTCCGGCAGAAGACATTCCATCAACCCGAAAGCATCCACCAGAGCAACGATGAAACCTTCTTCCCCGGCAGCATCCGGAAACTCAAATGGAAAATGGAAGGTCCTGTTCCTGTGCACCGGCAACGCCTGCCGCAGCCAGATGGCGGAAGGATGGGCCCGTCACCTGAAGGGGGACGTCATCGAGCCTTTTTCCGCCGGGATCGAGATCCACGGGCTCAACCCCCGCGCCGTGAAGGTCATGGCCGAGGCCGGTGTTGATATTGCCGGTCACCGGTCCAAGGATCTGTCCGAATTTCAGGAAAAAACGTTCGACCTCGTGGTGACGGTCTGCGACCATGCCGCGGAGACGTGCCCCGTCTTCCCCGGAGCGGCCAGGAAAGTCCACCAGGGGTTCCAGGATCCCCCGGCGCTGGCAAGGGGAGCGAAGACAGAGGATGAGGTGCTGGGACACTACCGCCGGGTGCGTGATGAGATCCGACGGTTCGTGGAAATCCTGCCCGAGGGGATCCTCCGGAAAGGGAACGGTTGAGTATGGATTTTCTTTGGGTTCGCTTTCCTGTCTCGGGGGTGGAGACGTGGCTGTTTCTCCCCCCCCTGGTGGCTTTCGTGGTCTCATTTTTTACCTCCATGGGGGGAGTCTCCGGCGCGTTTCTCCTCCTGCCGTTCCAGGTCAGCGTGTTGAAGTTCACGACCCCGTCAGTGAGTGCCACGAACTTCGTCTTCAACATCGTGGCCATCCCCAGCGGCGTGTACCGGTACATCCGCGAGGGCAGAATGGCCTGGCCCCTTACCTGGATCGTGATCCTGGGGACCCTGCCCGGGGTGTTCATCGGTTACTACCTGAGGATCCTGTACCTGCCCGATCCACGCTCGTTCAAGCTTTTCGTGGGTTGTGTGCTCCTGTACATCGGGGCGCGCCTTCTCTACGAGATGACCCCCCGTGCCCGGAAGGGCAAGGAGAAGATGAAGGCCCTGGACGAACGGTTCAACGAGCAAACCCGATCGATCCGTGAGGCCCGCAGGTCTAGGGTGGCATCCGGACTGCCGCCCGAGGCGGTGGTGAAGACCGTGTCGTTCACCCTTCACCGGGTGGTGTATGAGTTCTGGGGGCAGCGGTTTTCCTTCAGCACGCCCGGCATGTTATTTCTGAGCTTTGTGGTGGGGATCATCGGGGGGACCTACGGCATCGGAGGAGGGGCCATCATCGCTCCTTTTTGCGTGGCCGTGTTCGGGCTTCCGGTGTACACGGTGGCCGGCGCGGCCCTGATGGGGACCTTCCTCACCTCCATCGCAGGGGTTTTCTTCTACAGCGTGATTCCGGCCGATGCCGGTCTTTCCACCGCGCCGGACTGGCTCCTGGGGATGCTGTTCGGAGCCGGGGGGTTCCTGGGCATGTACTGCGGAGCCCGGCTGCAGAAGTTCGTCCCTCAGAAGTTCATCAAGCTGGTCCTCGGGGTCCTCATCGTTTTCCTTTCGGTACGGTATATCCTGCAGTTCTTTCTCCGGTAGCGGTGTTGTGCCGTTGTCAACACCGCTGCCCTCCTCATCGAAAAGACCGTTTGGGACGCATGTTTCCAGGGTTTGAAACCACCCCCCGCAGGAAACTAATGTGCCCCGACGAAACTGCCGATATTCCTTCCATAGAGAGCAGACCTGTACCGTGATCTCTTTGTGGTCTGGGCGGGGGCCGCCTTTGCGTGCCGGTATATCCGGGCATACCCGGGAAGACGGCGGGCACATCCCCCGATGCAGAGCGCAGGAAGGAGATGGGGAGCGAGATGGAGAAGGTTGTGCATCGTGCGGAGACGATGATCCAGTCGGATCTGGCGGTTCTGGGGGACGTACGATCGTTTGTTCGAGACTTCTGTACGGGGCTGGAAGACGGATCCCTGGACGAGGAGGGGATCGCCAAGCTGGAGCTGGCCCTGAACGAGGCGGTGACCAACGTGATCAAGCACGCCTACGAAGGGCAGAGCGGAGAACGGATCCACATCGCCGCCGAGGCTACCTCCGAGCGGCTCACGGTGAACGTGTGTTACCACGGAAAAGGGTTTGATCCGGAAGCCGTGCCGGAGCCCTCCTTCGACGGCTCTCGGGACGGGGGTTTCGGGCTCTACATCATAAGGCAGTGTGTGGACGAGCTTTCTTTCTTCCAGGACGAGGAGGAGAGAAAATGCATGCGTCTTGTCATCAACTTGCTGTGTCTTGGAAAAGGGGGTTCAGATGGAGGTCCTTGTTGAGAAAAAAGAAAACCTGGCGGTGGTGAAGGTGACCGGGAGGGCGTTGGATGCGGGAAACGCCCCGGGGTTCAAGGAGAAGATGGCCGCGGTGATCGAAGAAAACTCTCACGTCGTGCTGGACGTCAGCTCGCTGGAGTTCCTGGACAGTTCCGGCCTCGGGGTCATCCTTTCGTGCCTCCGGAAGCTGACCGCAAAGGGCGGGGACATGAAGTTGTGCGGGATGACCAAGCCGGTCCGCGCCCTGTTCGAGCTGGTACGCATGCACCGGATCATCGAGGTGTACAACACCCAGGAAGAAGCGGAAAACGCCTTTGCCGCATGACGGGGAACGACTCGTGAACACGGAAGCCTTTCACATGCAGGGGGAGACCCCGGAACGTGCCGTCCTGATGGAGGAACTCTTCAAGCGGTACGGAAGAGGAACCCGTGGCGCCCGGGGCAAAGCACAGCAGCTGCGGCTCCTGTGGAAACAGTATGCGTACCAGTGTGTGGTGGGTGGTGCCAAGGTTCTCAAACGGGCCATGGACATCGTGGCCTCCCTGATCCTCCTGGTGGTTCTTTCACCGCTCTTTCTTTTCGTGGCGGCCGCCATCAAGCTCACAGACAAGGGGCCGATATTTTTCTGGCAGGACCGAGTGGGCGTATACGGCCGGGAGTTCCGGTTTCCCAAGTTCCGGTCCATGGTGGTGGATGCCGAGGAGAGGAAGGATGCCCTGCTGGAGGAGAGCGATCACGGGGAGAGCGTTACCTTCAAGATGAAAAAAGACCCGCGCATCACCTGGATCGGCCGGATCATCCGGAAGCTCAGCGTCGACGAGCTGCCCCAGCTCTGGAACGTGCTGAAGGGGGAGATGTCGCTGGTGGGCCCCCGGCCTCCCGTTCCCCGGGAGGTGGCCCAGTATTCGCTGGCCGACAGGCGCCGGCTGGACGTGATCCCGGGGCTGACCTGCATCTGGCAGGTGAGTGGAC
>CAYTRL010000230.1:0-9395 GCA_964439795.1 uncultured Thermodesulfobacteriota bacterium
AACCTCTCGGGCACCGTACGCGCCCGCTTCGAACCGGTCCCCTACCTCTCCACGCTGGTGCGCGGATGCGAGACCTCGGGCCGGGACGTGAACAGGGGGGGGGCGGAGCACAACTTCGTCACCATGGAGGGGGTGGCCCTGGCCACCACCGCCGACTCCCTGCTGGCGGTGAAAAAGCTGGTGTACGAGGACGGCAAGGTCACCCTGGACGAGCTGATCCGGGCCATCGACGCCAACTTCGAGGGGTACGAGCCGCTCAGGCAGCAGCTGGTCAACAAGGCGCCCAAGTACGGCAACAACGACCCGTACGCCGACGAGCTGGCCCGGCGGGTATCCCGGTTCTGGTCCAGCCAGGTGATCCGTTACACCACCCCGGAAACGGACCGTCGGTTCCGGGCGGGGTACCTTTCCTGGAACTACTGGATCAGCTTCGCACCGCTCACCGCGGCCACGCCGGACGGCCGCAAGCGGGGGGCGTTCCTCTCCAACGGGGTGTGCCCGGTGAACGGTGTGGACCGGATGGGGCCCACCTCGGTGATCAACTCCGTGGCCGACCTGGACTTGCAGACCATCCCCAACGGCGCCTCCCACACCATCAGCCTGTCCCCCTCGCTGATCCGAAACCGGGAGCACAAGAACAAGCTCATGGCCCTGCTCAGGGCCTACATCGAGAACGGAGGCACGGCCCTGCAGGTGAACATCCTGGACGCGGACACCCTGCGGGAGGCCCAGGCAAAGCCCGACGAGTATCAGAACCTTCTGGTGCGGGTTACGGGGTACAACGCCTACTTCGTGACCCTGGGCAAGGAGATCCAGGACGAACTCATCGCCCGGGACGCGCACAAGGTGTGAAAGGGACGGTAACCAGAACGTAACGAGAAGGGGTTTGCGATGACTGCAAAGCTGAACGACAAACTTTACGAGGCACTGAGCGGGGAGATGACCCCCAAGTTTCTGGCCACCAAGGATGAGGCCGGAACCCCCAACGTGGTACCGATCATCTCCATCCAGCCCTACAACGACGAGACGCTCATCTTCGGCAACTTCCTCATGTGGAAGACCGAGAAGAACCTGGCGGTCAACACGCAGGTGACCGTCACCGTGTTCACCGAGGGGCTTTACGGCGCTGTGCTCCGCGGGACCTTCCTGGGGTTCCAGAAGGTGGGCGAATACGCGGACATTATCAGCTCTACGGACCACCTCCGGTACAACGCCTACAGCGGGATACGGAGCGCCGGCTCTATCCGCGTGGAAGAGATCTCCGAGCCGTTCCAGCTCACCAAGCTTGATGTTCTCAAGGGGCTGGTGCACTCCAAGTTGCACCGGGTCCGGGCCCGGACGCTGTCGGAGGGCAACAAGGTGATGCACCCCATTGTGATGGAGATGTTCGGGAGGGTGGTTGCCGTGAAGGTTCTGGCCTTCCTGGACGACCGGGGCGATCCCTACGCGGTGCCGAACATGTCCCTGCAGCCGGCCGCCCCGGACGTGATGGTGTTCAACCGAAAACAGATGGCCCCCTACCTGGACGGGCTCCGGGACGGCGCGGAGGTGGCTGTGTGCGTCATCACCGGGGACCCCGTGGCCTGGCAGGTGAAGGGCGTGTACCGTGCGTTGGACGAGGCCCGCGGCGCCGTACTTCTGAAAGAGGCCTATCACGCCTCGCCGCCTCACATGGGCAAGAAGATCGTCCCGGAGTCATCCGACACGGCGGAGGTCGCATCACCGTCCTCCATTTGATGCGCCCCCGGGGATTTCTCGTCATCCCGGACTTGATCCTTATACCCCCCTTGATCCGGGATCCAGGAGAGGAGTGGTGCGGAGCGTAGGGACGCCCCGGCAGGGCGTTTCCCTGCAGATCAGACTCAGCACGACTGAAGGTTTTGCGCGCCTGGTTTTTTTGGACAGGTTCTTGAGGAATTACCACCGGCAGAAGGTTGGCAGAATCTTAAGGATTTTTTTGAACACAAGGTGAGGGGTCACGATGAGTAACAAACGGGTCGTCGTCGTGGGGGCCGGGCTCGGGGGGCTGTCGGCCGCCGCGAACCTGGCCGGAAAAGGTTTTCAGGTGGATCTGTTCGAGCGCCACCACGCCCCCGGGGGCTATGCCAACAGCTTTGTCCGTAACGGGTTCGAATTCGAAGCGTCCCTGCACGCCTTGAGCGGGGTGGGGCCCGAGGGGAACCGGGGGGCCTGCTACCGCCTCCTGGAGGCCTGCGACGTGGCCCGGCGCGTGGAGTTTATCCCGATCAAGGAGTTCTACGCTTCCCATTTTCCGGATTTCACAGCGGTGGTCCCCCTGGGGTGGGAAGCCGGTGAAGAGGCCTACATCGAACGGTTCCCCCATGAGCGGAACGGGATCCACCGCTTGATGGGCTTCATGCGGAGCATGTTCAACGAGATGCAGGATTTCACGGCCAAGCAGGGCCTCTTCCATCTCCTCTCTTTCCCGGTTCGCGGGTCCCACCTGATCCGGTCCTTCGGGCTCACCATGGCTCAGGCCATGGACCGCGAAATCTCGGACCCGGCGCTCAAGGCCTTCTTCTGCAACGTGTGGGGTTATTACGGCCTGCCGCCCAGCCGTCTTTCGTTCCAGCTCTTTGCCATGGGAAACGCCTCCTATTTCGAGTACGGGCCCTATCACATCAAGGGGACCTCCCAGGCCCTTTCCAACGCCTTCGTGGCCTCCATTGAGGACCACGGGGGCCGGGTCCACCTGGGGAACGGGGTCCGGAAGATCGAGGTCCACGGGGGCCGGGTCACCGGCGTGGTCACGGAAAAGGGCGAGGACGTCCCGGCGGATTATATCGTGAGCAACGCCAACCCGATCCACTGTTGCCACGAACTGATCGGACGGGAAAAGGTGCCGGCCGCCTATCTCAAGGCCCTGGGTGAGGGGCGCATAGCGGTCTCCACCTTCAACGTGTACCTGGGGCTGGATTGCCCGGCGGAAGACCTGGGGCTCAAATACCACGAGTTCTTTGTGAACGACAGCTACGACATGGACGATCACTACCGGGGGATGTTC
Source organism: uncultured Thermodesulfobacteriota bacterium (assembly GCA_964439795.1). Classification (GTDB taxonomy): domain Bacteria; phylum Desulfobacterota; class DSWW01; order DSWW01; family DSWW01; genus CAYTRL01. Next base: position 3,026 of record CAYTRL010000230.1, read on the forward strand.
CGGATCGGAAGGCAGAACTACTACGTGGTCACCACGTACAACGCCAGCGACCCGGACTTCTCTCCCCCCGGTACGTCGGTGGTGGTGTTAACCGGCTTGCACGATTACGTGGCCTGGTCCCGGGTTCCGCCCGACCGGTATACCGAGGCCCGCAGCCGGATGGCGGGGGAGATGATCGATGCGGCCAACGAGGTCTTTCCGGGAATCAAGGACCACATCGCCGTGGTGGAGACGTCCACGCCCATCACCAACATGCGCTACAGCGGGAACCCGGGGGGGTCCATTCTGGGGTATGATTACGACCTCACCGGGAACCCCATGATGCGGCTGTCAAACCGGGGGCCGCTGGAGGGGCTCTTCTTTGCCAACGCCTGGGTCCGTCTGGGGGGAGGGTACGAGCCATGCATTACGTCCGGGTACCTTGCCTGTGGGGAAATCCTGAAAGACGAAGAAGGGGTGGGCAAGATCGGCAAGATGGTTCCCCGGTTGGATTTCTGATCCCTTGAGAATACAATCCACCTATTTTTGTATGAGGAAAGAGACATGGCGCTGAAAGATGTAGGGTATATCCTGGGCGACCTGGCACGAGCGGGACTGGTGGTTACGAAGAAGGCCGTGGTGCAGTCCCTGGCCGATGAACGGGCGGTTTCACCGGAAGAGGTCTCGGACCTGGTGGGGCGGCTGCATCCGCAGAGGATCCCGGTGGAGGTGGTGCGAATCATCGAGGAGACCGCTTCCACCCGCACGATCCGCCTGGCTTCCCGGGCCGGTGCACCCTTCCCCCCGTTTCGCGCCGGCCAGTTCCTGAACCTGTTCCTTACCGTGGAGGGGGTCGCCACCAGCCGCCCTTACAGCATCTCGTCCCCCCCCAGCCGCACCGGCACGCTGGACATCACCGTGCGGAAGATGACCGAGGGGTTCGTGTCCCGCTTTCTGTGCGAGCAGGTGAGCGCAGGGGACCGGTTCGAGTGCTCGGGACCCGCGGGTTTCTTCTTTCACGAGCCCTTGATGGACACGGAGCGGGTCGTGTTTCTCGCGGGCGGGTGCGGCATCACGCCGTTCATGAGCATGATCCGGAACGCGGTGGACACGAACAGTCTTCTGCAAATGCACCTCCTCTACGGAAACCGGCTCCCGGACGACGTCATCTTCCGGGAGGAACTCGAGCGGCTTGCCCGTGAGACGGGGAACCTGCAGGTGGACGTGGTGATCAGCGAACCCCCGGAGGGCTACGATGGGCTCACCGGGTTTCTGGATGCGGACCGGATCCGGGACCGGGTGGGAGAGGCGGAGGACCGGACCTTTTTCATCTGCGGTCCCCACGCCATGTACGATCTCTGTCTGACTGCACTTCAGGAGCTCGAGGTGCCCGCGCGCAGGATCAAGCGGGAGCTTTCCGGGCCCCTGCCTGATATCACACGTGTGAAGGGATGGCCCGAGGGGGTTGCTCCGGACCGGGAGGTCCGGGTGGAGATCCGGGACAAAGACGTGACTTTTACGGCACGCTGCGGGGAGCCCCTGCTCAACTCCCTGGAGCGGAACGGCCTGACCGTGGACTGCCTCTGCCGATCCGGCGAGTGCGGCGTCTGCAGGGTTCGGTTGTTGGAAGGAAAGGTGTTCATGCCCGAAACCGTTGCGCTGCGCCAGACCGATGCGGCCTTCGGCTACATCCACACCTGTGCGGCCTATCCACTGAGCGATATCGTGCTGCGCCTGTGAGGGCGCCCGGGGGAGCTTCCCTCGTCCTCGGGGCCTTCAAAAGACCTGAACCGGCCCCTGCGTCCTGCGCGGAACTCCCCAGCGGGCGCCTGGCTTTCCACCGCTCCCCACCTCCGGGGACTCGGAATGACGAGGGCGCCCGGGGGAGGTTCCCTCGTCCTCGGGGCCCCACCCTGCGAGATGGATCTTCCGATGGTCAGGCAACCCCGTCCAGGTCAGCCGGCGGTTGTCCCGTCCGTCAGAGTTGCTTCCTCCTCCTTGGGGAACGCTCCGAACCGGTTCTCACCCGGTTGGCTGTCCAGCACCATGAAGATCAGAAGCACGATGCCGCCGATTATCGGGACAAGACCGATCAGGAGCCACCATCCGGACCGGTCCGTGTCGTGCAGCCTGCGAACGGAAACCGCCAGACTGGGGATCAGGATCGCCAGGGCATAGATCCCTCCCAGCAGACCCAGGCTGTAATTCGGATCCCGGATCCCCGCGACACTGTCGATGACGGAGAGACCGATGTGAATCAGGAGGTTGAACAGGGCAAAGTACCAGTACTCCTTCCTCCGGGCCCGTCCGCTGAACACCGCGTACTTTCTCAACGCATCAAGATACCAGTTCATAAGCACCTCCTTATCGGTTGGATGGTGTTGAAAATTGACCGGAATTCTTTCATGGGTGACCGAGAGTTTCAAGGTAAATTTTCAAAAACAATCGGATGATGAGATCAGCAGGCCGACCGCTTCCCGGCAGGCGGGATCCCGCATCCGTTCCAGCGTGATTTTCCGTGTTTCGACCGCAACCGCTGCCATGCGTTCCGTGTCCATGACGTTCAGGCCGATGGCGGCTGCCTGCATACCGGTGGGTTGTAAGACCACCACCGGTGTTCCGGTGCGCCGAACGTGTTCGGCCTCCCGCTCCATCCTGCGCCTCAGGGTGGACCGGACCCGGCGGGTGACTCCGGAAGGTCCGCGTCCGGGCTCGCAGGTCATGGGGGAACTGACCAGGACCAGGTCCAGACCTTTTTCCGCAACCAGGTCCACACTCGTCATGGTGCGGAAACCGCCGTCCACGTACCGGTGATCTCCGATGCTGACCGGTTTGCACACGGCGGGGACCGCCCCCGAGGCGATCACCGCGGCCCCCACATCGGTGACAGGTTCTCCCGCCCGGCCGAACACCACCCTGCGCCCGTCGTGAAGGCGTACCGTGCAGATCCAGAGTTCCCGAGCGGGCCAGCCCTCCGGAAACATCCGCCGGAACCCCTCGGCCTGCGGTTCCAGGGATACGCGCCCCTCGGGGATCATGGCCAGCAGGTGAGCCACCGGGTGCGTTCGTAAAAAGGTGTTGATCCGTCGGCGGATGCCCAGCCACGATGGGGGGAAGAGGTGGCGCAGGTCCCGCGAAGCAGGTCCGTGTTCGGGGCGGATGTAGTGCGGAGCCAGCCGGGCCCCGGTTTCGGACAGGGGATCCCCGGTGATGCGGGCCGTGAGGTCCGAAGCGGTCATCCCCGCGCGTACCAGCCCCGCTACCTGGGCTCCGGCGGACGTCCCCACGATCACCGAGGCGTTTCCAGGCTCCCAGCCCGTTGCCTCGGCCAGCCCGTGCAGGACCCCGGCGTGAAAGGCGTGTCCCACCGGCCCCCCCGCCCCGAGTACGAGCCCCACACGCGGTTTGCGCCTTTCCATCCTCAAGGCTCCTCCATCACGTCTGAGGGTGCCACGCTTCTCTCGCAATCTCCGCCGTGGGGCTTATCGCTTAAAACTCTTATCTGTGCAACGGGGGAAAGAAAATCGACACCCTCGAAAGAGGTCGATAAACGAGGCAAAGTTGCCTCTCCGTCATCCCGGACTTGATCCGGGATCCACAGTTCAGAAGCACTTCTGGATGCCGGCCGTAGCCTGCCCCGAACTCTGATCCGGATCTGGCATGACGGAAAAAGATGTGTATCGATACCTTCGAAAGCCGGGATACAAGGGGAGCCTGGTGGGGGATGCCAATCAGCCTCCTTTGCCCCTCCCCTGGATTCCGGATCAAGTCCGGAATGACGGAAACATAGAATCCTTGTTTATTACAAACTGTCAGGCAATGCTGCAACGTACATCATGTCTACATACTTTCCCAGTTCTTATTCATCGCTCCTGCTCATCCGGCCAGACCTCATTACGGGATGGGGTCCCCGTCCCAGCTGATGTCGAAGAACTGTGCCGCCATGATGTCGGTACGCTTGTGCTCCCCGGTGTGCAGGAATTTGCGATAGGCGCGGACATGGCTGTAGGAGAGGAACTGGTACAGGGCCGGCATGATGTCGTGCTTCTGAAAATACAGGTCGGACACGCGGAGCAGGTCGTGGATGTCCGATGGGATCTGGCGCCAGTCCTTGACCATGTCCCGGATGATGGCCACGTCGATCTGTATCTCGTGGCCTGCCTCCAGGACCCGTGGTTCCCCCGGGTTTTCGTTCAGGATGCTCTCCACCAGAACATCAGCGGGGAAGAGGGTGCAGCCGTCCGTGGGGCGTGGGTTGCATTCCACCATGCACAGTCCCTTTTCGTCTTTCATATAGTCGAAGGAGATCTGTCCGTGATATCCGGTGGCCTCCACGAAACTCCGGACGATGGACACCGTCTCCGGTTCATCCACGGAGATGAACTGGATGCCGCCGGCGTGTTCGATGGTCTTGGGGTGCACGTAGGTGCAGTGCAGCGCCAGTCGGCCGTGTTGGGCCACGCTGAAGCTGCACATGTCCAGCCCGTGGTTGAATTCCTGGACGAGGAAGGGGTTTTCCGCGGTGGGACGGCACTCTTCGATATTTACCGCCCCGGCCAGCGGTCCGGTATTGGTGAGGAGTTCTACGCCGCCCCGGGAAAAGACGGCCCTGGCGAAGTACTCGTCGTACTCCTTGACCGCACTCTTCAGCTCTTCCAGGCTGGTGGCCGTGGTGGTCCGGGGCGCGCGGATGTTCAATTCCGCGCACAGCGCCAGGAACTGGGACTTGTCGTGAAAGCGGAACAAGGTGTCGAAGGGAGAAGCGAACACGCTGGTCAGGGGTGTGAACTCCTCCAGATGCTTGCTGATGTAGAAGACCTCCTCGAACATGGGAATGAGCAGGTCGATGGATTTCTCCTGGATGATCTGTTTCAGGTCTTCCAGGAACTTCAGGGTCTCCTGCCGGGGTTGGGCCGTGAGCAGGCTTTCCTTCACGGCTTTGGAGTGGCTTCCGGGGGACGTCTTAAAGGTGTCCGCTGCATATACCGAGTGACCGGCTTGACCGAACTTGCGGATTTCGTCGAGGGCGAACGGCATACGTGAACTGGTGATGAGAATGTTCTTTCCACTCATGATCGAAGAACCTCCTTGCCTATTGTTTCGGGTTTCCCCCGGGGGTGTGGTCCCGTCTTGCCGTGCGGCGTTGTGTGTGGTTCTGCGGGAGCTTCAAGGGGTTGTTTCGTCATCCTATAGCATTTTTTTCGGAAAGAAACCTGTTTTTGTTGAGTTTTTTCCGCTATTTCTCCTGTGCTTCGATCCCTGATGCATCAAAATGATACCGACCGGTCCCGGCAAAGGCCGCTGTTTCCGATATTCCGGTAAAATGTGTATCATCTTTTTTGATTCATCCCAACGAAAAGAAAGGATCGTTCCCCGGCATAACAGGCTGAAAAAGTCCAAGTTATCGTCATCCCGGCGAACGCCGGATCCGGGGGTGGCCAGAGGGGGGATGCCACAGAACCTCCCTCTCCTCTCCCCTGGATTCCGGATCAGGGGGGTCAAAGGATCAAGTCCGGAATGACGGAAAATACGGAATCTTTGTTTTTCAGGCATCTAAGCCAGGGTTCATGGGGGTTCACCCAGCCGTCGATATGACGGAACGGTTCCAGAGTCATTGAAAACGAAAGGAGCGCACTTGCCAGCTGGAATCAACCGCGAGGAGGCGTTGCAGCTTCTGCGAGCAAACCTGAAGAACGAGGCGCTGATCCGGCACTGCCTGGCGTCGGAGGCCGTTCTGGGAGCCCTGGCCGACCGCTTGGGAGAGGACCGGGAAACGTGGGCCATGGCCGGCCTTCTGCATGACCTGGACCTGGAGATCACCCAGGGCGACATGAACGTGCACGGTATGGAAACCGCAAGGATCCTCGAAGAGCGCGGCGTGGATGCCGAGGTGGTGGAAGCGGTTCGCCGGCACAACGAACAGGCGTGCGGCCGGAAGCGGGAAACCGTGTTCCAGCACGCCCTGGCGGCCGGGGAAACCGTTACCGGCCTGATCAATGCCACAGCCCTGGTCTACCCGGACAAGCGACTGGCCAGCGTTAAGCCCAAGTCGATCGTCAAGCGGATGAAGGAAAAGGCGTTCGCCGCGTCGGTGAACCGCGATATCGTGCGTGAGTGCGAACAGGCCGGTATTCCCCTGAATGAGTTCTGCGAGATCTGCCTGAGGGCCATGCAGGTGATCCACGAGGACTTGGGCCTCTAGAGGTGTCCGGCAGGGGATTGCCCCGTACCTTTCTCGTGGACGATCCACGAGACCCCCTCCCGCTCCCCGTTCCCCAAGGGCCTCCTGCAGGATCTCTCATCGAAAGCCCCTCGTGTTCGCCTTGCGTTCGGTTGTGCCGAGCGCCGATACCCGCCTTGGATGCCGAACCGTCTGTCGCTTCCCCTTTTG
>CAYTRL010000231.1:0-285 GCA_964439795.1 uncultured Thermodesulfobacteriota bacterium
CATCGTGGGGGGCGGGCTGGTGGTGGTTTAACTGGGCACGGCCACCGTGTACCGGGACGTACTGAATCAAATGCTTTGGGTAGAGCCCGTGTAACCCCCCCCCATGGCTAGGTTTTCAGGGCCGCCTTGTAAGCCTCCCGCAGGGCTTCTTCTGAGTGTTCCCAGCAGAGAACCTCTTCCACCCGTTTCCGGCCTCGTTCGCCCAGTTCTTTCCGCAGGGCGGGCCTGTCTGCCAGATGGAGGATCTTGTCCGCCAGGTCCTCCACGCTATCGGGCTCCGCATAC
>CAYTRL010000231.1:295-9341 GCA_964439795.1 uncultured Thermodesulfobacteriota bacterium
GGCCGCATCCCCCCCCGAAACCCTGGTTTCCTTGAGGTCGAAGGCCACCACCGGTTTTTCAAGGGCCATGTATTCCATGATCTTGTTCATGGTGGATACATCGTTGAGGGGGCTGGGCGGATCGGGCTGCACGCAGATGTCGCACGCGTTGAGCGTGGCGAGCATCTCCGGATCGGGCACCCGGCCCGTGAAATGGGTGATGTCCGTGAGGTTCCTCTGCTCACACATTTGAACGAGTTTCGGATGAGCGTCCCCCCCGCCCACGAAAACAAAATATAGATCGCGCCGGTTCTTTACTTCCTTGATGTGGCGGGCCGTCTGGACCAGCCGGTCCACGCCGTCCTGCGGGTTCATGTTCCCCAGGTAACCCACCAGGATCCTGCCCGGCCGAATCAGTTCCCGGTCCGGGGGACCGGGTCGGAATTTATGGGGATCCGGCCCGTTGCGCACTACGAAGATCCGGTTGGCCGGCACCCCGCCCCGGTCCATTGCGATCTGTCGGTAGGACTGGTTGGTGGCCACCACCACGTCCGCCGTTTTCATGGTCCTCTTCTCCATCCACGACAGGATCTTGTACACGAGGGGCCTGGGGTTCTCGAAGCGCGACAGGTAGAGCTCCGGGCAAACATCGTGATGGTCGAAGAGAAACGAGACGCCGAACAGCTTGTAGATCCCCGCCAGAAGGAACAGGATGTCCGGCGGGTTGCAGGCGTGGAATACCTGGAACCCGTGGCGGACAAAAACGACCATGGAAAGGGTGCCCCCTTTCAGCAGGGAGGAGGCATATTCAAAGGCATGCCCCAGGAGTCCTTCGGACAGGGTCCATTTCCGGTACCGGTATATGTGGACGCCGTCCTGGTTGTCGTACCGGTTTTCTCCCGGGTAGCGGGGGCATATGACCGCGACCTGGAGCCCCGCCCCTGTGAGTGTCTTCACCTCTCTCTGCACCCTGTTGTCCAGCAGATAGGAGCCGTCCTCGATGAAGATCAGAACTTTCTTACCATGAAATTCCATCATAAATTCCCCGGGTTTCCGGTGTTTTCGCCACACGGATGAGGTCGATCAGGACCTGGTCCGGTCGGGCCGCCCGGAGCGCTTCCCGGCATGCGGGATTCCGGTTTCCGAAAACGATCACCTCCGCGGTTTCCAGGATATCCGGCAAGGTGTCGGACAGAAGTGCGGTGAGGTGCGGCAGATGTTTTTCTATGTACTCCCTGTTTGCCCCGTGGAGTCTGGAAAGGGAGACGTTCGGATCATGGATCCGGACCTCGCAGCCTTTTCCCACCAGGGTTTCCACAACTTCCACCAAGGGGCTTTCCCTGAGATCGTCCGTTTCCGCTTTGAAACTCAGGCCCAGAAATGCGATCTTCTTTTTCCCCGTATCCAGGATCCGTTCGACGGCCAGTTGGACCTGCTGACGGTTGCTTTCCAGGGTGGACCTCAGGAGCGGGGCCTTGAGGTCCTTCTGTCCTGCGCGGTAGACAAGGGCCCTCAGGTCCTTGGGCAGGCAGGAACCCCCAAAGGCAAAGCCCGGCCTCAGGTAGGCGTCGCTCAGGTTCAGCTTGGTGTCCTGGCAGAAGATATCCATCACCTCGTGGCTGTCGATGCCGTGGGCCTTGCAGATTCTCCCGATCTCGTTCCCAAAGGTGATCTTCAGGGCGTGGAACGCGTTGTCCACGTACTTGACCATTTCCGCTTCGTGGATTCCCGTGTGGATCAGCGGCGCGTCGATTCCCCGGTACATCTCCGCCACCCGATCCCCGTCGGCCGTGACATTCCGACCGATGACGGTCTTGGGCGGGTTGTAAAAATCGGAAATCGCGGTCCCCTCCCGCAGGAATTCGGGATTGTAGCAGACACCGAAACCCTCGTTCACTCGTTTTCCCGAGGTCTTTTCCACGGCGGGAACAACCACGTTCATCGTGGATCCGGGAAGCAGGGTGCTGCGGACCACGAGCAGGTGAACCTCGTCTTTCCGGGCAAGGGCCTTGCCTATATCCTCGGAGACATTGTGCACGTGGGAGGTATCCAGGTCATTGTTCTTCCGGCTTGGCGTGCCCACGCAGATCAGGGAGATCTCGGTTTCACGGATCGCCTCCTCCGGATCTGTCGTGCCTTTCAGAAGGCCTTTTCCCCTTGCTTCCCGGATCAATGCATGCAGGTCCCGTTCTACGAACGGGGCCTCACTCCGGTTGATCAGATCGATTTTGAACGGGTTGATGTCCACCCCCACGACGGTGTGCCCTTCACGGGCCAGGCACGCAGCCGTGACGGCTCCCACATACCCCAGTCCGAAAATACTGATTCGCATGTCGACAGGCTTCCCTTTATTTTTTCAGGAGGATCCGGGTCCGGTACCGGACGTTTCCCGTTGGTGTGTCCGACCCTATAATGGAGTAAGCTGGTTCCTTTTGTCCATAACCCCGGGATTGCCATCCCAGCATGGGGTCGGTTCGCCCCTTGACGATCCGGCACTCGACCCCGGCATCCATGAGAAGACCGATCTGTCTTCCTTCGGCCGAAATCCAGTGCGTATCCCCCTCGATCCGGACCTCACAGGAAGGGTCCAGGTGAAAGAAGAGTTCCACGGAATGCTGTCTTTTTGCGCGAACCTCATCCAGGATGCATATTTCGAGGTTTTTTTTGTCCAGGAGGATCTCGCGGGTGTGGCCGACCGGGTCGGTGAGCCGCTTATATCCGTCGTGCGTCGCCCTGACGGTCGGTGTTTCCGTATCCCCTTTCCAGACGATGTCGTGACAGCGGGCTTTCCGGGTCCAGAGGAAGCCCCCGCCGGCCACCGACAGGTCCTCCCCATCGACGCGCAGGGTATTGTGAGCGGACGTGCCCCGGAAGTAGTTTCTATACGGGTCGTCGGTTCGGTAGGTGCAGGTGCCCGGATCGATAAAAAACGGCTGACCATCCACGCTGAGTACAAAGCTCAGGGTATCGGCATGCCCGTGTCCCGCCATGGGTTCCATCCCCATGGGGCCCGCGTCGAAGACCAGAAAGATTTCCCCTGTCTCCGGCATGTGGGACCGGAGAATGTAGCAGCCCGCATCGGAAAATGCGCGGGAACGGTTCCGTGGAGCGGAACGCCCCTCTTCCTGAAGCAAGGGAAACTCTTTCAGGGCCTTTTCCCCAAGCAGGAGGAGGCTTTTAATGTCCGGCCGGGGCACGTTCCGGATGCCCCTTGGCTTGTGGAAGAGGAGAGCGCCGGTGGTGAGCAGGGACTGGTGGTTGTCGTATCCATGTCCCTCGAAGGCAAGGCATCGGGCCGCGTCGTTGTCTCCCTGGTCCCAACGCCAGCCGGCCGGATCGCGGGTGTCGTCCAGGAAGTCGGTCATGGCCTCCAGCCTGTCCCAGTATTGGCGGGGAAATTCGATTCCGTTCTCCTTCCCGAGCAGGGCCGGCAGGAGAAACAGGTCCATGGCGAACTGGTGGTAACCGGTGCTCAACTCCGCGTATGCCCCGTCCGGGAGGACAAGCTCCTGGATCTGAGAGGTGAGGATCCGGTATGCGTCTCCCGTCCACCGGGATCGGTAGGGTTCCCTGGCGAAGAGGAGGGCGCCCGTGAAGAGGCCGGCGGCTTCCCCCACGAGATGGTTTCCACGGGAGGAGTACAGGGAAAAATTCCGGTGGATAAACCCGCAGTGTTCTCCCACGGAACGGAAGAACCGTGCCGGAACCGTCTCCCCCGCGGCGTGGAGGAGGAAGAAGGTCCACGACCAGGAGATCAGGCGAGCCCCCGTCTCCAGCGCGCTGGTCCAGTTGATGCCGCGAGGGTAGGGGTTCTGCAGGATCCAGTCCCGGATCTGGAAACGGATTTCATCCAGGTAGAGGGGGTTTTTTCGGAAGCAGTAGGCAAGGGCAAGAAGAGGCAGGTGCTGATGCCGGTTGATCTCCCAGATGTACTTCACGTCGCCTGCTTGTTCCGGGTCCCGGTAATCGAGCCGGGAGGCCGGCTTGCAGGGCACCTCGATCTTGGCAACGGGTTCCAGGTGCCAGTTGATCCGCTTCCCCAGAAAGGCCCCTTCCAGCCCGAGAAAGGAGAACCGGTGCTCGCAGATCGTATCCGCCCTGCGGAAAAGATCCGGGAGGTCCGGCTCCAGCGCGTTGCGCAGGATCTGAAGTTCCCGGGGCCCCGGGTGGAAAGACGGCCTCTCCCGGGCCGGGCGGATTGCCAGGGGGTTTTCGCAGGCGGTCCGGAGCGACCGGTTCGGGAAGATCTCTTCGCGCAGGGTTTTTCCCGAAACCGTCGCCCGGTGCGCGATCTCCCGTAGTGACATGCATCGAAGCCGGTTCAGGTACCAGGCCACGCTTTGCATTGCAGCGACTCCACGGTTCCGCTCTTCAGGTGGTTTGCATCCTGTTTTCACCCCTTACGCAACCAAGGCATTCATCAACGGGCCGTCAGGGTTGTTTCATCCAGGGGCCCTTTCGGCCCCAGAGGAGCCGGTCCTGTTTCACCTTTATCCTGCCACCCCACCTGTTTCCCTCTTTGGGCAGACGAACGCCGCACTGGGTGTCGTTGTTGGTATGCTTAATGACCATCACAATCTTTGTTTCATCCAGGCGGTTTCCTTCCAGGTAGAAATCTCCCTGGCTTTGGTGCCCCAGGGAGTCTTTCCAGAAGAACCGGCCGTCAGTAAAGAACTCCAGGGAATCCGCTTCGCCGCAGGCCCCGGTGCGCAGCCACTGTCCGTACAGCGGGTCGAGGTTCGCTTCCACGTAGTCGATCCGCCAGAGCAGCAGGGGAAAAACGGCCATGGCGGCGACGGCCGCGATATCCATGGCCGTTTTCTTCCCGCCCCAAGGGGCCGGGAGGCGTGGCGTGGAGGATAGGGGGAAACTGGCCCGGAAAAGGGCAAAGGATGCAATGCCTAAAGCACCCGAAACCACGTTGAGCCCGATGTCCCTCACGTCATAATAACGCCCCGGTAAAATGCCCTGCAGTACCTCGTCGAAAAATCCGATCATCAGCACGATCACGAAAGAATAGAAGTACAACCGCCAGGTTTCATGCCTTCCTTCCAGGGTCCGGAATACCAGAAAGCCGAGCAGGCCGTATTCCAGCAGGTGCGCCCGTTCCACCGGAAAGGAGGAAAGGGTGGTGAGAAGCCATGCGTACACGGCGCCGATGACGGTCATGGAGACAAGAAGCGTCTTTTTCCTTTTCGTCTCCGGCCGGCACAGCCGTTCAAGGAACACGCCTCCGGCAACCAGGATGAGGGCCACTGGGCCGTACCGGATGATCCATCCCATTCCGCACTGGTTCAGGGTTTTCCCAATCCACGGCAGGAAATATACGGTCCCGTAGAGGATCGAAGTGTACAGAAGTACCCATTTCCATCGGTGAAGAAATCGTTCACGTTCCATCATGCTTGGTCTTTGCGTGAAATGGGGTTTTCATCCGCCCCGAACCATCCCTCGTCTTTTTTCATCGGGATCGCAATGATGTGAGTTTTTCGGTCGATTTTTCATTTTTCTTTATCATGGGTGGTGGTTTCCCCAGTACAGGACCGCGGTCTCCAGGAAAAACCGGGGGCTGTCACGGAGGTGAAGATGCCGGCGATGAAAGACCGGCTACCTCCCGGTATATTCCCATCAGCCGGTCCAAAACCCGGTCCGGGGAGAACCGTTCGTTGAAGCGCCGGAAGGCGGCCTCTCCCATTTGGTTCCGGAGCTTTTCATCGCTGCACAACCGGACGAGCCGGTCGGAAAGGGAGGATACGTCGCCAGGTTCAATGAGGTAACCGGTCTCTCCATCGATGACTTGTTCCGGAATGCCTCCCACTTTGGTTGCAACGACAGGTAAGTGTGAAGCCATGGCATCCAGGACGGAACCGGGCATACCCTCAAAATAGGAAGGAAGCACGTAGACATGTGCACCCAAGAAGTGCCCGTATTTCTGTTCGCCCGGAATCCATCCGAGGATTTCAACGTGGGCATCACAGCCCCGCTCGGACACCCGTTTTCTTGCTTTTTCAGCATTCCCGTAACCACAGACTCGAAAAAGCACATTGGGACACTTTGCAGCCACTTCGGGAACCGCCTCCAACAAATCGGAAAGTCCTTTTGTTCGGCTCAACCGGCTGAAAAACAGAACAACCACTGCCTCGGGATGTTCCACGGCACAGGCTTTTTCAAATTCCTTCAGTGATGTGGTGTTATAAATCACCCTGAGTCGAGGGTTGGATGTGTATTTCTCCATCACGTTCTTCCAACTCTCGGACAAAACGATCACCGAGGCTGCCCGGTCAAAGAACTGCCGAGCCAGAGGGATATTCCCGGGGTGTTTTTGCAGAAATGTTTCAAATCCCCCTGATACCAGCAGAGCAACATAGGGGACCCGGAACCATCGGGGCAAATGAGAAAGAAGGCGCTTGCGATGAAAGCTGTTATAGAAGGAGACATGAAAATGCACCACATCCGGCCGGCCAAACATCATCGCCAGAAACAGTTTCCCCATGGCCCCAAAAGCTTGCATCCCCTTGGAGAAATTTCGACCCGGCAGGTTGTGTTTCAATGTTTGAATGTAGCGGAGCTTGATCCGCTTTTCGAGTCCATAGGAAAGCCACACATTCACCATGGCCGCGATCCCACCGGATGTTTTCAGGGAAGGACCGAGCATGACAACACGCAAAGGACGTTTCCTTTTCCTGTCGCGAATCATCTTCCCCCCTTCAGCAGCATACGCTTCTCCGTATCGACAACCCGTTAAGAATAAATATTTCACCTTCGGAATCAAGTCAAATGTAGGAAAGACATCAAGCGAGGCATTGAATGTAATGGGAGATTTGACCACCCCTGAATCGAACAAGGACATGATCCTGCAAGCTCTTGACCGCTTGCTCCTCTTCTGTTAGGTATGCTATGAAGATTCGTCTCGAGAAATAGGAACTTGGAACGCAAGCCCTTGCTCGTCTTCCTAAGGGTTCCCTCCTCTCCTTCCTGCGGAAGCCCCATGTAAAGGAGTCACATTGAAGCTCGAGGGCATGCATGCCTTGGTCACGGGAGCCGGCGGGTTCATCGGCAGCCATCTTGTGGAATCGTTGACCCAAGCGGGCTGCAAGGTAAAAGCGTTTATTCATTACAATGCCAGGAACGACTGGGGAAACCTGGAATTTCTTCCTGAGCAAGTTCGAAAAGAAATCCATATCTATCCCGGGGACGTCACGGACCCCTTTTCCGTTCGAAATGCAGTCAAGGGTAACCGGCTCGTCTTTCATCTTGCGGCATTGATCGGCATTCCATACTCCTACGTATCCCCAAGAAGTTATGTGGAAACAAACGTCGCAGGAACACTCAATCTCATGCAGGCCTGTCTGGACGAAGGGGTGGAAAAGGTCATCCACACGTCCACGAGCGAAACCTATGGAACCGCCCAGTACCTTCCCATCGATGAACATCATCCCCTGGTAGGACAGTCTCCGTATTCAGCAACAAAGATTGCAGCCGACAAGATTGCCGAAAGCTTCTATCTTTCCTTCGGGCTCCCGGTTATCACTGTCAGACCCTTTAATACATACGGCCCGAGGCAGTCCCTTCGTGCCATCATTCCAACCATCATCCTTCAAGCGATCGCGGGGAACGAAGTCCGGCTTGGGGCGCTCGATCCCAAGCGTGATTTCAATTACGTACAAGATACGGTGTCCGGATTTCTCCAAGCCGCAAAGAGCGATCGCTGCATCGGGGACGTGGTGAACATCGGATCCGGGAAAGCCGTTTCCGTTCAAGAACTCTTTGATTTGATCCAAACCCTTATGAAAAAGGACCTCCGCCTGGTGGAGGAGCGAAAAAGGGTCCGCCCCGAAAAGAGTGAGGTCATGGCCCTGCTGTGCAACTTCCAAAAGGCGAACAAAAACATCGGCTACCAGCCGAGATTCACCCTTGAGCAAGGGCTCACGGAATGCATCGAATTCCTTCGCAATCATCGTCATCTTTTCAAGGATGAGAACTATACCATCTAAATGGAAAGGGGCACAAACGCCATCATGAAGGCCGTGATTCTGGCAGGAGGCCTCGGGACACGTCTAAGGCCTTTCACAAATATCATCCCAAAGCCCTTGATGCCTGTGGGCGAATACCCGATTCTGGAAATTGTTATCCGGCAACTCCAAAGGGCGGGCTTCAAAGAAATCGTTATTGCTGTTGGCTATCTTTCCCACCTGATCGAATCCTATTTCGGGGACGGGAGCCGATGGGACGTCCATATCGAGTATTCTAAGGAATACAAGCCCCTGGGAACGGCGGGGCCCATTTCCCTTATCGAAGGCCTGCAGGATGGTTTTCTCCTCATGAACGGGGACATTCTTACGGACCTGAACTACACAGCGATGATACGTCACCACAAGAACGAAGATTCCATGGTGACCATCGCAACGTTTGTGAAATCCATCAAGACCGAACTCGGTTCCCTCACGTGTGATGGGCAAGACAATATCCGTGATTACATCGAGAAGCCCACGCTGGAATACAGGGTGAGTACCGGAATCTATGTATTCAGTCCGGAGGTTCAAAAGTATCTCCACCGCAATACACCTCTAGATCTTCCGGACCTGGTCAAGAAGCTCATCGTAAAGAAGGAGAAAGTCATCGCCTTTCCCCTTGACGGTCTATGGTATGACCTGGGCAGAAAAGAAGACTACGATGAAATCAATGAAACCTACGCGGACAAGATCGAGTCGGTTTTCCTTCGCGACCATCCATAGACGGTCGATCCCCTTCCCTCCCACTGATCTTGCTGCATACGGACCGAATTGCCGAAATGGAAAGAATCCTCGTTTTAGGGTCTGAGGGGTTTGCAGGCAAGGCGCTTACCAGGGCCCTCTTGTCCCAAAAGAACGTTGCAGTCTTTTCCGTGGATCTCGTGGGTGTCTCCAGTGACCGCCACCACGTCTGTGACCTTACGGACAAGAAGGAAATCGCCCGGATCGTGAAGGATACGAATCCGAATTCCATCGTTAATTTTGCCGGTTCTTTTTCCAATGATTATGAAACAGTCTTTGCGGCCAACGTCCTCGTACTGATACATGTCCTCGATGCG
>CAYTRL010000232.1:0-9266 GCA_964439795.1 uncultured Thermodesulfobacteriota bacterium
CCCAGTTGACCGCGGACAGCCCCGCATTGCAGTAGCGGTTCACCGTGCTGCCCGACACCTCCCGGGGAAGCTCCGCCAGCAGGGCCGAGATCCTGGCGATGTTGCCTCCCTGTTCGCCGATCTGGGTGAGACACCCCACCAGGAGTTCCTCGATCATCTCTTCCCGGAACCCGTCCGACCGCACTTTCACACGGTCCACCAGGGCCCGCACCACCTGGGCCAGCAGGTCCTGGGCGGACATTTCATAGAGTGACCCCTGTTTCTTTCCACCCCATCCCGCCCTTCCCACCGGAGCACGCAACGCATCCACGACCACGACTTCACGCATGGCTTGACCTCCTTTTACTGATGATGTGCGAAAACATCATAAGTGAGATGGTTCCCGGTGCGGTCCTGACAGAAAACCATGGACTCCGCGTTCCTCGACATCCGCTGATTCGCAACATACCGGATGCAACCGATGATGGACAAGCTCTTTCGCGGGCCTGAGGGGAAACCGTTCCCTAAACAGGTTTTTCTTCCGGTTTTCCATCCTTTTTTTTTCGGTGTTCCTTCAGAATGCGGTCCGCTTCCAGAAGAAAGTGGTCCAGGTCCCGGGGGTTTTCCGCGTCATGAAAGCAGCCGCACCCCAGGCACTCCCGCTGTGCCCGGGCCTCGAAGTACCTGCAGGGCTGCACGAACCCCTTCCGGTCCCGGTTCCGTCCCGGATTCTCTTCGTTGGGTAGGATGGACGTGTTGGATTTTCCATAGTAGTACCAGTTGGTCAGCACACAGCCGCCGCCCCGTTCCGGAGTGGGGCAGGAACAGATCGTATAGGGCGTGTCCATGAGGCGCATGCTCGTGAAGATGATGCCGTGGGAAAAGTAGAGGATCGTAGCCATCTCAAAGGCCAGCTCCTTGTGTATCGGCCGTGCCTTCCGGTTCTGGTACATGGACCGGATCCAGTCCGTGGTGTACCGCGGGTGCACCGGGAGAAACTCCCACTCCGGGTAGGTGGCCCGCAGCAGCCGCTCGAGCCGGAAACGGGGGGACCGGCGGTTGCCGATTCCGACCAGCTCCTCCAGAAGATCCGTGTACATGGGGTCGGTCCCGTCCAGGTCCCCGGCTTCCTTCAACCGCATGTAACGTCCGGTGATCCGGTCCATGAGCTTTCCGCTCTGCTCCTGGTCCAGTAGGTTGTGGAACTTCTTCTCTTTCGGCAGGTCGTTGGCGATCCCGGAACTCCGGCACACGCAGTGGCCGATGAAAACCGCCTGCGCATCCAGCAGCTCCTTCCAGACGGTCTGCACGGGAAGGACGAGACCGTTGAGCACATACGCCAGGCCCAGGTCGCGCAGCCGGTCCATGCCCACCACGGGCAGCTGGCTCACCCACCAGGGGAACAGGGCGTAGAACTCGTGCATGGCGGGTGTGCTGGACAGGCGGTTCCACAGCAGGTACTGGCCCATCTTGTCCGCCATCCGGCGGATCACCGAGCGCTTGAGCTCCGGCCGGGTCTCCCCCTCCAGCAGGACCCGGGTCAGTTCCTGGGACAGCCACCGCCTCCGCTCCCCGCCCTGTCCTTCGGGCAGGCTCTCCAGCTTGCTCCACCGGATGTCCGGGATGTGCTTGAGGATCTGGGTCATCTCGTTCGCCGCGTCCCGCCAGCGCCGGTCCACCTCTTCCTGCTCCCTTTCCAGGAACCGCTGTCCGTCGGGAAAAACGCCCCGGGAACCGTCACCGCCCTTCTTCCTGCTTCCCTTCTTCATACCGTTCTCCGTTGATCAGTCGTCCAGGAGCCCGTCCAGCTTGCTGGTCCGAGCCTTCTCGATCTTCTCGTCCAGGGAGTCCCCCAGGTTCACCCCCAGATCCTTCATCCGTTTCTTGGCCCGCAGGCCGATGTTCCGGTCGTCCTGGTAGAAGCTGTCATCCGGGGTCCCGCCGGGGTCCAAACCGCTCATCCGGTCTGCCTCGGTCTGATGCACCGCGAACCGGGACAGAAGCCGCGTCAGACTTCCGGAGCCGCAGTGCCTGCACGACAGGCCTTCCTGCTCATCCCGTTTCATGACCAGCAGGGTGCTCCTGCGGCCGCATTCCCCGCACTGGTATTCATAGATCGGCATGGTCCTCTCCTCCGGAAAACCGGTCACCGGGTACTTGCCGTATGGAAATCCGGCGGCACGGGCCGTTTTTTTCCGGGCCCGTTTCCTTCATAAAGACATCGTTCACCGCTGCGAGAAGCTCGTTGACGCCATCCAGGTCCAGGGCTGAAACCTTCCGGTTCCCGTTGTGGGTGAGCGGAAGCGATTCCAGGGGCAGATGCTCGCAACCGGGATAGATCTCCAGCTCGTCTTCCCCCTCGTTCCTGCGGAGAAAGGGGTGCCCATGCATGCGGCAGAGAACCGGCCGGGAGGTGTAGACCGCGCATTTGCCGTCCTGGAGAAAGGGACAGTTGGGGGTGTGAGCGTCAAGCGCCTGTCTCCGTACCCGGTCCGCCGTGGCGGGGGACAGCCGGAGAAAGGCCTCCCGGATGTGAAACGCCTCCACCGGAAACAGGGTAAAGGAGATGCGGCAGCATTGGTCGCACCCGTCCGGACAGGGGCATTCGGGTATCTGCCCGAGCCGCCGGTCGATCTTCTCCAGGAGGGTCCGGTAGGCGGTCAACATATCTCCCTCAGGCAACAGACAGATAACGAAGTCCCGTCTTTTCCCGGACGTCCTTCATGGTCTTCGCCGCCACCTGACTCGCCTTTTCCGCCCCGGCGTCCAGGATCGCGGCCAGCCTCTCCCGGTCCGAGAGCAGCTCCTCCCTGCGGGCCCGGTAAGGGGCAAAGGTGTCCCAGATCCTCTCCACAAGCTCTTTTTTCACTTCGCCGTACTTCAAACCGCCCGCCCGGTACCTCCCGGCCAGGTCCGCCCTTTCCCCGGCGGACAGGAACAGGCTCATGATGGCAAACAGGTTGCAGCTGTCCGGGTCCTTGGGTGCTTCCACGGGAGTGGAATCGGTGACGATGCCCATCACCTGCTTCTTCATTACCTTCTTTTCACAGAAGATGTCGATGGTGTTCTTATAGGTCTTGCTCATCTTCTGCCCGTCCACCCCGGGAACAACGGCCACCTGCTCGTCGATCTCCGGCTCCGGCACAACGAAGGTGTCGCCGTAAGCCAGGTTGAACTTCATGGCGATGTCCCTGGCCACCTCCAGGTGCTGCTTCTGGTCCTTGCCCACCGGGACCCGGTCGCTCTGGAAGATCAGGATGTCCGCGGTCATGAGCACGGGATAGGCGAACAGGCCGTGGTTGGCCGCGATCCCCTTGGC
The DNA here is from genome assembly GCA_964439795.1 of uncultured Thermodesulfobacteriota bacterium. Taxonomy (GTDB): domain Bacteria; phylum Desulfobacterota; class DSWW01; order DSWW01; family DSWW01; genus CAYTRL01. The sequence continues at coordinate 3,299 of CAYTRL010000232.1, forward strand.
CACTTTGTCCTTGTAGGAATGGCAGCGTTCCAGCAGGCCCATGCTCGTCACGTTGGAAAGCACCCAGGTGAGTTCCGTGACCTCGGGCAGGTCGGACTGCACCCAGAACACCGACTTATCCGGATCCAGCCCCAGGGCGAGGAAGCTGGCGGCCGCCTCCAAGGTGTTGGAGGCCAGCACCCTTCCCTCGGGCTGGGAGGTCATGGCGTGCAGGTTGGCGATGAAGGCGAACAGCTCGTGGTTCTCCTGATGCTCGATCATCTTCTTCATCATGCCGAAGTAGTTTCCGATGTGGAACACGCCCGAAGGCTGTATCCCGGACAGGATGCGCATCCGCTCCCTCCTCCATGAGTTTCCGCAATCTTTTCGGATGATTTCCGGTGTTCATGGCTCCCGGATCGAAGGGTTCATTATAGGGGGCTCCCGCGCGGGCTTCAAGAACCCCCTGTTACCGTGGACTCCGCTGGGCGGGCGATGGGTGGAGCCGAAAGCCGACCGCTGACAGCTAATCGCTCAATTCGATTCCGGGTCCTTTCCAAACGCCTCCCCAGCCTCCTGGTAGAGGGTTTCCAACCGTGAGTGGTACTTGGGGGAAAAGTGAAACAGGACGAGGCGCTTGGCCCCGGCCTCCCGGGCCAGGAGCCCGGCCTGCCTTGCGGTGAGATGCCTGCGGTCCCGGGCACGGGACCGGTCCTGCTCAGAAAAGACCGCCTCGCAGAAAAACACATCGGCCCCGTGGGCCAAGCGCAGGATCCGTTCCCGGTTTTCGGGGGTGAAGGCCGTGTCCGTGACGTACGCGATCTTCCGGCCCCGGGAGATCCGCAGCAGTCGATCCCGCAGCAGGCTGACCGGCATGTCCCGGGTTTCCTTGTCCCTGCCGTCCGCAGTCAGAACCGGGATATGGGTGTCCCCGGAAACGCCCTCACGCACCGCCACCTTCAGACGGCGTACCCAGGGTCCCACCCGGAGTCCCATGGCCTCCAGCCGGACCTTGTCCACGTTGATGTGCTGTTTCTCACCCAGGGCAAAGGCCAGGCACGGGATATCATGCTCCAGGAGCACCGATTCGATCCGGAAGCCGGGCTCGTCCAGGATCACCGGATTCTCTTCCAGGGCCGGCAGGGGAGCCAGGGGTTCCCGCAGGAACTCGTTCTGACACCGGAACATGGCCGCGCGCAGCGGGCCCTCCCCGGCTTCGTACACGTGCAGCTGGAAATTATAGGGGTAGTTCCGCACCAGGTTCCAGCTGTAGCCCCGGAGCCGGGCCTCCACGTGCTCCGAGAAGCCGGGGGGGCCGAAGAGAGTCAAGGTCTTTCCCCGGCCGAGGTGCAGGCGGAGCAGGAGGTCGAACCCGATGAAATGGTCCACGTGTGCGTGGGAGATGAACCCGTGGGTCACCTTGAGCAGGCTTCGTGCACTCAGGCCGTGAACGTCCCCCAGGTCGAAGAGCAGGGCCCGCTTCTCGTACTTGAAATTGGCGTACAGGCAGGGGTCCCCTTCCGGGCCGTTTACCAGATGGAACAGGATATCGTATCGCATGACTTTCCGTTTCACGCTCCGGACAGGTGTTCACATTATGATTCTTGAACCATCCCTTTGCAATGTCTATAATGCCCTCGTACGGTTCCAATCACACCATATGCAAGGAGGGTGGATCATGAAAGATTTTGACAAGGCGCTCGAGATCGGACGTCCCCCCAACATCGTCAAGTTGTTTCCCAACTCCCGGGCCCTGATCGTGAGCGGAAAGGTGATCGACCGGGCCATGACGGCCAAGGGAAACGCCATGGCCATCGCGGCCAACGGCCGCAACAAGTTCGTGATCCGCGGCGCGTTGAAGGCCGCCCAAAAGGCCAACGCCGCCCTGATCATCGAGATCGCAAAGTCCGAGGGCGGGGCCTCGGCCTACTGTGCGGTGAACTACTGGAACATGACGCGCATCGTGGACACCTTCTGCAACGAACTGGGGATCCAGGTGCCGGTGGCGGTACACGCGGACCACTACGGCATCAAGGGGGAGAAGGACATCCGGACCGCACAGGTGGAAATCCCCTCCATGTTCGACGCGGGCATGACCTCCATCGCCATCGACGCCTCCCACCTGCCCGACGACCAGAACCTGCTGGCCAGCATCGCGCTGAACCCCGTGGTGCCCGCCTGGGCGGGCCTGGAAACCGAGGTGGGGGAGATCAAGGGAAAGTCGGGCCTGTCCACCAGGGAGGAAGCCCTGTTCCTGATCCAGGGCCTGAACGCCCACGACATCTTTCCGGACTGGATCGCCCTGAACAACGGAACCACGCACGGGATCGAGGCCAGCGACGCCGGGATCCAGGTGGACCTCACCGCAGAGATCCACCAGGCACTGGAACCGTACAAGGTGTCCGGCGCGCAGCACGGCACCTCGGGCAACAGTTCGGACCGCCTCCGGGACATCGCCGCCCGCACCCGGACCACCAAGGCCAACGTGGCCACCGCCCTGCAGATGCTCTCCTGGGGGGTGGAGGTGAACGACTTCGGGAACGCCATCCTCAACGAAGACGGCACATTCCGGAAGGTGAAGGGCGACGGCGTCGCCGAGGAGATGTGGGATGAAATGGTGGCCTACGCGGATTCCAAGGGGCTCAAGAAGGGTGACTACAAGAAGCTGAACCTTCCCTTTGAAAACAAGCTGATGGGGCAGACCGCCGACGTTCGGGAACGGATGGAACAGCGCGTGGAGGATTTCATCTACAACATGATCGTCAACGTCCTCAACGGGAAGGACACCGCCTCCCTGGCCATGGATCTCATCCTGAAGGCAGGTTCCTACGACCTGGGTCCCAAGGCGGGGCGTATCGATGACCCGGCTGAGTGGAGCGAGGCGAAGATCCTGGAACGGGCGAAGAGCATCAACTCGGACAAGGGCCCGGCAGGCGACTTCGACGACTGAGGGCGGAGTACACTATCAGAACAAAGATCCCCAAGCTCCCTCCAGGTGGCAAGGGGATCTTTTTTGTTTTTAGATACTTACATCATATTAATTCAAGCATTAATGTAGCTTTATTCTCCCAGGTCTTTTCAACGAAATACAACGGAACCCACCATGAAAGAAGCGTTTGACACGCGGGAGCGGCGGGTGCTGGCGATCACCTGCTACGGCCACTTCATGAGCCATTTCAACATGCTCGTCTTTCCCGCGCTTGCCCTGCCCCTCGCCGGGCGCATGGGCATGGACCTGGCGGACGTGCTCGGCCTGTCCTTCTGGATGTACCTCCTGTTCGGACTCATGGCCCTCCCCTGGGGAGTGGCCGCGGACCGCTGGGCGTCCGGGCCCCTGTTGCTTCTCTTCTATCTCGGATCCGGGGCCGCGGGCCTGGCCGCGGCGTTCTGGATCGATTCCCCGCAGGCACTCGCCCTCTCACTTGCGTTTCTGGGCATCGCATCGGCCATCTACCACCCCGCCGGCCTGGGCATGATCTCCATGGAGGTCCGGAACGTGAGCATGGGGATGGGGTACAACGGCATGTTCGGAAACCTGGGACTGTTCGCCGCACCGCTCGCCGCGGGGTTCCTGAATTGGAGGTGGGGACCGGGAAGCGTGTACCTGGTCCTGGCGGGCCTGAACCTGGCGGGGGTGCTGCTCATGCTGGTGTTCCCCCCGGCGGGGAAAAGAGAGGCCAGGGCGGAAACCCCGGTCAGGGACGAAGCCATGCTCGTCCCGTTCCTGATCCTGCTCGTGGCCATGATGCTTGGAGGGATCTGCTACCGGGGGGCCACGGTGACCCTGCCGGCATGCTTCGAGTTGAGAACCCCGGAGATCTTCCGGTGGGTTTCTTCGGTCACGGGAAAGGGCTTCTCCGGGAACCTGGTCGCCACGGTGACCGCGTCGCTCATCTACCTGGTGGGCATGGCGGGCCAGTACACCGGCGGGCGGGCGGCGGAGAGGTTCGACCCGAGCCGGTGCTACCTGGCCTTCTACATCATGACCGTACCGGCCGCCTTTCTCATGGCGGCCGCCACCGACCTGCCGCTGGTCCTGCTGGCCACCGTGTACTTCTTCTTCCTGCTGGGCATGCAGCCCGTGGAGAACACCCTGGTGACCCGGTTCACCCCGGAACGGGTGCGCCACTCGGCCTTCGGGTTGAAGTTCGTACTGACCTTCGGCGTGGGGGCCCTTGCGGTGAAGATGGTGGAGGCCCTGGAAAAACGGTCGGGCATTGAAACCGTGTTCACGGCCCTGGGCTGGATCTCCGTGATCCTGGTCTGCGTGATCTCGGTGCTGATTCTCTACACCAGGCGCCGGGAAACACCGGCATAGGGGAACTCAAACGATCTTCCCCTGAGGGAACGTCTTCCGGGTCTCGGCCATGGCCGCGGTCTGATCCTCGAAACCGGGCTTTCCCAGCAGGGCGAACATGTTGTTCTTGTAAGCCTCCACACCCGGCTGGTTGAACGGGTTGACCCCGGTGAGGTAGCCGGAGATGCCGCAGGCTTTCTCAAAGAAGTAGATCATCTGGCCGAGAAAGCCGGCATCCAGGGTGGGGACCTCCAGCACCATCACCGGTACCCCGCCCTGGTGGTGCGCGATCTTGGTCCCCTCGTAGGCCATCTCCTGGACCGCGGACCAGCCCTTCCCCTCCAGGTACCCCAACCCGTCTTCCAGACCCGATGCGTCCACCGGCACCGAGAGGCTGCCCGCCTCCCTGCCCACGTGGATCACCGTCTCGAACACGGTTCGCGGCCCCTGCTGGATCCACTGCCCCAGGGAGTGCAGGTCCGTGGTGAACAGGGCCGAAGAGGGAGAGATCCCCTTTCCCTCCTTGCCCTCGCTCTCCCCGAACAACTGCTTCCACCACTCGGCGAACAGCAGCAGCTTGGGCTCGTAGGAGACCAGGATCTCGATGGGCCTCCCCTTTTTCCACATGAGGTTCCGGCCGCAGGCGTACAGGGCCGCCGGGTTCTCCTGGAGGCGGGGAACGCTGCAGGGTTCGATCATGGACCGGGCGCCCTCCAGGAGGGCCTGGATATCGATGCCGCTCACCGCGATGGGAAACAGGCCCACCGGAGTGAGCACGGAAAACCGGCCGCCGATGTCGTCCGGGATGACAAAGCTGCGGTAGCCCTCGGCCTCGGTGAGCGTGCGCAGGGCCCCCTTTCTGGCATCCGTGGTGGCGATGATCCTCCGGGCCGCCTCCTTCTCCCCGTACCGTTCCACCAGGTGCTTGCGGAGCAGGCGGAAAGCCAGCCCGGGTTCGGTGGTGGTCCCGGACTTGGAAATCACGTTCACGTAGAGGTTCTTCTCTCCCACCGCCTCCAGCAGTTCCTCCAGGTACCTGCCGCTCAAGTTCTGGCCCGCGAAGAAGATCAGGGGGCCGTCCCTTTTCTCCCGGGGCAGAAGGGAGGAGAAGCCGTGGGTCAGGGACTCGATCACGGCCCGCGCCCCCAGGTACGACCCCCCGATGCCTACGACGATCAGGACCTCCGCCTCTTGATTCACCTCCGCGGCGATGTCGCTCAACCGCTGGATCTCGTCCCGGGGAACGCTCTCCGGGTAGGGGATCCATCCCCGGAACTCCGCTCCGGGCCCCTCCCCCTTCTCCAGGATGCCAAGCGCCTCCAGCACATTCTCTTCATGGCCTGCCATGTCGCTTTCACTCACAAAAGGCAGCAGCGCACTGTAATCTAACTTGATCCTGTCTTTCACGGCCTCTCCTTTCCTGTGGAAAAATCGAGGAAGAAACCCATGTCCGGAGCACAGGGTCTCGATACCGGAATCGGAACCAGCGACGGGAATTCTAACAGAAAGACCGCGATGCAACAAAACACCGGCCGTCAGGAAAAAACTTCCTGCCCCACATGCCGCTTGTCCTTTTTTTATTGACAAACATCTTTCTGTATTCCTATATTTCCTTTTCAGAACGGAATGAGAAATCGACCAGGCTTCCCACCCTCACACCCTTTTCCCGGGAAGGCTCTTTACCATGTCGAC
>CAYTRL010000233.1:0-6143 GCA_964439795.1 uncultured Thermodesulfobacteriota bacterium
GACACCCGACAGGTCGTCTCCGACTTACACAGCAAGGGGATCGATGTCGTGGAGGGACCGGAGGTGGATCTGGACTTTTTCAACTTCGAAGCCCTGAACATTCCCAAGGATCATCCGGCCCGGGACATGCAGGACACTTTCTACATCGCCCCGGACGTGGTGTTGAGGACCCATATGTCCAATGTCCAGATCCACACCATGAAGGCACGGACCCCTCCGTTCCGCGTGATCGCCCCGGGGACCGTGTACCGGTGCGACTCGGACAACACGCACTCGCCCATGTTTCACCAGATGGAAGGGTTCCTCGTTGACAAAGAGGTGAGCTTCAGCGAGCTCAAGGGGGTGTTGACCGCATTCGTTCACACCTTGTTCTCGCCCGATGTTCCCCTTCGGTTTCGTCCCAGCTATTTCCCTTTTACCGAGCCCAGCGCCGAGGTGGACATCGGATGCTTTCTCTGCGGGCGATCGGGGTGCCGGGTCTGTTCCCAAACAGGGTGGCTGGAGATCCTCGGTTCCGGCATGATCCACCCGGAGGTGTTCAACATTGTGGGATATGAACCGGGGGCGTATACAGGGTTTGCCTTCGGTGTGGGCATCGAACGGATCGCCATGCTGAAATACGGTATCGATGACATTCGCCTGATGTACGAAAACGATCTTCGTTTTCTGAATCAGTTCAGCGTGTGACCGTTCCATACCAGGGACGGTCCCCGGGGGGATAGGGGTGCTTGTCAGCATACGGTGGTTGAAGGAGTACGTGGATATCGAAGAGCCGGTGGAGGAGGTAGCGGACCTGCTCACCCGCCTGGGGCTCGAAGTGGCCTCGTGCGAGCCGGTATGTCCGGCCCTGGAGCGGGTGACGGCCGGCCGGATCGTTTCCCTGGAACGGCACCCGGAGGAGGCAGGGCTGTGGGTCTGCAGGGTTGACACCGGTGAGGAGCGCACCGTCCTTTGCGGAGCCGACAACATCCGCCCGGGTGATCGGGTTCCGGTGGCGCTTCCCGGCGCCCGCCTTCCCGGGGGAAAAACGATCGAAGCCGCCACGATCCGCGGCGTCCTGTCGGAAGGGATGCTCTGCTCGGAACGGGACCTGAACCTGTCCGATGATCGCGGGGGAATCATGCTGCTGCCCGGAGACCCTTCTCCCGGACAACCCGTAGACAAACTCCCGGACATGGACGATCATGTGCTGGAGATCGAGTTGACACCGAACCGGCCGGATTGTTTGTGCGTCATCGGTGTTGCCAGAGAGATCGCGGCCAAGAAGGGGAGAACGCTCCGTCTTCCCATGGTTTCCCCCGTGGAAGACGGGGGCCCCGCCGGGGATGTCAGTTCGGTAGAGATCCTTGCCCCGGAAGCCTGCCACCGGTACGTGGCCCGGATCCTCGAAGGCGTCCGTGTTCGCCCCTCTCCGTTCTGGCTCCGATGGCGGCTTTCCCTGGCGGGGGTTCGCCCCATTAACAACATCGTGGATGTCACCAATTACGTGCTGATGGAGTGGGGACAACCCCTGCACGCATTTGATCTGGACCGCCTGGAGGACCACCGCATCGTGGTTCGCAAGGCCTTCCCGGACGAACGGTTGACCACCCTGGACGGGGAACTGCGGCAATTGAACGAGGCGGATCTCCTGATCTGCGATGCCCGGAAACCGGTGGCCCTTGCCGGTGTAATGGGAGGGCTGGAAAGCGAGATACACCCGGGCACCAATCGGGTGCTCCTGGAAAGTGCGTTTTTCGAACCCAGGGGAATTCGGAGAACCTCCAAGAGACTGGGGATATGCACGGAGGCTTCTCACCGTTTCGAACGGGAAATCGACAAGGAGGGGACCTTGCGGGCCGCGGATCGGGCGGCGATGTTTCTCCTGGACGTGGCGGGCGGGCGGCTGCTTTCCGGTGCCATCGATCAATACCCGACCCCCTTCCGACCGGTCTCCATCGACTTGAAGGTCTCTCAAATCAACCGGGTGCTCGGCACGTCCCTGGACCGGGATCCGGTGCAGGAGCTGCTGAAAGCCGTGGAGATCTCCGTCGAGGAGAAGGGGGAGGATGTGCTGGAAGCGGTACCCCCCTCCTTCCGTCCGGACATCCGGCTGCCGGAGGACCTGATGGAGGAGGTGGCCCGGCTGGTCGGGTACGATGAAATTCCCACCGTGATGCCCAGGGCTCCCCTGGCCCCTGTTTCGCCGGATCCGGAGAGGAGCGCGGAGGAAAAGACTCGGGAGATCCTGGTGGGCATGGGGTTCTTTGAGACGATCCATCACAGCTTTATCAATAGGGATCGTTTGATCGACCTGAGAATCCCCCCGGAGAGCGAGCAGGGCAGGCCGGTGGTGCTGCAGAATCCGCTGAGCGAGATGCAGTCGGTCCTGCGCACCACACTGCTGGGCTCCCTGCTGGACACGGTGTCCAGAAACCTGCACCGGAACAATCGGGACCTGAGGCTCTTCGAACTCCGAAGGGTTTTTTTCCCGTCCGAGGAAAACCCGCTGCCGGCGGAGCGAAAGATGCTGGCCGGTATCCTTTCCGGGCGCCGCTATCCCAGGCAATGGAACCAACCCGAGGAGGCTGTGGATCTGTTCGACCTGAGGGGGGTCCTGGATGTGTTGGCGGCCTCCTTGGGGATCCCCTCGTTTTCCCTGCGGCCTTCGTCGAAAATATTTTGTTTACATCCGGGATATTCCAGTGATATTCTAATCAATACAACAAAAATTGGTGTTGCGGGAAGGCTGCACCCGGACGTGAGGGATTCGTTCGATATTTCCGAGGACGTCTATCTCTTCGAGCTGGATTTTTCCCCGCTGGTGAAGACGTTCTCGCAGGAGACAACATACTGGCCGTTCGTGAGAAATCCATCCGTCCAACGAGACATTGCACTTGTATTGAATCAGGATGTATCGTATGCAGGGGTGATGGACAGGATGCGGACCCTCGTGGACCGGCGGGTGACGGCGATGGAACTGTTCGATCTGTACCAGGGCCCGCAGCTTCCGGAGGGGAAAAAAAGCATGGCTTTCCGGATCACGTATCAGGATCCGGAAAAAACCCTCACGGACGCAGAGGTCAACGAACTGCAGAACGATCTGTTGCAACAACTTCTTCCCGGCCTTGGAGCACAACTACGCTGAGTGTCGGTCATGACGGGGTACAAAGAGTTCGTTTTTTTTATAGGATAGAGGATCTCTTGAGAACCTGGGAGGGCGTTTTCATGACAAAGGCAGACATTGTAGTGGCGATTTACGAAAAGGTTGGAATCTCCAAGACGGAATCTTCCGATGTTGTGGAAAGTGTATTCGAGATTCTCAAGGAGACCCTGGAGAAAAGGGAGAAGGTCAAGATCTCGGGGTTCGGAACGTTCATGGTAAAAGAGAAAAATTCCCGGAAGGGAAGAAACCCGCAAACCGGTGCGGGAATCACCATCACGGCACGGAATGTGCTCACCTTCAAGCCCAGCCAGGTACTGAAATCGGCGATGAACGATACGACCGACGGCCTGGAGTAAGCGGGGGGCGTCGTGGAGTGCAGGGGACGGCGGATCAGGGAGGTCGGGAACCATGAATCCCACAAAAGGGGGGAAATGAAATGGGTCCGTTAGCCAAGCCTGTCATAACAAAAAGGACGTACTCGATCCCGGACAAGCTCTATTTCAAGATCGGTGAGGTGGCCGAAATTACCGGGGTGAAACCCTACGTGCTGCGCTACTGGGAATCGGAATTCAAGATGGTCAGTCCCTCCAAGAGTCGTTCCCGGCAGCGGTTGTACCGGAAGAACGATGTGGAGTTGATCTTCTGGATCAAAGAACTGCTCTACGAGGACCGATACACCATCAACGGCGCCCGGAAGAAGCTGAAGGAGATGGGCTACGGCAAGGTGTCTCCGCAGGCGGTCCAGCCGGAACTGCAGTTTTCCGATGCGAGTTCGGACGCCCGGAACCTTCTGGACGAAGTGATCCAGGAGTTGAAAGAAATCAAGAAAATCCTGAAGCAAAGCTGATCTCCGATCTTCCCCTCCCAGGGGAGGTGTTCGATATATCACCAGCAGAAACCAGGATCAGGGGAGAAACTGGATGGCCATCATCACGATTTCCAGGGGAACGTTGAGCGGAGGCGAATCGCTGGCCCAGTGTCTGTCTGAAAGGCTGGAACTCCCGGTCCTCAGCCGTGAGGTGATACGGGATGCGGCGTCCCGTTACGGGATCGCCGAAAACCTCCTGGCGCAACAAATGGAAAAAACCCCCACCGTGATCCAGCGAAGGATGGTTGGGGGGGAAGAGCGCCGTCTGTATCTCATCGCCATCCAGGCCGCGCTCGCCGAACGCGCGCAGGAAGGGGCTTTTATCTATCACGGGCACGCCGGGCACATGCTCCTGAAAGGACTTCCCTCGGTCCTGCGTGTTCGTCTCATCGCTCCCATGGAGTACCGGGTCGGTATCGTGAGGGAAAGCCAGGGGTTCAGTGAAGAAGACGCGATCAAGTACATCGAACATGTGGACAAGTGCCGGACCCTGTGGACGGAACTCCTGTACCATGTGGACTGGCACGATGCGGCTCTGTATGACCTGGTGATCAACCTGGGCGCCGTCAGCCTGGAAACGGCTTGTGCTCTCATCGATTTTACGATACAGACACCGGATTTTCAGCCCAGCGAAGAGAAGAAGGAACGGCTGGCCGATTTTACCCTGTCCTGCCGCATCAAGCTGAAACTGGCCCAAAACGACCGGACCCGGGGGATGCAGATCGGCGTCCAGGTCCAGGGTCATCTTGCACGTGTTTCCGGAAAATTCCTGTCCAGCGGGCCTCTGAGCAAGGGGGTCCAGCGCAGCGAGGCGGATATCATGGAGGTGATCCGGGAGTTCCAGGAGATCCGCAAAGTAGAGTTCGATCTCAAGGATGCCGGCATGCCTGTGGAGACATGAACCGTTCCGTTCCCCTCCTCCTCCGACAGACCCGGCCGTGATCCCTGCCTTACGAGCCCCCCCGAAGCCGACGAATGAACCCCATCTGTATGCGGAGCCCGTACCGGCGGTTCCCGGATCGGAGTCCTGATTTTTCCCATGAAAAGGGTCGATGAGGATCCGTTTCCGTCCTTGTTCCTGTTCCCCGGGTGAAGCCGGGGTGATCGCCGGCCGGAAACATGCAAACGTTGTGAGGAAATATGACGGGACGTTCAAAGAGAAAGATCCTTCTGTGGACGGGGGCGGTCGCGGTGACGTCGGTGGTGCTGGTCGTGCTCCTGCTCGTATTCCTGGAACCGGTGGCGGTACGTCTTGCGAACCGGTATCTTCCAGAATGGCTGCATACGGCAGTGGTCATCGGAGATCTGGACCTTGACCTGTTCCGGGGACAGATCGTGATCAGGGACATCCGAATCGATCAGCCGGAGGGCTTCGGGGAAGGGCCCATGCTTTCCACCCCGGAACTGCGCGGCCGGATCGGGCTCGCTTCGCTTCTGGACGGACCGATCAAGGTGAAGAACGTCTCTTTAAAGGATGCCGAGCTGAACCTGGTGAAAGAGAAAGGGGGGCGGTTGAACCTGCTTTCGATCTTCGAGGGCAGCGGGGAGGGATCCGGAGATGGATCGCAAGAAACCACCGGCGGGATGTTGATCTACTTGAAAAAGATATCGGTGGAAGCCCTTTCCGCTTCTTATACCGACCGATCCGTCCCGGGGGAGCCTCAGGTCTCCATCACTGTCGGAATCGACTGTCTCGTTCAGCGCTTCCTGCTGGATACATCGTTCGGGAAAGATCCGTCGTTGAAAGAGGAAACCCGGAACCTCCGCTCCAGGAAGAAGTATCAAGGCCGGGGTGTTCTGGACCTGAAGTCGGTCCAGGTATCCGCGGTCCCGAAGGTTGCCGGGGCGGCCCTCCTGGAGATGGATAGGCTTCATCTGGAAATGGACCTTGTGAACCTGTCCGAAATTCTGGCCGTGGATGAACTCTCCCTGAGCAAGCCTCGGGTCCAGCTGGTCCGGGGACCCGGGGGCAACACGAACCTGAAGACCCTGATCGAAAGTTTTTCCTTTGGCACGTCTCCGGAGACGGGGGACAGGCGTTCCCCTGCCGCCGGGACCGCCCCCCCCCATCCCGCCGGCGGCGCCCCATGAAAACATTTTAACGGGAAGACCTTTTTCTGGTGTACACCC
>CAYTRL010000233.1:6153-9240 GCA_964439795.1 uncultured Thermodesulfobacteriota bacterium
TACCTTTGGCACGTCTCCGGAGACGGGGGACACGCGTTCCCCTGCCGCCGGGACCGCCCCCCCCCCTTCCGGCCTGCTGCTCACCATGAATACTTTTTCTCTGGAAGACCTTTTTCTGGTGTACACCGATCGCTCTTTCCAGAAGGAGCCGTTTCTGGCACGGTGTTCCGATCTCGACCTGAAGGTCACGTCCTTCGCCCTGGATACCTCTTTCGGGAAGGACCCCGCCGTACAAGAACGGTACGGACAGAATGCATCCATCGTGAAAGGGCCTTCGCATGTAACCGTTTCTCTGAAGGATCTTCACGTTCCGCAGCCACAGGGTTTCGGTCGGGAAGCGATGCTGGCGGTCCCACAGATGCTTGCGGAGGTACATCTTCCGCCTTTCCTGCAGGGCTCGTACCGGCTGGAGAAGGTGGACCTGGATCGGCCGGAGTTGAGAATGGTTCGGAATCCGGACGGAAGGAGAAACCTCCAGGTCCTGCTGAACGCTGTCGTCCCACCGGGGAAAGAGACGAAAACGCAGGCAGACCCGGGGAAAGACGGGGACCCGGTCCCTTTGTCGGTTCATGCCGAAAGCGTTTCCGTGAAGCGTCTTCAATTCCAGTACGCCGACAAGGCCCAGACCGGAGGGACGTTGGATCTGCAGCTGAAGGAGGTGGACCTGCAGGGGAGCGATCTCACGTTGGATCCTGCGCGGGTCCGGGAAGAATCGCTGCCAGGGTCGGTTCTTCTCACCGCACAGGTGGATCAGTCGCCTCCTCCTGATGCCTTGCTGGGTGTCGTGGCCCGGGTGGGCATCCTGGGGAACGGGGCCCCTCCGGCGAATATCGTGATTCGACTTGCCGCGCTGTCCCTTCAAACCCTCTCGCCCCTGGTTCCAACGGGGACCGCACAATCCCTGGGAGGGAACGATATCGACCTGAGCGTGAACGGGAGTCTTTGCCCGGAACGACTGGCAGCTCTCATCACGGTGCAGGTTCCCGGTGGGGTTCCCATGTCCATGGCTGTTGGGGGGACGCCGGAGAAACCCGTGGTGGATTCTTCTTCGCTTCTGTTTCCTGTCCTTTCACGGTTCGGGGGGGGAGTGGGGAGCCGGGTGATGAACCTGGGGGGTGCAGGGGTGGGCGTGGCGGGCAGCACATTCGACTCTGCCTGGACTCTTGGAAAAGGATCGTTGAAGATGCTGGGAACGGCGGGGAAGGGCCTGTTCACAACCCTCAAGGGTGCGGCCACCGCCAACCTGGAGGAACTGGGAGACGGGCTGCACGCCACAACCGTGGGAACCGTGAGCAGCGGTGCCGAGGCGGTGTGGGACACGGGCGGCACCCTGGTGAACGGAACGATGGACGCGGGAAAGACCGGGCTGGGGACGGAACAGGAGGCGCAGTGGAAAGCCGAAGCCCGGAAGCGATGGGAGAACAACTGGGCAGAGGCCCGGAAGGAACTGGCGGCCATGCCCTTCCCGGAATCCTGAAAGGCCCGGAACGATCCACATCATCGGGATGCTGCGGGGGATCATCCCGCTGTTCACTCCGGGTTGCCGTCCGTCCTCCCCGGCTTCGCCAAGGCCCGCTTTTCCCCGGAAACGATACAGGCCTCATGGTCCGGTTTGTTCTCGCGGTTGTGGGATATCAGAGCCCGGACCACCTCCCAACCGATCTTTCCTGAGGACGCCATCTCGGTGATCTCTTCCAGGGCCCTTCGGTTCTCGTACGCCTCCTTCCGGTAGGGTCGATCGGAAACCAGTGCGTCGTAAATGTCGCTCACGGCGATGATCTCCACCATCCGGTCCTCCTGGTTGATCCCGCGGGGATAACCGGACCCGTCCTGTCTTTCGTGATGGTCCCGTGCCGCCCTTGCCGGAAGCGTGCCGACCCTCTTCAGAAAATAGCTGATCAGTGCATATCCGGCCAGCGTGTGCTGTTCCAGCAGGCCGCGCTCCTGGTCGGTCAGTGGTGTCTGTTTCTCGAGGAGTCCCTCCGGGACGCAAACCTTGCCGAAATCGTGGACCACCGCCGCCTGGATGCCCAGGGTCAGGTCCTGGACGGTTTCCAGCAGGAAGCGGCCGATGAAGGTGGACAGGGCCGTGACCCGAAGCGTGTGGTAGTATGTTTCAGGGGCGTGGTCCTTGAAATGGTCCAGAAAAGACAAGAGCTCCGGGGGAAGGAGGACACGTTCCATCAGCTTCAAAACCGTGTCCGTCTTCAGGGGGTCGTTGAAGATCACGCGATACGGGTCTGTGTTCAGGAGCCTCTCCAGGTCCGTGCGGACCGTGCCGTGTTGAAGCAGGGAAGCGGCTTCACGTTCTTCATTCCGGTTGGAGTCCACCAGGGTTTGCATGGCTTCCGGCACGAGAACCTCTCCCTCCGGCAGGAGCTGTTTCCCGTCCAGATCACGGACCGGAAGCTTCAAGACAACGCTTTTCATCAACACAAAACCTTTGCATAAAACAGTGAATGGCCGGGGTTCCGCTTCCCGTCGACCGGGAAAGCGGCTTGCTGTTCCGCCTGTGTCCGGGGTGTTTTCAAACCCTCCGGAGGAACTGTTTTTCTCTGTGCAGCGGGAAAATGTACCCCCGGGAATCCGGCGAAAGCAAGCTTTTCATTCTATCATACCCGGTCGATTTCGGCCAGACCCTCCCCTGCCTGCCCGCGTGGCAGGATTCCATGAAGGGGGATTGTTCTGACGGTGAAAAAAATGCTAGGCTGACTTCCTTCACAGGTTTTTCCTCTCAGGCGCCCGTAACGGAGGTTTGCGGGTTGCCGGAACACCCACCGGGCCTTGCGGGATTGCGGCCCGGCCTTCGGGCCCGCCGGGAGCACCGGGAGCACGGGACCCCGGGAGGTTTTTTCTTGACCAACAGCGTCCACGGCGGTCCGTCCGTCCGTTGCCCCGCCTGTAAGCAGCATCGACTTTCCGAACCGGGAGACCGGGAAGGCACGGTCCGCTGTCCGGGCTGTTCCGCCACGTATCCCGTGGACGGAGGCGTGTTCGATCTGCTGCCCGACAGTGTGGGACCGAGAAAGCCTGGCCAGGTCCTGATGGAGTGGGAACCGGTCATCCGCATCTACGAAAGCCGGTGGT
>CAYTRL010000234.1:0-9200 GCA_964439795.1 uncultured Thermodesulfobacteriota bacterium
TTGTTCAGAGGTGAACTGACTTGACACAAAACACAGTTGCTCCTTCCTCAGGATTGCGTGCGCCTTGCATCTAAACCTTTTTGAACAGCCTGCCTCAATGGATTTATTAACACGCTGCTATGGGGAATCCGGATCCCCGACTCCCTCCTTCGCCTCTTTAGCGGAGCGGGACATCTCGAAAAAGGACACGTTGTCTCGAACGATGAAGAAGAGGCCCGACAGAAAGATCAGGCCCATCTGGAGAAACCAGACGACCAGGGAAAAACTGACCGCCACGGACTTGTCGATCCCGTACAGATCGCACAGCACAAAGGTGATAGCCAACTGGAACGGTCCCACAAAGCCCGGCGTGGGGATCATGACCGCTACGGCGATCATCACAATCAGGGTAACCAGGGAGCTCAGGGGCATCACGTCCTGGATCTGGTAGCAGTAAAAGAGAGGGTAGTTCCCCAAACAGATGATGCCCCACAGGACGATCGTCCATACGGTGCAGATCAACAACCCACGGGGGTCCCGCAGGACACCCAGCCCCTCGGTAAAGGACTGCAGGATCCCTTCGATGCTGTTCTGCACTTTCTGAGGAAAAATCCGTGTAAAGAAACGGACAAAGCGCAGGGTCTGGGTCTGCTGATGGACGAGGAAGTAGCAGAACACGATGATCCCCACGCACATGGCCAGGCTCGCGATCCCGAACGACTGGATGGCCCCCGCAATTCGAGGATCCGAGGCATCGCCTTGGGGCACGAAAACGCCGGGTTGAAGGGCCAGCAGGCCGGCAAAGAGCAGCAGCACGGCCATCAGATCGAAGAGCCGCTCAACCACGACGGTGGCAAAGGAGGCCGAAAATCCGATATCTTCTCTTTTGCCCAGCAGAAAGGCCCGGATGAACTCCCCGGCCCGCAAGGGGAGCAGGTTGCCCATGAACCCGATCATCAGGGGAGAGTATATCCTCTTTGTAGGAACCGCCTTGACGGGCATCAGGAGCTGGCGCCACCGGTAAGCCCGGGCCACGAAACTCAGCAGAAAAACCAGGACCGCCAGGGGCAGGTATCGGATCTTGAGCGAGAGGATGTTCTGAAAAATTTCCGAGAAGGAAACGCCCCGGAACGTAAAGTAGAGCGCCACCCCGGCAATCAGAAGACCCAGCAGCAGCTGTACCTTTCGAGATTTCATCCAGGCTCCCGTTCTCAGAGTCAATGACGCAAAAACCCACACTTTTGCTTAGATCTTTACAGAAATTTTTTATGGGCAAGGGATGGGGCTAAAAGCCGTGCACTGACTCTGAAAGCTTGCGGCTTCGCCAACTTGAGTCTCGAAAAATAAAGAGCGTACCCCTGTTTTCCTGTGGTGGAGTTAGAAAAAAGTGTAAACGAATGCAAAAAAAAAGCAAGGGACGGGCCCTTGCCTTTTGCGGTTCGTGCCGGGCAGGCGAGTGCAAACCGTTCAGCCGAGGACCGGCCTTTCTCCGGTGTCCTCGAGGTCCTGATCACTCATGCGGTCCGCGTTTTTCCTTGTGGAGTTTCGGTTGATCACTTCACACGTACCATGGGACGGATCTGCTCCAGCATCTTGTCCCCGATCCCCCGCACCGTTTTGAGGTCGTCCACGGTCTTGAAGGAACCATGCTGCTTGCGGTACGCGATAATCCGCTCTGCGACCTTCATGCCCACGCGTGGCAGTTGAACCAGTTCTTCCACCGAAGCTTTGTTGATGTTGATCTGCTCTTTGCCTCCGGCCTGTGCGCTGTGGTGCCATCCCGGCAGACTCGAAACGGTTACCAGGAAAAAGAACGCCAGAAGGCAAATCAAGGTCCTGCGTTTCTCCATCATCGTTTGTTCCTCCCATGCTCGTTCAAAAATTGAGTACTCGCCAACCCTCTCCTGCCCCGGAAGAAAAGCCTTGGCAAGAACCGTACCTGCGGGCACAGGTCTGGAAAAAACATTTTCTTGATGATGAATATCTACAATTACTTTAGATAGTTAAGTCAATACAGTTGATATTTGACTTTGATTCTTGTGCTGTAAAAATATCCAAGAAATCCCGGTGAATCGTGGTCCGGTCCGTTCACAACCGAGGAAGAAATCCTGAGGGAAAAACGTCCTGGGGGGCACGCACCGGACCGGTATCAGGCACAGATCGGAACCGGCCCTCCGTGTTGAAAAACCCGGGGCAGACAAGGCGTCCATTCGAACACAGGGGAAGCCGAAACAATCTACCTGGAATCGGAGGAGTGGATTCCAGGATCCTGCCGATCGCCTTCTTCTTCTTTCAGTTCCCGCATGACGTACCGGACCCGGGAAACAGCCGTATAATTGGAAAGGATGGCGATGAACAGGAGTACACCTCCCAGGAACCAGGGTCCTGAATTCATTCCCAGGGTTCCCCGGAGCATGGTCAGGATGGAGCTGAAAATAGCCCCGAACCCCAGCAGGACAATCCGTTCGGGTCTCTGCATCACCCCCACCTTGCAGATCACCCCGACGCCCTCGGCGCGGGCACGGGTATAGCTCACCATGAGAGCGCCGGCGAGCGCCAGCAGAATGACGGGCAGGAGGATGGAATGGCGGAAATAGGCGGCAAGCCCCAGAAAGATGAAAAGCTCCCCGTACCGGTCAAGCACGGAATCAAAGAAGGCCCCTCTCCGGGACACGCGCCCCGTCTTCCGTGCAATCCGGCCGTCGAGTATGTCCAGTGTGCCGGCGAACAGGATCATCCAGCCGGCGAGGAAGAGCCATCCCACGCAGAAGAACAGGCAACCCACCAGGCTGAAGCTGAAGGAGAGGGAGGTGATGAAGTTGGGGTTCCACTGCCTTCTGGCCAGCAGGTTTTCCAGGGGTGAAATGACCGAGATCCACCAGGCCCGCACATCCCCCTCCAGGAAGCCCTCCGGCTTTCCTGGACCCGTCTGCTCCTGGGCGCGATCCGACTTTCTCCGGGTGAGTTTGAAAAGTCCCAGGGAGATCAAACCTCCTGCCGGGATCAGGATGATCGAGGTGAGCCCGAAGGTGGTTTCCAGGCGGGGCTGGAACTTTCCGAAGGTGTGCAGCACACCCAGGAGAAGCAGGACCGCGATGGTGCTCCACGCGATGGATGCCGGGAGACCCACCGGCTCTGCAGGTTCCTTTTGCGCATATCGCTTGCGGAGAAACGGCCGTCGGTTCATAACAGGAAATATAGATCAGAACAGGCAAAATGGCAACCGATTCCTAACCGGGAAACCGTTTACACCCGCCATTGATTGGTCTATGATGAGCGCGCCGGGAACGAACCGATTTTACTCCAAACCGATGATTTCACGGGCAGGTTGAAAAAACCCCTTTTTGGGTACTCCCCCCCATGAAGATCCTTCTGATCGACAACTACGACTCGTTTACCTTCAACCTTCTCCAGGCTCTGGGGAAGATGGGCGCCGACGTGCGGGTGTTCCGGAACGATGCCATCGACATCCCGGAGGCCCGGACCCTGGCCCCGGACGGGATCGTCATTTCACCGGGCCCCGGCAGGCCGCGGGACGCCGGCATCTCCAAAGAGATGATCCGTGCCCTCTCCCCGGAGATCCCGCTGCTGGGCGTGTGCCTGGGCATGCAGTGCATCAACGAAGTCTTTGGGGGCCGTACGGTCAAAGCGCCGATTTGTGTTCACGGCAAGACAACAGCCATTTTCCACAACGGCCAGGGGTTGTACCGGGGTCTCGCCAACCCGTTTTCCGGGGCGCGGTACCATTCCCTCATCGCGGACCGGGTCCCGGAGTGCCTTCCCGTGGACGCCTGGACAGAGGACCGACTTCCCATGGGGTTCCGTCACGACTCGTACCCCCTCTTCGGGGTGCAGTTTCACCCGGAATCGTTTCTCACGGATTCGGGCGATTCGATTCTGAAAACATTTCTGGAAGACACCGGCATGCCGGACTGCGCCCGGATGCGCGAAACGGGCAAGCGTACCGTTTGATCTTGCCGCTCGCACGATTTATAAGATCTGCAGGGAATTCAAAGAACTCCATGCGCATACGATCCAACCCTCGACACGGGATCCGCCCTTGAAACCGTCACGGTTTTTCCCGGACCTGCCCGGCATGCTGCCGGAGCCCCTGGTCGCAGACCTGGGCCCCCTCCCCCCGGGGCCGGAGCACCTGTTTCCCCTGCTGGACCCCCGACCGCACGAGGCGCTGCTCCTGAGCGGGGGGGATCATCCCCTGAGCAGCCATTCCTACATGGGCCTGGACCCGTTCCTGGTGGTGACGGCCTTTGGCAAAGACGTCTCCCTTCTGCGGTTGCCGGAAGGAACCTCAAGCCGCCTGCGGATCGACCCGTTCGAACTTCTCCGGCATCTCCTTGATCTCTGCCCGCAGGAGATAGCTCGGGACGAGCCCGTCCCTTTCCGTGGCGGGGGGATCGGATATCTCGGATACGAACTGGGAGGCCTTCTCGAGCGGCTCCCCGGCAAGGCGGTCAACGACCTGCACCTGCCGGATCTCTATTTCGTGTTCTACCGGTCCGTGCTGTCCTGTTCGCACCGGGACGGGAGGTACCGCCTGTACAGCGCCCGGTTCGAGGGACAGGAACCCCACCGAGACAACACCACGCACGATCCTGTCCGGGAACGGATCTTGAGAAACGCGGACAGGCCGGTGGAGATTCCGCGCACGCGCTCCCCGAGCACCCTGCCCCTGGACCTGCAGTCCCCTTTTTCCCGGGAGCGGTACATGGAGGCGATCCGGCAGGCACGCCGTTACATCGTGGAAGGGGACATCTACCAGGTGAACCTTTCCCAGCGTTTTCACACACCCTACAACGGCGATCCCTACGGTCTGTTCCTGGAACTGTTCCGGATCAACCCGGCCCCGTTCTTCGCCTTCCTGGACGCCGGCTCTTTTCAGGTCCTCTCCTCCTCGCCGGAGCGGTTTCTACACGTCCGGAAAGGAGAGGCGGAAACCCGGCCGATCAAGGGCACCCTGCCCCGCGGGAACACGGAAGAATCGGACCGCGCGAACCGGAAACGGCTGATGCAGAGCGTGAAGAACCGGGCCGAGCTGGCCATGATCACGGACCTGCTGCGGAACGACCTGGGACGGATCTGCGAATACGGAAGCGTTCGGGTCCGGGAGGCCGCCCGGTTGGAGGCCTATGCCAACGTCTTTCACCTGGTGAGCGTTGTCACCGGCACCCTGCCCCCGGAGAAGGGGGGTGTGGATCTTCTCCGGGCCACCTTTCCCGGCGGTTCGATCACGGGGTGTCCAAAGATCCGTTCCATGGAGATCATCGATGAGTTGGAGCCCACCGCCCGTTCCGTGTATACGGGGTCCATCGGATACCTTGGATGGGACGGGACCATGGACATGAACATCGCCATCCGCTCTCTCATCAAGAAGGGAAACGACCTTTATTTTCAAGTCGGAGGGGGGATCGTTTACGACTCGGACCCCCTGCTGGAATACGAGGAGACGCTGCACAAGGCGGCCAGCATGAAAGAGGCGATGGAGAGGACATGCCGACCGGAAGAGTGAACCCAGGCCGAACCGTGCGGGAAAGCTGGATCGCAGTGAACGACCGGATCCTTCCGGAGACGGATGCCCATATCTCGTGCGAGGACCGGGGTTTCCTGTACGGGGACGGGCTGTTCGAAACCATGAAGGCCCGGCGGGGGTGCGTGGACTTCCTGCAAAGACACCTGGACCGCATGCGGTCGGGTGCACAGGAGCTGGGCATCCCCTTCCCCCCGGCTCGCTCCTTCCCGTCCCTGATCCGTGATCTCCTGGCAAGGAACCATATCCAGGATACGGCGGCGGTGAAACTCTGCCTGTCCCGGGGGAGGCACACCGGCCCTCTCACCCTGTACCGACCGGAGGAAACCACCCGCGTGCTGTTTGCCAGGCCCTGGCAGGACCCGGATCCGTCCCGATGGGAAGAGGGGCTCTCGATCACGGTGGAAACCGAAATTCGCCAGAACGCCCTCTCCGGAATCTGTCACTTGAAGACCCTGAACTACCTGCCTTACCTGCGTGCGCGGACCGGTGCCGCCCAGGCGGGCTTCGAGGATGCAATCCTGTTGAACACCCGGGGCGAGATCTGCGAGTGCACAACCGCCAACCTCTTCTGGTTTCGCGGGGAACGGCTGGAAACCCCGAAGGTCTCCTGCGGCCTCCTGCCCGGCGTGGTACGGGCCGTTCTCATGGACCTGGCGGAACAAGCCGGAACCCCTGTGCGAGAAGTGAAACGCAAAGCGAAAGATCTTCTGGACGCGGAAGAGATCTTCGTGAGCAACTCCCTCATGGAAATCCACCCCGTGGGCCGGGTCGGCGAGCATCGTTTTTCCCGGCGGGAACAAACCCATGCGCTGCGGGACCGGTTCCGGGCCTACCGGGATTCGCTGCACCCGGATTCAGGGTGAACTGGAATGTAGAGGCAGGGCAAAGATCGCGAGGAAACCAACCATGATGACATCCATCCGGGAGATCCCCCTGAAGGCCCGCAACTACTCCCACCTGGGTTCGCTGCTGCTCAACGTGGGCCCCTTGGAGTTCTATCGCCTGTTCAAGCGGTTCCCCTGGATCCCGCTGGCGGCAAAGATCCACCGGCTCATGGACTACGGCGACAACTACCGGGAGAGCATGGGCGAGGCGGTCCATCTTCTGTTCCAGTACCTGTGCGGGGTGCTGGAAACCCACGTGAAGGACCCGGAACGGCTGGTCTGGTACGAGGAACTCCTGACCCCTGAAATCCCCCGGGCCATGGGCCTGACCCCGTTCATGACCGAGTCTCTGGGGCTGATCTTCCCCCTGCTGGATCGCAACGGGGCCCTCCCCTACGTGGACCGGGCGGAAAACGCAGGCTTCCCGGCGGACATGTGC
Organism: uncultured Thermodesulfobacteriota bacterium; assembly: GCA_964439795.1. Lineage (GTDB taxonomy): Bacteria > Desulfobacterota > DSWW01 > DSWW01 > DSWW01 > CAYTRL01. The sequence continues at coordinate 6,851 of CAYTRL010000234.1, forward strand.
TCCTTCATCAAAACACCGCTGGGACAGGTGCTGGCCGGGGAAATGCCCAGACCCCGGGTGATCCTCACCACAAACTCCCCCTGCGACAGCGCCATGGCGGGCTACCTGCCCATTGAAAAAGAGCTGGGCGTGCCGGTCTTCCGCCTGGATCACCCCTACGAGACCACGGAGCGGAGCCTGGAGTACTATTCGCACGGCCTTAGGAAGATGATCGGGTTCCTGGAGCGGGAAACCGGCCGCAGGATGGATTTCCAGCGGCTCGCCGAAATCTGCGAGGAACGGAACCGGGCCAGCGAGTATCTCCTGGAGTTCCGGGAACTGTTGCGCAACCGCCCCGCCCCGATGGGAGGCCTCGTCCTGACCATGAGTATCATCGGGCACGAACTGCTGGCCGGGACCCCGGCCTCCACGAACTTCTGCAGGGCGCTTCGGGATCAGGCCCGCAGCCGGGTGGAGGCCGGCACGGGCGCCCTGGAGGAAGAACGGATCCGTGTCATCCTGTGGAACCCGCCCCTTCTCATAGACGGCGGCCTGTTCCAGTGGATGGAGGACACCTTCGGGGCGGTGGTCGTCATGGACATGCTGGGATACCGGTCCTACTCCATCATCGACACGTCCAGCCCGGACGCCATGCTGAGGGGGCTGGCCTACGACATGATGCAGGGCCCCATGGCCCGGCACACCCGCGGCCCGGCAAAGAACTACTACGAGGATATCCTCCGCCTGTTCCGCGAGTACGAGGCGGACATGGTGCTTCTGGCCTCCCACCAGGGCTGCAAGAACGCCCTGGCCCTGGGGGGGATCCTCCGCGAGGTCTTCCGCGCCCGTAAGATCCCGCACCTGGACATCCAGTACGACCTGGTGGACCCCCGGATCACTTCACCGGAGGAGATCCGGAACCAGGTCTCCCACTTCATGGAAACCGTGATGGCCCACAAGTTCGGCGCCGCAGGATGAAGCCGAGCTGGTCGGCATCCACCACGGCCCTCTCCTTCCGCGTCCTCTTCCGATCCACCGCCCGAACTTTCTTTGCGTCATTGACCAGAATGACGAAATAAAACTGAACTGCAATGACAACCTCGACAGCTTCATTGTCACGGAGTCATTCGGCATGGTCGATGTAAATTTTGGAACAGGTAAATGTCGGAACCCTCGTCAGGGACGGAAATTGATTTATGTCAATGGATTCGACCTTTGTTTCAGCTAATATTAAAGGGGAAGTATGGCTGCATGAGGAGGCGGAGGCGTCAACCTTTGTGCTGTCCTTGCTCTCTGGGAGCGAATTAAGTCAACATTTACAAGGGATTGCGTTCTGTCCAGAAGACATTTAACCGTAATTTAGAGGGGATGTAGTGGAAGATTGTTCATGCTGTGGAAATGGTACGGCGGGGCCCTTTGCTTAAGGAAAAAGAACTCGTAGAGTTTGTCTATGGGGCGGCATATTCAACAAGATCCTTTTCGTCACATGTTGCAGCAAACGAAAACCACTCATGATTGTTTCGGATCAGGAATGCTTGCAATGAAAAGGATAAAACGAAGAAACGGAAGGAGATATCCACCGTGGACCGGGAGATACGGATTGAAAAGCTGAGAAAACAGCTCCCTTATTATGAACTTCGCAGGAGCGCGGGCAAGAAGGTCCGGGTTGACTGGCGGGCGGAATGGGAGCGGTTTGATGCGAAGCGCCTTTTCGACTTCGACCTTGCCCCCTTTTCCGAAGAGGCGCTGGCGGAAATGCGGGAACGCCGGGATGTGCTTCTTGACGGGAACCAGGCCGCGCTGTCGATTCTCACCCGGCTCGTGGATGGATTATGCGGGTATCCGATCACCCCGTCCACGCCGATCGCGGAGGGCTTTGCAGCCGCCGCCGCAAACGGGGTGAAGAACCTCTTCGAGCATGAGCTCGTGTATTTTCAGCCCAGTGACGAGCTTTCAGCCATCACCTCCGTGGAAGCCATGGCGAGCATGGGGGGCCGATACTCGGACAACAGCTCCTCCCAGGGGTTGTCTTTGAAAAGCAAAAACCTGTATTCCGTGGCCGGCAAACGCCTGCCCGTTATCATGACGATCATGGCCAGGGAGGTGAACAAAGGCTCCCTGAGTATCCACTGCGGCCACACGGATTTCTATGGGGTACGAAATGCCGGATGGGCTCAAATCATTTCAGCGGACAACCAGGAACTCCATGAGCTGCTTCCCGTCGCCTTCAAGGTGGCCGAACTCAGACAGGTGATGCTACCCTGCATGGTCATCGGAGACGGCTTTATCAAGAGCCATGCGCTGGAGAACGTCCAGGAGCTTTCCGATGCTTTTCTCCACTGCCTTGCTGACAGTTTCTATTGCAGAATTA
>CAYTRL010000235.1:0-9117 GCA_964439795.1 uncultured Thermodesulfobacteriota bacterium
GTCCGTCAAGCGTAAAGCTGTTGTCTCATCAGGTGTTCAGAGGTTCAGGCCCTGGACGCTCTTCTTAACGGCGTCCGCCGAGGTGCGGACGAGCTGCATCTCGTCTTCCGTGAGCTTCAGCTCCACCACCTTCTCCACGCCCTGCCCGCCCAGCACGATCGGCACGCCGAAGTAGATCCCCTCGATGCCGTACTCCCCTTCCAGGTAGGCGGCGCAGGGAAGGATCCGCTTCTTGTCCTTCAGAATCGCTTCCACCATCTGGATGGTGGAAGAGGCCGGCGCGTAGTAGGCGCTGCCGCTCTTGAGAAGCTTGACGATCTCCGCCCCGCCGTCCCGGGTCCGCGCGATCAGGGCCTGGATGCGGTCCTCGGGCATGAGTTCGCTCAGCGGGATGCCCGAAACGGTACAGTACCGGGGAAGCGGCACCATGGTGTCCCCGTGCCCCCCCATGACCAGTGCCTGTATATCCTCCACCGATACCCCCAGTTCCATGGAAATAAAGGTCCGGAACCGGGCCGCGTCCAGCACACCCGCCTGGCCCACCACCCGGTTCTTGGGAAAACCGCTGACCTTCTTGGCCAGGTAGGTCATGGTGTCCAGGGGGTTGGTCACCAGGACCAGGATGGCATCCGGGGATTGCTCAACGCTGGAATTTACCACGTTGGTAATGATGTTCTTGTTGGCCTCCAGCAGGTCTTCCCGGCTCATCCCCGGCTTGCGGGCCATTCCCGAGGTGATGACCACCACGTCCGAACCGGCCGTGTCTTTGTAGTCCTGGGTACCGAGGAATTTTCCGTCGATCCCCTCCACGGGCCCGGCCTGCGCCAGGTCCAGCCCCTTGCCCTGGGGCATACCCTCCACGATGTCCACCAGGACGATGTCCCCCAGTTCCTTGGAGGCCGCCCAGTGTGCACAGGTGGCTCCCACGTTTCCCGCTCCGATGATGGAGATTTTCGGTCTGCGCATTTTCAGGTTCTCCTTTCCGAGTTTCTTGGACGGGCTGCATCTTATTCCGGTGCGTTTCGGATTTCAAAAACGGCGTTTCCACGGACAGGTCGCCCGCAACCGTTCGTTTCCCCGTCATTCCCCCGCAGGCTGCCCGAGGGTCCCCATGGCCTTCTGCAGCGCCGCAACGGCGATGTTGTACGTGGTCAGGGCCCGGTAGTAGTTCATTTGAGCCTCGGCCTGCAGGGTCTGGGCATCCAGCACCTCGGTGCTGGTGGTGATGTTCTCGTTGTACTGCTCCACGGTGATCCGGTAGTTTTCCTCGGCCTGCTCGATGCTGGCCTGTGCCACGTCGATGGACTCGTCCGATTCCCTGAGCTTCAGGTAGGCTTCCCGCACCTGGAACCGCACCAGGTCCATCTGGCGCGTCTTCTCGGCCTGCGCCATCTGCACCTGTGCCTTGCTCTTCTGCACATCGTAGTAGTTGCTGCCCCACTCCCAGACCGTCCACTCGCTGTGCAGGGTCGCGCTGAGTTCCATCCCGACCTCCGACAGCCCGCCCTCCTCGTGCACCAGGCCGCCCACCAGGGCGAAATGGGGGAAAAAGCTGCTGCGGGCCAGGGCCACGGACTTCTCCCCCTTCTGGACGTCGGTGTCCGCCAGCTTGACTTTTGGGTTCTGCTGGAGCCCGATCCGGACGCACTCCTCGATTTCCCTGTGATACGGCTTCCGGGCCAGGGGTTCGGAGAGCTGGAAGCGCGGTGTGCCGGGGTCGAGACGAAGAAGCGTGTAGAACTGCACCCAGGCCAGTTCCAGGTCGTGGACGGCCTCGATCTTCCTCTGCTTGGCCTCCGCCAGGGTGACCAGCGTCTTCAAGGTGTCGTTCTTCGGGATCATCCCGTTCTCGTAGAACTGGCGGGACACCTCGGCGTGGGCCTCCAGCTGGGTCACCGCCTGGTCCATCACCTCAAGATACTTCTGGGCCACCAGGATGCCGTAGTAGGACTGGTAGGTCATCAGGACCAGTTCCTGACGGGTCTCGTTCCGCTGGATGTCCGCCCCCTGCCTGTCCAGGTCCGCAAGCCGGTACTGGTTCAGGATGGCCAGCCCTGTGAAGACGGGCTGTTCCAGCGTGGTCGTGGAGTTGATGATCTCGTCGGTCCCCGCCGGAAACTTCATGATGGGCTGGGTCGGATCGAGGGCAAACTCGATGTCCCGCACCTCGTCCGTGCGGGTGTAATCGAACTCGGTCCTGAGCTTTGGGAGAAACTGCCCGCGGGCCGCTTTCTTCCCCTGCTCCGCCGCCAGGAGGCCGGCGTCGGCCATCTGGCTCATGGGGCTTCGCTCGAGCACCCTGTCGATGGCCTCCGCCAGGCTCATCCCCCCGGCGGGAACAGGCGGCGGCCCCTTCCGGGCTTCCTCTCCCTCAGGTTCTGCAAGCACAACCGACGGGATCAGGACGCCGAGCCATCCGGCCATCAACAACGGAAAAACGTAAGCACGTATTCTCTTCATCATGGGAACGGTTCACCTGCCTTTCGCTTGGCGCCCCCTGGGATTCCTAGAGGCATGAATGCTTTCATCGCTCCGCTCCGCGAACGTACACCTCGACCCCCCGGTGACAGGAACCGCGGCTGAACGGTCTATCAACCGGGCTTCTTCAGCGGTACCGTTCGGATGTGCAGTTCCCTGAGTTGCTCGGGATCCACGGCGGCCGGGCTCCGGGTGAGCAGACAGCCGGCCTTCTGGGTCTTGGGAAATGCGATCACTTCCCGCAGGGAAGCGGCCCCGGAAAGGAGCATGATCATACGGTCCAGCCCGAAGGCGATCCCCCCGTGCGGCGGGGCCCCCAGGGTGAGGGCTTCCAGGAGAAAACCGAACTTCTCCTCAGCCTCCTCCCGGGAAACGCCCAGGACGGAAAAGATCCGGTTTTGAACCGACTCCCGGTGGATACGGATACTTCCTCCTCCGATCTCGATCCCGTTCATGACCAGGTCGTAGGCCTGGGAACGGCATGCTTCCGGGTCGGTCTCCAGGAGGTCCAGGTCTTCCTCCCGGGGCGCGGTGAACGGGTGGTGCTTGGAAGCGATCCGCCCCTCCCCGTCCCGTTCGAACATGGGGAAATCCAGAATCCAGACGAACGCGGAGTCTTCCGGGCGGAACAGTTCGTACTGCCGGGCCACCTCCAGACGCAGCCGGCCCAGAAGCGGGTTCACCTGGTCCAAGGTCCCGGCCATGATGAGGAGCAGGTCCCCCAGCTCCGCCTCCATGCGGCGAAACAGGTCCTGGACCATGTCCTCGGTCAGAAACTTGGCTATCGGTGACTGAAAACCCTTCTCGGAACACTTCCCCCAGATCAGGCCGCCGGCCCCCCAATCCTTGGCCAGCCCGTCCAGGTTCTCCACCTCCCGTCTCGAAAGCCGTGCACCCCCCGGGAAACGGAACGCCTTGATCACACCCCCGTCCTTAACCACCTGCTGAAAGATCTGCAGAGTGCTCTCCCGGACCGTATCGGTGATATCTTTGAGCTTGAGCTCGAAACGGGTATCCGGGTTGTCCACCCCGTACGAATCCATGGCCTCCGCGTAGCTCATGCGGGGAAACGGGATCGCAAGCTCCTTTCCCTGAAGTTCCCGGAACAGCCGGGCCACCCACGCTTCCATGATTTCCAGGAGGTCCTCTTCCTGGATAAACGACATCTCAAGGTCCACCTGGGTGAACTCGGGCTGACGGTCCGCGCGGAGGTCTTCATCCCGGAAGCAGCGGGCGATCTGAAAGTAGCGGTCCATGCCGCCCATCATCAGCATCTGCTTGAAAAGCTGGGGAGACTGGGGAAGCGCGTAAAAACTGCCCGGGCTCACCCGGCTGGGAACCAGGTAGTCGCGGGCCCCCTCCGGTGTGCTCCGGGTCAGGAAGGGCGTTTCGATCTCGAGAAACCCCCGTTCGTCGAAAAAATCGCGTGTGATCTTGGTGGCACGGTGCCGCAGGGTCAGGTTCTTCTGAAGCGTGGCCCGTCTCAGGTCCAGGTAACGATACCGAAGCCGGATCGATTCATCCACCTCGCGTTCGTCCTCCAGGCTGAAGGGCAGCATCTTGCACGAATTGAAGACGGCCAGCTCCCGGGCCATCACTTCCACGGTCCCGGTCTCCATCTTCGGGTTCTGCATCCCCTCCGGACGCCTGCGCACCACGCCCTTCACTCCGATGACGAACTCCGACCGGAGCGCGTCCGCCTTTTGGTGGGAGACCGGGCTTTCCTGGGGGTTGAAGACGGCCTGAACCAGGCCGGTACGATCCCGGAGGTCTACGAAAACCACCCCCCCGTGGTCTCTCCTTCGGTGAACCCACCCCAGGACCGTGACTTCTTTCCCAAGATCTTCTTCCGATACCTCAAGGCAATAACGGGTGCGTTGAAACTCTTTGAACGGATCCAGTTCCTGCATGGGGACTCACTCTTTCCTGGGGCGTCAGGGGTTGGTGTTCTTTGGGGTTCCGGCTGGGAAATAAGTCATGAATAATAGCGTACTAGCCTGCCGAGGGTCAAGATTGGCGGGGAGATTCATTGGAACCGTTCCGTTGTTCATGCATCCATGAAATAGACAGAGGAAAACCGCTTTGCTACGATAAAGGCTGGACAGAACGATTCCCACCAGCCCGGAACATTACACGCCTTATGATCACGATCCACAATGTTTTCAAACAGTTCGGTTCGATCCGAGCCCTGAACGGCCTCACGCTGGAGGTCCCGGCCGGCGAGATATTCGGATTGATCGGGCCCAACGGGGCCGGCAAAACCACTACCATCCGGATCCTCTCCGGCCTCCTGCGCCCGGACGCCGGCGATGTGCGGCTGGACGGCATAGGGCAGGACGAGCACCTGAAGATCCGCCGCATGACCGGTGCCCTGATCGAGCAGCCGGGCCTGTACGGCAAGCTGACCATGCTCGAATACCTGCAGTTCTTTGCCCGGTTGTATGACCTGAACAAGGCACAGGCCCGGGAACGGATCCGGACGCTGACCGAACTTCTGGAACTGGACGCCATGGGCAAAGAGCGGCTCCAGGGGTTCTCCCTGGGCATGAAACAGAAGGTTGCCCTGGCCCGGATCCTCCTGCACGACCCCCCGATCCTGCTGTTGGACGAACCCACCGCCGGACTGGATCCCCTGATCTCGAAGAAGGTCAGGGATTATCTGCTGGGGAACTCGGGTCAGAAAAAGACCGTCCTGGTTTCCACACACAACCTGGATGAGGCCAGCCGGTTCTGCGATGAAATCGCCATCATCAAGGAAGGACGAATCCTGGACCAGGGATCCTGGGAAGAGCTGCGCAGGCGGCACGCTTCCCGGGGCGTGACCACCATCCGGTTCCTGGAGATCCCGGACGCCCTGGAGAGAGCCGTTCAACAGGTGGAGGGGGTCAGAGACGTCCGTGTAGACAAGGTACAAAAAACCCTCCGTTACAGGACCGACGACTACACCCGTACCAACCCCGAAGTCCTCACGCGCCTGACGGCCGGCGGCGCCTCCGTCCTCACCATGGAGGTGGGCGGCACCACCCTGGAACAGGCCTACATGAAACTCATCGGTACCGACACAGGGGACCCGCATTGAAAAAGGCGTGGATCATCGCGTGCAAGGAGTGGAGAGAGATCCTCCGGGACTTCTACGTCCTGGGCATCCTGGTTTTTCTTCCCCTGACCATGGTGGCCACCCTGGTGATGCTGATCTATTTCTATATGAGCTTCTTCACGCACAACCTGGACAAGATCCAGGTGATGCTCACCAACATGCCCAAGGCCTACCTGGCCGGTCTCACCCAGTACTCGGACATCCAGAAGGTGGCCGTGCTGCCCATCAAGATCATCGGCATCCCGTTCTTCCTGTTGATCCCGCTGCTGATCTCCGGCATCATCACCTCGGACAGCTTCGCCGGGGAGCGGGAACGGAACACCCTGGAGCCGCTCATGGCCACACCGGTCCGGAGCCGGGATCTCCTGCTGGGAAAGATCCTCACCCCTTTTCTGCCGGCCCTCCTGGTGACCTGGGTTTCCTTCGGGATCCTCACGGCGGCTATCTCCCGCGTGATCAACCCTCATTTCGTGTCACCCGTGTTTCCCGACGCGGTGTGGGTTCTCTCCATGCTGCTGGTAGTCCCCCTCTTCCTGGCGGGGACGGTGCTGGCCGAGGTCCTGATCTCGGCCCGGTCGGCTTCGGTAAAGGCCGCGTCGGCACTGAACATGCTTCTTTCCCTCCCCGTGCTGCTGCTCATGCTCCTGCAGTCCTCAGGGTTCGTCCTGTTCTCACGGGGGTCCATCGTGTGGATCGTGGCGGCCCTTGCGGGGCTGGATATCCTGCTGTTCGTGCGGGGGCTGCGCGTCATCAACCGCACCGGGAACCTGGGCTGACGGGTCCCCCCCGGACCGACGCCGGACCGTTTCCCGGAAGAATTTTTCCCGGCCCTCCCGGTGGGTGGTGACCGTTACCGACCCTCCATCCGTCCATACCTGAACCGCGCCGTGGATTGAGGTCCTGTACACCGAGACACCCCGCCGACGGTACCGCTCCAGGACCGTCTCCGAGGGAAACCCGAAACGGTTGCCTGCCCCCGAGGAGATGACTGCCATGCGCGGGTTCACCCGGTCCAGGAACGCCTCGCTGCTGGAACTCCCGCTGCCGTGATGCGGGATCTTGAGCAGGCAAGACTCCAGCGCCTTCCCCTGGGAGAGAAGCGCGGTTTCCGCACCCTTCTCGATGTCTCCGGTGAACAGGAAACGAACGGAACCGTAGGTCATCTTCAGCACCAGGGAGGCGTCGTTCACCCCCCGCGTATCACCCGGCGGCCCGGGAGCCTCGCCGGGTCGTTCCTCGCAGGGGGGGTGCAGGACCTCCATTTCCACTCCGTCGATCGGCGGGAGTACCATCCCCCGGCAGATGCGTTTCCGGGGAACTCCCCGCTGTTCGCAGGCACGCAGGAACGCCCGGTACCCGGCTTCCTCGGCCCCGGTCTCCGGCGGTGTCCAGATCTCTTCAGGGCGGAAATGTTCCAGCACGTACCGCAGCCCCCCGTAGTGGTCCGCCTGTCCGTGGGAAACCACCAGAATATCCACTCGACAGAACCGTTTCGCTCCCAGAAAGGGCGCGACGATCCGTTCCCCCGCATCGAAAGCCCCCTCACGCGCCGGACCGCCGTCCACCAGCATGCGCCTGCCCCCCGGAAACTCCACCAGAGCCGAATCCCCGTTTCCCACGGACAGGAAGGTCATTTTCAGGTCCCGGCTGATCCGGGGCCCCAGAATGGAGGAAGCGATCGAGATCAACAACACGGCCAGGCAAGGGAGGACCAGGGGATGCCTCCATGCCGCCCTTCCTCGGAGGATTACGATGACAAGCACCGAATAGTAGCAGAACAGTTCCAGAAGGGAGGGCGCGCCCGTACGGATGCAGGCGCCGGGAATCCGGGCAAAGAACCCTGCCGTTTCTGCGACCCGTTCCACGCCGACCCCCTCCAGCCGCAGGACAGCCCGCGCAGCCGGGACACAGATCAGCGACAGCCCCCCTGCGATCATGCCCAGGGGCAGGACCAGCCAGCAGACCAGGGGAACGGCCACAAGGTTGGCGGCAACGGCCAGGGGTGTCACGGTGTGAAAAAAACAGGCCGTTAGAGGCGCAACGGCCAGGCAGGCCTTGAGGCTCACCCCCAGAAGCCCCCGGACACCGCTTACCATCTTCCGGACAACAGCTCCCACCTGCGACCCGGCGTCCGCAGCTTGCGGAGAGCGTGCCGCACCCCCGGCCGGTGTTCCGACCATCAGGATGCCCACCGTAACGAAAGACAGGAGAAAGGACGGGGAAACCAGGGCGGCGGGGTCCCTCAGCAGGATGACCAATGCCGCCACGCCCAACCCGTTCCACAGGGAGGGAGAGCGCCCAAGGACCATCGCTCCTGCGATCAGGGCGGCCATCAACCCGGCGCGTACGGCGGTCACCGGACTCCCGGCCAGCAGGATGTAGAACAGCACGCCCGGCAGGCTGAAAAGGATCGCGAGCTTTTGCACCCACCCGCGCAGCAGCAGGCGCACAGACCCGCGCAGCAGGAGGTTCCAGAAACCGTACAGGAACAGGAACACCATACCCACGTGCAAGCCCGAAAGCGCAAGCAGGTGCGCCAGGCCGGATGCGCGGAAGTCCTCGCGGAGATCTTTCGGCAGTGAGGAACGATCGCCCAGCAGCCAGACCTTCAGCAGGGCTTCCGTCCGGGGGGAGCCCCCTTCCCGGAGAAAACCGCCCACTCGCTCCCGGATGCCAGAAACAATCCCCTCCGCCCTGGATCCGCCGGGGGACCTGAGTCGACAAATATGCCCGGGGACCTGGACACTGCCTCTCACGTATACCCCCCGGAGGAACGACCGGTACCGTGTCTTCATCGGACCCGGGTTTCCGGGGGCCCGGATCCTGCGGATGCGCGCCTTCACCAGCAAAAGGTCCCCGGCCCGGAACCCCGGATGCTTTCCGTTCAGGAACAGATCAACCCGTCCCGTGGCCCGGCGGCTCTCCCCGGCCTCCCGGATGGTCAGACAGTTCAGGAGAAGCATCGTGCAGGAAGGGAACAGGCGCGGCGCTTCGCAGAGGACGCCTTCCAGAAAAACGGGTTCATCCCGGACCATGCGGGCCAGGTGATCCGCCGGAAGGCGAGGGTTCATCCGCAGGCTCGTTCTCGCCGCCCCCAGCAACAGGAGGGAAAGCAACAGGGGAAGAAACCCGGACACGGATCTCCGCCCCGAGAAAAAAGCCGGCAGGGAGAGAAGAACCGTTGCGAAAAGCCCACAGAGAAAAAGATCCCGTGCTCCGGAGTGCAGCATGCCGGCCAGCATACCGGCCGACACCAGCAGGACCGGAATGCAGATCGGGGCCACCATGGTTCCGCCCTTTCAACCATCGCCGCCGGTTCCGGGAAAGACGCCGGAACATTTCGCTCGCCCTCTACCCGTTCGCACGATTCCCTCTGCAAGGCGCGCGCCGTTCGGGGATGAGTGGACGGGTCTGCGGCCGGAAGCGGTTCTTCTACCATCTGAAAAAGCGCTCGGGGAGGGGGCATTTCCGGAATTGCGGATCGGGGAGGAAGTCGGGTGGGGCCCTGCCCCACTCAATCCATTTGAGCCTGTAGAAAAACA
>CAYTRL010000236.1:0-9116 GCA_964439795.1 uncultured Thermodesulfobacteriota bacterium
TCTCCGCCGTGCCCATGGCCACCTTGCTCTGGATCTCTCCCGGGTCCTTGCGCACGCGTTGCAGCGCGCCGGTGGGACAAACCTCCGTGCAACGAAGGGAATTTCCCGGCATACCGGTACAGAGCATACAGGCCTGCCGACGTGCATGAATGGTCGGGGTGGAAACCCTGTGCCGGCCAAACGAGTCGTCCAGCAGTAGAATGGCATGGTTCGGACAGGCATCCACGCATCTCAGGCAGCGGATGCAACGGGAGAGAAAATCCGGTTCCTTCAATGCCCCGGGCGGACGCAGCGGCAACCCGTTGGTCCCTTGGGTCCTGCCCCAGGCAGATCCGATCCATGCCCCGGCTGCCGGGAACAGGGCGATCGACAAGGCATTTTTCAAGAAGTTTCGTCGGTCCATGAAACGAGTCGAAATCGTTGGTGTATATCTGAAGGAAGGCTTCACCCCGGGCAGAAAACGGTTCCCCCCCGGATTAAGGGATGTCGGACCTTCCCTGGAAGCCCCTATTTCCCGGAAAACGGCTGCGAGTCTCCTTTCAGCGTAGGCGACATGCGCAGAAATTTCCTTGATATAGGTTAAGAGTTTTCCTTTCGAAGGAAAATAGGGGAGGGCTGTATGGACCGGTGGTTTTCCTGGGGGAGAGTTCCCCCTGTTCAGAGATCAGACCCATTGGGGGAGGCCGGGCGCTCCGGTCAGCCGCCGGGGATTTTCTCGATTGCTTCTTCGAAGTTCACGTAGATGTGGGTGATCTCCACGATCTGCGGGATCTTCTCCTTCAGTTCCATACAGAGGTTCTCCAGGGCCCGGTGGTCTTCCACCTCCAGGTTCACCACGAGCTCGGTGCCGGACTCGGATCGAACCTGGAAGGTCACCTCCGGGTAGCCCTTGATTCTCTCCTGCACTTCTTCATCCGATCCCGGTTCGACGAAGAGCGCACTTCCCGTGATCAGCATGAAAGGTGCCTCCCAACATTGAGCAGTGTGCTCAGACCTCCTTGGGGAACGGGGCGTTCGGGTCGGAGATGATCGTCATGTCCGCCACGTCCTTGGGGTCTCCGATCCGTTCGATCTTGACGGCGCAGATCTTGAACTCAGGCTGCTTGGAGCCGGGATCAAAGGCATCGATGGTCACCCGGTTGATCATGCGGTCCCAGTTCTGGTCGAACCAGGGAACGAACAGGACCCCGGGAAGCGACCTTCGGGCCACCCGGGCCGGCAGGAGGTTGAACCCTCTGCGGCTGGTCATCTTCACCATGTCACCGTTTTTGATCCCGTACTCCTTGGCGTCCGTGGGATGGATCTCCATATAAGCGTTGGGCTGGGACCGGGCGATCTCGGGCACCCGCATGGTCATGGTGCTCGTGTGCCACTGCTCGATCACGCGTCCCGTGGTGAGGAAGAACGGGTATTCCTTGTCCGGCGGCTCTTCCGGGCCCTTGTACGGACGCAGGAACACGTTGGCCCGCCCCTCGTGCTTCTTGTCCGCGTAGAAATAGACCATGGCCTGGGCCGGGACCTTCACGATCTCGGGCATATCCATGATCGGGTCCTTTCCCCGCACGTATCGCTGGGCGCACCCGGGGCTTTTTTCGGTCGGGCAGGGCCACTGGAGCCCGGTGTCCAACTCCAGGAGCCGCTCTCGGGTCATTCCGTACAGGGAGTGCTCGGTCATCTTGACGCATTCCCGGTAATCGTCCCAGGCCATTTTGAAGGCCTCCGCCGGGTCGTCCATGTTCCAGGGGATCAGCTGTTCCAGACCCATGCGCCTGGCGAGCTGGGCGGCGATCCAGAGGTCGGACTTCGCCTCTCCCGGCGGCTCAACCACCTGGCTCGTGAGCTGGCTGCGACGCTCCGAGCAGCCGTACACGCCGCCCTTCTCGTAGATGAACGCCGCGGGAAGCAGCACGTCCGCGAACTGGGTGGTCCGCGTGGGGAAGATGTCCAGGACCACCAGGTATGCGTCCTTCATCCCCTTGAGATACTTGTTCACGTTGGGAAGGGCCTGGGCCGGGTTGGTGGTGCAGACGAGCATGCCCTTGATCGGTTTGTCCGCGTCCGCTTCCCCGCCCAGGTTGTCGAACATCTTCATGGTGTGGAACCCGGGTTTGGGGTCGATGGTGCCCTGGGGGATCTTCCACGCCTTTTCCACCTGGGCGCGCACCTTGGGGCTTTTCACGGGCCGGGTGCCGGGCAGCAGGTGACAGAGGCTCCCGGTCTCCCGGACGCCGCCGCAGGCGTTGGGCTGGCCGGTGAGGGAGAAAGGGTCGGCGCCTTCCTTGCAGATGTTCCCGGTGATCAGGTGCAGGTTGTGGACCAGGTTGTTGGCCCACACGCCGCGGGTCCGCTGGTTGAGGCCCATGGTCCAGAGGCTCAGGGTGGGGCCCTCGGAGCCGAACATCCTGGCGGCTTCCCGAAGGTTGGCCGCGGGCACGCGGGTTAGCTTTTCCACCTTTTCCGGGGTGAACTGTTCCAGGAACTTCTTGTAGGCCTTAAAATCCACCACCTCTTTCCCGGTGGTGAACCGGCAGAGGTTGTCCACGTAGTAGCTGTCGACCCAGCCGTTCTTGACGATCTCCCGGGCCATGCAGTGGAACACGGCCAGGTCCGTGCCCGGGTCCGCGGGCAGCCACACGTCCGCGATCCGGGCGGTGGAGGTGTAGCGCGGTTCGCAGACGATGATGTTGATCTGGTCCGGGCTCTTGAGCTTTTGCCGGGCGATGCGGCGGAAGATGATCGGGTGGCATTCCGACATGTTGGAACCCACGATGAAGATCGTTTTCGCCTTCTCGATGTTCTCGTAGGAGCCCGCCGGTTCGTCCGTGCCGAAGGTGCTGACATAGCCGCCCACCGCGGACGCCATGCAGAGGCGCGGGTTCCCCTCCACCATGTTGGAGCGCAGGCCGCCCTTCCAGAGCTTGTTGAACGTGTAGCTCTCCTCGGTCATGGCCTGCCCGGAACCGTAGTAGGAGACGGCGTCCTTGCCGTACTTTCCGCGCAGGTACTTGAACTTGCCCGCCACCTCGTCCAGGGCCTGGTCCCAGGAAACCTGCTTGAACGTCCCGTCCTTCTGTCGGACCATGGGGACCTTGAGCCGGTCCGGGTGGTACATGCTCAGGAAGCCCTTGAACCCTTTCACGCAGAGAAACCCGAAGTTGGTAGGTGCCTTGGGGTTGCCCCGGATCCCCACCATCTTCCCGTTCCGTACCCCGGCGAATATGCCGCAGCCGGTGCCGCAGAACCTGCAGGCACCCTTGATCCACTTGTCCACCACCACGTTCCGTTCCCCTGCGAGCAGATGGTTCGGCAGGGGGATGTTCAGGGCGCCGGCCGCAAAAGCCGCCGCGGAAAGCTTGATCAGTTCTCTTCGGGTTACGTCCATTGCATCCTCCTCAAGGGAAAATCTGTCAGGCGGTTGGCAGGACGCCGCCTGCATGCCGTTCCTGAACGGACCGTGTCATGGAATTCCTCTCGTTCATCCGGCGGCCGTACGGTGGTTATCCATTAAAAGCCCGGTACCGCCATGGCGGGTTCCCGGTCCGGAGCAAACTCCTTGTACTTGTCGATATTGTGAACGGTGAACCAGTGCGCCTTGTGGCAGTAAGCACAGTTGGTCACCGGGCTATCCGCGGGCATGTGATCGACCTGCTGGGAGTGGCACCCGATGCAGACCGCCTTGTCGGGCATGGCCCGGTAGTTCACCGCGTCCCCGTGGCAGATCCCGCACTTCACGTTGTTGATCCCGTGTTTGGACCCGAGCCACTGTTTGTAGGCCGTCGGGGTGTCCTTTTCGTGGCACTCGATACACTTTTTCTTGCCGAACTGTACGCGATGGCAGTCCGGAGTCTCCCCCGGGGCCAGGGGGGGCGGGCGATACTCCTGCCAGTTGGGGTCCAGCGGACTGGAGAGAGATGTTTTCGCGCAGCCGGGACAGTCTTCCGCGGCGATGACAGCGACCCACGTGAACAGGAACAGGGGTAGAATGATCAGGCACCCGATCATTTTTTTCATGTTTTTAATCCTCCTGAGACAATCAGCTGCAAACTCGTTGCGTCCAGGGCCCTGACGAACCCCGTTTGCCTGGGAACCTGTCGGAATACTCGTTTTCTTCATCCCGGGCAAAGGAGTCGATAAACAGCATTTTCCTGTCATCCCGGCGAAAGCCGGGATCCAGGGGTGGCCAAGGGGGAGATGCCACAGAACCTCCCTCTCCCCTCCCCTGGATTCCGGATCACGTCCGGAATGACGGAAAAGCAGGTTTGCCTGGTTTTCCGACCGGTTGATTCATGATTTCCGGACCAGCACCCCGCTTTTGGGTTTTCAACTCGGATAAATGACATTATTTTTTCTTCAGCGCATCCAGCAGGCCGGGCACGGCCGGGGCGCCGATTTCCTTCAGTGCTTGTTCCGCCCGTTCCGCCGCGGGCGTTTTTCTCTGAAGCATCAGCCGGATCAGCGGTTGCACGGCCGGGGCGCCGATCCGGGCCAGTGCGCCGGATGCCGCCCGTGCGGCCGGGTCCGAACCGCCTTTAAGGACGCTCATCAGGTCCGGCACCACCTCGCCGCCCATCCGGCCCAGGGCCTCGGTCGCGCCGGAGCGGACCCTTTCCTCCCCGGAACCCAGGGCGTCGGTCAGACCGGGGACGGCGGCCCTGCCCAGCTTGACCAGGGCAAGCACGGCGCTGTCCCGCACCGGCCGGTTTCCGTCTCCCAGGCACGAGATCAGTCCGGGGACCGCGGGCGCGGCCCTGCCGCCGACGCTGAACAGGGCCAGGGCGGCTGCCTCCCGGATCATGGGGTCTTCATCTTTGAGGGCCCCGGTGAGCGCCGGAACCGCGGGGGCCGCGTCCGGACCGATCTCGGAAAGCGCCTCGATCACCGTGAGGCGGACCATCTCGTTGGGATGCCGGATGGCGCCCGCCAGCGCTTCCACGGCTTCGGGGGCCGCCTTCCCGTTCTTCTTGATCTCCTCGGCCGCCTGCGTTGCCTTTGCAGCGTCGGAACTCTTCAGATTTTCTACAACGGATCCGCTGGTTTCCGCGGCCTGTGCCGCCGTGCCTGCACGTCCCGCAAACAGGGCCAGGAAACACAATGTGCAGATCACGGTTCTCATGTTGTTTTCCTCTTTCAGGAGCAGGGAGCGATGTGCGTCAGGCGGCGGTCCGGCTGTCTTTGGTGAACTCCCCGGTCTCGATGGGGATGATGACTTTGAGCATGATGGTGAAGAGCAGCAGGCCGATGGCCCAGATTCCCAGTGTGACCAGAATCTCTATCATGGTCGGCGAATACTCCCACACCTGGCCCAGCGTGGAAGGGATAAACCCTGGGATGACGAGCCCCATGCCCTTTTCGATCCAGATGCCGACGATCATGAGCACGCATCCGAGGTTCATGGTGATGAACCTCTTTCTCGTGGCCGGAACAAGAAAGATCAGGAACGCGACGACATTGAACGTGAGCGCCGTCCAGATCCACGGGACGAGGGCATCCTTCCCGTGAAGGCCCGCGTACAGGTATTTCAGCGGTGAAAGGTGGTGCGTATCGGAATACAACTCCTTGAAAAACTCGGCGCCCAGCAGGAAGAGGTTGATCGCCATGGCGTAGCAGATCAGTTCGGAGATCTTGAACAGGGCCTCGTCCGAGACGTGGAACCGGGTGTGCTTCCGGACGATCTGGAAGATCAGGATGATCAGGGCCGGCCCGGAGCAGAACGCGGAGGCGAGAAACCGGGGGGCCAGGATCGAGGCGTTCCAGAAGGGTCGGGCGGCCAGACCGTTGTACAGGAAGGCGGTGACCGTGTGGATGCTCACCGCCCAGGGGATGGACAGCAGGATGAACGGGAGGATGAACTTCATGTTGGGTTCTGTTTTCCGGTAGGCGTGGAACAGAAGGTACCCCGCGATGAACACGTTGAGAAGGAGGTACGTGTTCACAACGAGAAGGTCCCAACTCAGCATGGACCGGGGGGCGTTGAGCATCCCTATAAACGGGATGAGATGCCAGAACCTTTCCGGGTGTCCCAGGTCCGCCGTAACGAAGAGCAGGACCATGAAGATGGCGCAGATCGCCAGGGCCTCGGCCACGATCACGATCTCCTTGATCGGGCCGAAGTTGTACAGGTAGGCGGGAATGACCAGCAGTACGGCGGCCGCGGCCACGCCCACCAGGAAGGTGAAGTTGCCGATGTACAGCCCCCAGGACACGTAACTGGTCATGCCGGTTACCACGAGCCCGGAGTACAGTTGCCAGATGTAGGCCCCGATCCCGGCGGCCATCAGGATCAGGAGGGAGCCCACCCACATATAGTCCGCGGGGGACCCCTGGATCAGTCTTTTGACGGAACCGCAAATAAATTCGGCGACTCCGGAAACGAAACCGGATCTCTCCACAACTCGTCCCTCGCGTCAGGCAAAGAAGTAATAGAATTTTGGCTGTGTGTTCAGTTCGTCCTTCAGCCGGAAAACCCGCTTGTTCCGGAGAATCCAGTTGATCTCGCTGTCCGGGTCGAGAAGGTTCCCGAACTTCCGGGCCCCCACCGGGCAGATCTCCACACAGGCCGGGTATTTCCCTTTGCGCACCCGCTGAATGCAGAAGGTGCATTTTTCCACCACATTGCGCATCCGGGGCCGGTTCCCCAGGTAGTGGGTGTCCGTGGTGATCTGGTCCTCCGGTATCACCGGGTCCGTCCAGTTGAACCATCGTCCCTGGTACGGACAGGAGGCCATGCAGTACCGGCAGCCGATGCACCAGTTGTAGTCCACGACCACGATGCCGTCGGGCTCCTTCCAGGTGGCCTTGATGGGACAGACCTTATGGCAGGGTGAATTTTCGCAGTGCTGGCACTGGGTGGGTATGTAGTAATAGCCTTCCTGGGGGACCCGGTCCGTATCGTAGTATAGATCGGCCTCTTCAAAGTCCATGTTGCCGTCCTGGAACCGGCGCACGCGGATATACTGGATCTGGGGATCGCGGGTCTGGTTGTTTTCCTCCACGCAGGCGTACACGCACCGGCGGCACCCGATGCAGCGCTGGATGTCCAGGGCGTATCCGAACAGGGTCCCGGGGATCGGCCCTTCGGCGCCCACCACGAAATCTTTCCCATACTTGACCTTGTACTCGGCTTCCAGCCGCTTCAGAACCTCTTCGAGATCCTGTTTGGTCATCCGCTTGAAATTGTTCTGCGCGAACGTATCCCAGTCGCAGGCGCTGACGGCCAACAGGCCGGTAATCCCCGCGGTCCCGGCCAGAAAGCTGCGCCGGTTCATCCGGGGCGTCTTCCCTTCCCCGCGGACCCCGGCTCCCCCCTCTGCACTGTCGGCCGGGGCTCCCGCCGGATTTCGGCGTTTTCGCTGGAGTTGGCTTCCGGGGTTTTTCCTGGTTTTGCTCATGGTGCGGGTCCTTTAGTGGTTGTCGCCCTTTTCCCTGGGGGTCCTGGGTTTGTTGGGGGGGGGCAGGGGCTGGATCGGCTTGAATTTCGGTGAATGGGGGTTGTGGCACTGGGTGCAGAGATTGTAGGTCTTCTCCCCGTTCCAGTAGCCGGTCCGTTTTCCGTGAATACCGTTGCGCCAGTCCCGGTACTTGGTGCCGTGACACTTCCCGCAGAGTTCGAAGGAACGTTCGAACGTTATCAGCTTCCCGTCGCTGAGGGGGAGCAGAAAGTTCCGTTCCCCGGGGCTGTGACAGTCCAGGCACCAGACCTTGGCCCCCCCGTGATCCAGCCGGATGTTGGTGTGGACCCGCAGGACCTCTTCCCGTGTCCAGTTGATCTTGAAGTCCTTCTCCGGCCCGTGACACGCCCGGCAGGGGGTGATCGTCTTGGGCAGCGGCTTCATGGGTACGGGGTACTCGACCACCTCTTCGGAGAGGGTCTCCTGGAAAAGCGTTGCAGTGCCGGCTTCCGGTTCGACCGCCCGCCCGGGTGTATCGGCCCGGGCGGTGAACAGGCCTGCCGCCGCAATCAGGGCCATCAGCACGAGCGTGAACCATCCGATGGAGCTTCTGCCTGTCATGAACACCCTCTTTTTTTTGAGGGGAGCGAACCGGCCGGTCATCGGGCCGGAGGGGTCCCACCCGATCTATTTGGCTTTTTCCCCGCCGTACCTTTCGTCGTAGAACTTGTTCAGCTTCTCCAACTCCTCCTTGCTCATGCCTTCCTTGTACCAACGGTGCCGGGGGTCGCTGAAGACGTGTTCTTCCAGGAAGGGGACCGACTTCCGTTTGCCCAGGAGATGCTCCACCTCGGGGATGAATTCGTTGTAGAAGTGTTTGGCCACCTCGTACAGCCCATGCCACCAGGCGTAATCCGGGCCGCTCATGGAGGCGCCGTGGCGGGCCCGGCGGCCTTCGTGGTGCCAGAGTTCCCAGTAGATCCAGTCCAGTTCGTCGTCGAAGTTCGCCTTGGATATGACTCCCTTTTTGATGAGTTCATCCCGCATGTTCTTGGCCGGGATGGCGAACTTGGTGTTGTAGAGCTCCACGAGGTTGTCGAACTGCATGTAGAAGCCGTCGATCATCGGGTCGCCGTGGCACTGCCGGCAGACATCCTTCATCCGGTCCCTGCGTTCCTGCCAGTTTTCCATCTTCTTGGAAACGGCCGGCCGCAGTGTCCAGGAGATCCTTTGGCCCACGTCATGGCTGGCCTGCATATTGGGGGTGGCGCTGATGTGACAGGTGGCGCAGGTGGCCGTGTCCTGGTAGTCCACCCCGGCAACCCATTCCACGTTGTCCACGTTCAGCTTGTCCCGGAACGCCTGGTAAAGGATGCCGTGCTTGGACTCGTTGTACACCTCGATCTGGGGGTGGTCCGGGCCCAGGTGGCATTTCCCGCACGCGTCGGGCCTTCGCGCTTGGCCGATGGAGAAACGGTGCCGCGTGTGGCAGGCCGAGCAGCTCCCCTTGCTCCCGTCCGGGTTGATGCGCCCGATCCCCGTGTTGGGCCAGGTCATGGGATCCAGCTTGCCGTCCGCGAGCACCTTGACGTTGGAGCCGTGGCACTGCCGGCAGCCCGTAGCCACCGCGGCCTGCCCCCCCAGGACGGTCCCCAGGTAGTTGTCCAGGGAGTTCAGGATATCGGCCGCTTTGGCATGGTGGGAAGGCTGCTGCTGATCGAACTGGTC
>CAYTRL010000237.1:0-9102 GCA_964439795.1 uncultured Thermodesulfobacteriota bacterium
AGGGCGTCCTCCACGTTCTCGAACCCTTCGCTCAGCCGGTAGTCGAACTCGGTCATCCGAACGAGCGGTTCCCAGTCGATGTACTTTTCCACGTAGAATTTCAGATCTTCGTTGTCGTCATAAAAGTTCGCCATGTTTCCTCCTGATCACTCTTCTTGGTTTGGGGTTTCGAACAGGGTGTCCCGGGCGATACGCACCAGCTCTTTGATCCCCCTCTCCCTCCTCTCCTCGCTGCCCGCGTCGGTCAGTGCTGAGACCACGTGTCCCAGCGCCACCGTCCCGATGACCATCACCATCACCTGCATGATGTACGACTCCGGGTCCACCTCGCGCTTGATGATCTTCGCCTCCTGGCCCATGCGGATGTACTCGACGAGCAGGCGGGTCCAGGGCAGCACCAGTTCGGAGGCCATTTTTCTCAGCTCTTTCGGCCGGTCCAGACTCTCCCGGATCGCAACCCTTGCCCGGTTGGCATCGGACAGAAAAAACCCGACCAGGGCCTCGACGGTGGAGGAGAACCGGTCGTGCCCGCTGGTCGCCCCGGCCAGCAGCCTGGGCAGTTCCTGCTGCCAGTGGGTGAACAAGTCCCGTATCACGGCCTGCCGCAGCTCATCCTTGGACTTGAAATGGTAGAGCAGCGACGGTTTCCGGATACCCACCGCGTCGGCAACGGCCTGGATCGAGGTCCCTTCAAACCCGTTTTCCCCGAACAACCGAATCCCCTCTTCCAGGATCCGCCGGCGCATATCCACCGGGCGATCTTCCTGACCCTCTGACATGTGCCCTCCCGGCGATTCTATCAATGGGTAGAAATTAGAATATCCTTAGATAGTCGCTAGCCTACCGATTGGTAGACTAGTTGTCAAGCCTTTTTTCCAAGAATCAGAAAAAATGACAGGTTCCGGAAGGAAACAGCTGTTGGAAAGGTCCGCAGGATACGATATAGAAAGCGATGAAGAACACAATCAGATCGGGAGGACGGTCCGTGGAAAAGAGCCTGCAGACAGAGGTCGTGGTGGTGGGCTCCGGTCCTGGAGGCGCAACAGTGGCTCGAGAAGTCGCTCGCGCGGGGAAAAACGTGGTGATCCTGGAAAAAGGCCCCCGGCATGAAGTCAAGGGCAACTGGCTGAACGCCTCCCGCATGTATGACAAATGGGCCGTTTTCTCCCGGTCGAAAGAAGGTGTGATTGTCGACCGGGCCATCACCCTGGGCGGTTGCAGCGTGGTCTTCTGCGGCAACGCGTTCGACCCGCCCGGTTGGCTCCAGGAAGTCACGGGCCGGGACCTTGCGGATGACGTCTCTGAAATCAAGCGGGAAATCGGTATCAAGCCGTTGTCCGAAGCGTTCACCGCACCCTGGACGGCGACGTTGAAGCTCAGGGCTTCCGCGGCGCGCATGGGCATCGACCTGAGACCCCAGTCCAAGTTCATCGACGAAACCCGCTGCCGGAACGACTGCGATGCATGCATGACCGGATGCAGGGACCACGCCAAATGGACCACGAGAAGCTGGGTGGACGACTCCGTGGAGGCGGGCGCCCGGCTGATCATGCGGGCGGACGTGAAACAGGTGCTCATGGAGAACGGCCGGGCTACGGGTGTGCGGGCAAAGACACCGGGAGGAGAGCTGGAGGTCCGTGCGGACACGGTGGTCCTGGCCGCGGGCGGCATCGGATCCGCCGTCCTCCTGCAGCGGTCGGGCTTCACCGATGTCGGCACCCATTTCTTCATGGACCCGATGAACGTGCTCTGGGGCATGGCGGACAGGCCCGTCACCAACACGACAGAGATGACGTTTTCCTACGCCTGTGAAGCGTTTGCCGACGACAAGGGGTTCCTCCTGGGGAACGTGAACGGGAAGAACGCTTGGATGAGCACGCTCATGCGGCCGTCCATAGGGTGGAAGACCCTGTCCGCGGCGGGGAAGTGGGCCCGGATGCTGGGCATGTTCATCAAGGTGGCCGACTCGGCCGAAGGCCGCGTGGATGCATCCGGAAAAATGACCAAGCCCCTGAATGACCAGGACCGTCGAAAGGCCGCGGAAGCCACGGACCTCGCCCGGGAGATCCTGATCGGCGCAGGCGCGAACCCCCTGAGCATCGTGGTGGCAGAAAGCATCGGCGGACACCCGGGCGGCACCGCAGGCGTTGGCCGCATCGTGGACCGGGACCTGCGGGTCAAGGGCACGCAGAACCTGTTCGTCTGCGACGCCAGCGTGTTCCCCCGCTCCCCGGGCAGGCCCCCTACCCTGATGCTCCTGGCCCTGGCCCGGAATTTTTCGCGGGAGGTCCTGGCGGGCTGACGCAACGTACAGGGGTGCAGGCGTGCTGTCAGGAAGCGGAAACCGTTTCCTCTTCCGCCTGTTTCTTCCGCTTGCGGCCGGTCGAGGCCTTGGGGTCCTCCGCTCCGGGCGCCTCGTCACCCGCCCCGGGTTCTATGGTGCTGAGCTTGAGCAGCTCCTCGAAAGAGGAACGGATGTCTTCAATGAACCTCCACAGGTCCGGAACCAGGTCGTAGTCCGCATTGAACCCCCAGAAGATCTTCCCGTTGTAGCTCAGCAGGGCCACCCCGATCCCCAGTTGGTCGATGATCGGGACGTGGGGAAAGACCTCCAGCATCCTGGCCCCCACCATGTAAAGCGGAAACTGGGGCCCCGGCACGTTGGTCACCACCATGTTGAACGGCAGAAGCCGGGAGATGTTCCGCGTCCCCACGGAAAGCAGGGTCGTGGACATCCATTCGGCCGCCTGCGTGAGTATATCCGCGCCCACGGCCTGCTTGGACTCCTTCAGCGCCCGGGTCTGCTTCCGGATCAGCTCCAGCTGCCGCCGGGGGTCGATCTCCCCGATCGGCATCTTGATGAGCCAGGCCGACACGCGGTTGCCCAGGGAACCCATCTGATCCCGGGTGCGCACGCTCACCGGGGCCATCACCACAAAATCGATGGCCCGCGGGTTCAACTGCCGCTGGATCATGAAACGCTGGACCGCGCCGGTGACGATGGTCAACACCACGTCGTTGACGCTCCCGCCCAGCGTGCGCCGGATCGTCTTCACGTCCTCGAGGTCCATGCGGAACCAGTCGCACCGGCGGTGGGGACCGATCTTCTTGTTGAGCGGTGTCTTGGAGTGCCGGGCCAGGGAAGCGCCCATGGTCTCCGCCACCGCCCGCGCCTTGACCAGAAGCTCGTGTCTCCGGTCCTTGACCCGCTGCAGGAGACCGTTGAAGTCCCGCACCAGGTCCAGGGACATGCGGGCACGCCGCCCCGCCTCCTGGATGCGGAAGCTCAGGCCGGAGGGTGCCGGCCTGGGGAAGAAAGGCGGGGCATCCCGGATCTCGTACTCGGGCGTGAGGCTGAACAGGATCTTCATCAGGTCCACGCCGGCCATCCCGTCGATCATGCAGTGGTGCACCTTGGCGATGATCGCGAACCGGTCGTCCCGGAGGCCTTCCACTACCCAGATCTCCCACAGGGGACGGGCCCGGTCCAGGTGTTGCTGCATCACACGGCTGAACAACTGCTTGAGCTGCTCGTCGTTGCCGGGCCGGGGCAGGCTGGTGTGGCGTATGTGGTAGTCCAGGTTGAACCGCTCATCGTCCACCCACACGGGACGGTCTTCCCGGGAAAGGTAGGCCAGCCGCTGCCGGTAACGGGGAACCATGTGCAAACTGGTCGCCACGACCGCCTTGATGCGCGCCACATCGATCCCGCCTTCCGGGGTTCGGAGGGGTTCCGCCTCGAAGATGTGGGCCGACCCCATGTGCAGGTAGGCATTGTCGTTCTCCATGAGCAGAAACGAGTTGTCGAACGCCGTCAGTCTCTCGTACGCGGTCTGGGGCATGATCTCTTCTCCGCCGTGGGTTGGGGATGCCGAATCTGATTCCGGGACAAGTTATTCGATGTTTTTTTTTCGAATGAGAGGAAATATCTTTGAGACTCCCGTGCATGATAACAGGAAGAAAGGGGTACAGAAAGTCCCCCCTGGTCTGGTTCATCCGGCTGGGCCACGGACAGATCGAACAGGTAACGCGAAAGATCGGAAATATCCCGGGACCCCTCTCCAGCGGTCTGTTCAAGATGGCCAGCCCGTGGAAGAAGGCGGCCCGATGGCTCGCTCCCCGCTCGGCCGTCAACTGATGCCTGAGGCGGCAAAGCCGCAAGCTGTCAGCCTTCGGCGTCCGGCTTTCAGAATCAGGCGAAGGGGGGGCCAGGGCCGAATGCAGACGGCGACTGGCGAAAACTCCTTCCCATGTCGGGTCATTCCTGACGGCAGTCGATGAGAACCTTCATCTGGCCGGGGTTCTGAAGCATCTCAAACGCCTCCTGGATGCGGTCCAGCGGCAGGGTGCTGCTAATGATCGTGTCCGGGGCCGGGACGCCCCGCTGGAGCAGGAGCAGGCACTCCCCGAACTCCCGGTACGTGTACCCGAAGCTGAAATGCAGGGAAACCTCTTTGAAGAAAGCGCTGGGTGGAAAGATCACGGCGTTGTTCATGTGGACCCCCAGCACCACGACGCGCCCGTGAACGTCCGCATAGGTCACCGCCTCCTGGATGGATGACTCGGTCCCTGCACAATCGAACACGCGCTCCGGCAGGCTGCCGTCATTCCCGCGGACCGACGCCTCCACGCTCTCCCGGGAGGGATCGATCACCTGGTCCGCACCCGCGTCCCGGGCCTGCTGCGCGCGGTGGGCGTCGGGCTCGCTCACGTAGATCTCGGAAGCCCCGGCGGCCCGAAGCGCAGACAGGGTCATCAGGCCGATGGGACCGGCCCCCATGATCAGGGCCCGGCCGCCGACCCGGAACCCCGCCAGGTTCACCCCGTGAACGGCAACGGCCAACGGTTCGTTCAGGGCTGCCTCCCGCAGGCCCACACCGTCGGGAATCCGGAAAAGCATGGAGGGTTTCACGCACATGAACTCGGCGAACCCGCCCGGGTTCATGCCCAGGCCGTATCCCCGGGGGAGCATCTCGTGGCAGACCTGGGTGTCCCAGCGCCTGCAGGGATCACAGGTGAAACAAGGATCGAACGGCAGGACCGCCACCGGGTCTCCCTCCTGCCAGCCGTCTACGCCCTCCCCCACGGCTGCAACCCGTCCCGACTGTTCGTGTCCGATGATACATCCCTCGGGAAGCATCCCGGTGGCCAGCAGGTGGATGTCCGACCCGCAGATGCCGCAGTATGCCACCCGGACCACCACCTCCCCGGGACCGGGCTCGGGACTTGTGACCTCTTCCACCCGGAGGGTGCCCCCCGGTTGTACAAGTGCCGCCTTCATGCCGCCTCCTTTCGCGTTCGCCATCAGAGAAAGCCTGTTCAGGCCTGGCCCGACGGAGCCTTTGCTTTCCCGCCGAGCCTTTGCGATTCTATAAGAAGCCAACCCGAAAAGAAAAGGAGGAGGCACAATGGATCTGGGGTTGAAGGACAAGATCGCGGTGGTGGCTGCCGCCAGCAGGGGCCTGGGCCGGGCCGCGGCCGAGGCGCTGGCTTCGGAGGGCGCGAAGCTGGCCATCTGCTCCCGGGACGCGGAGAAGATACACGAGACCGGGGAGGCCCTCAGGGAGGACCACGGCGTGGAGGTGCTCGCCCTGGAGTGCGACGTGACGAGCCCGAAGAGCATCGAGGATTTTGCCCGACGGGTGCTGGAAACCTACGGCACCGCGCACGTTCTGTTTACCAACGCCGGCGGGCCTCCGCCGGGCCGGACCCCGGACCTGGCCCCGGCTGACTACCATGCAGCGGTTCAGCTCAACCTGATGAGCACGGTACACCTGGTCTACGCTTTCCTGCACAAGATGAAGGAACAGCACTGGGGCAGGATCATCGCCTCAACTTCCATCACCGTGAAGCAGCCGTTGCCCGTCCTGGCCCTGTCCAACGTGTCCCGGGCCGGCGTCATCGGCTTCGTGAAGAGCTTGTCCGCGGATCTGGGACCGCTCGGGATCACGGCGAACGCGCTGGCCCCCGGCTACATCATGACCGAGCGGGTTGAGCAACTTCTGGAAAACCAGGCGAAAACCCAGGGCATCCCTTACGAGGATGCCCTGCAGGCCGTAGTGGGACAGATCCCCGCGGGACGGGTGGGGACCCCCCGGGAGTTCGGGGCCCTGGCCGCTTTTCTGGCTTCGGAACAGGCCGCCTACATCAACGGGGAGACGGTGCTCATCGACGGCGGGATGTACCGGGGCCTGCACTGAGATAATCGAAAGCCTTGGAAAGGAGAATCATGGCATCGAAAAGAAAAAAATATACACCCGAGAAGTGGCCGGAAAAGGCTTACAAGAACCTGAACTTCATCACGAGCCCGGAAGGCAGGACGATCCGGGTGCTGGCGGAGTTCCTGGAGCCCGCGGCCCGCTTCCGCAAACAGAACGTGCGGAACACGGTGGTGTTCTTCGGATCCGCCCGTACCCTGCGTCCGGACCGGGCCCGGGCAAACCTGAGACAGGTGAAACGGGAGGCGGCCGGCCTGGAGAAACTTTCCCGGGCCATGAAAAAACAGCTGCAGCGGGCGGAGAGCGATCTGGCCATGTCACGGTACTACGAGGATGCCGCGCTCCTGGCGGAAAAGCTCACCCGCTGGTCTCTGGGTATCCGCAAGGAGAGCAGGCGGTTCCACATCTGCTCCGGGGGAGGGGGAGGCATCATGGAGGCGGCCAACCGGGGCGCTCGCAGAGCTGGCGGCAAATCCATCGGGCTGAACATCAGCCTGCCGTTTGAGCAGGAACCCAACGGATACCAGGACCGGGAGCTGGCCTTCGAGTTCCACTATTTCTTTGTCCGCAAGTTCTGGTTCTTCTACCTGGCCAAGGCCCTGGTGGCCTTCCCCGGCGGGTTCGGGACCCTGGACGAGCTGTTCGAGCTGCTCACCCTGGTGCAGACCCGGAAGACCCGGAAGGTGATGCCGATCGTCATCTATGGAAAGGAGTACTGGGAGCGGGTGCTGAACTTCGATACGCTGGTGGAGGCGGGAGCCATCTCCCCGGAGGATTTGAAGATCTTCCGCTTCTTCGATGACGTGGACAGCGCCTTCACCTACCTGAAGGACGAACTGACCCACCTGCACCTCCGGAAACCCGGGAACGAGGAGGATGTGTTTCCGGGCCACCCTTAAATGATCCCCCGGTAGAGCCGGGGCATTGTGATGTTGCCAACCCGGGCAAACAGCTAAAAGCTTCGCCCTGCACTCCCGGCAAAACTTCTTATTCTCGGCGTTGTCTGTCCGGCAATTGGGGCATTTCACTTCAAAACTTCCCCAAAGATGGGATCAAAGGATCCTGTTTAAGCCATTCCCAAACAGGCTAAATACGTTTTACTTTTAAAAATAAGCAAGTTCTTTGTCAAGCATCTTTTCTCCTGGGGTGGAAAACGCCGCATCGAGGCCATGGTTCTTTTTCCCTCATGATCGTTTTGTAACCTTTCCAGAAAAATACCCTCTAAATCCGTAGGGATAGGCAGAAAATGGGTCCATGGGGTTCTGTCTATCCGAAAGCCGGCAGTAGGGGCTTCATGTAAGATCTTGTTTTTTGTGAAATATCTCTTTCCGTTCTATGAAACATCCATGTTCGCCCGGGAGTGAAACCATGGCGCACGAGGTCACGGGTCACAGCGAGATCGGGGTGGTTAGATCATTCGACGAGTTTCTCGCTTCGTTGCGGGAAGATCCCCTCCTGGACCTGCTTCGCGACGGGCTTGTGGTGATCGACGCTGAAAAACGCGTTCGATTCATAAACCGTCACGCCCAGGAACTCCTGAGAATCGATGAATCCGAGGCCGGGGGAAAGATCTGTTACGAGGTGGTCCGAAGCGAGGTTTGCAACGGGACATGCGACCGCTGCCTGCACCAGGAAGGCGAGCGGTTCATGGAGAACTTCAATGTGGACGTGGTGACTCAGGCCGGAGAGATCGTGGCCTGCTGCATGCACACCAGCGTGATCCAGGATCCCGGGGGAAAGGTCCTGGGCTATGTGGAACACTTCCGGGAGATGGGACAGGTCCGGGACATCATCGAACAGCAGAGTGAGCTGCTCAAGCTCTACTCCCTGGAGAAGGAAAGGGTGCAGACCCTGATCAACTCCATCGGCGACGGCGTGTTCACCCTGGGCCTGGACGGCCGGTTTCGCAGCATCAGCCCCCGGTTGGAGGAGATGACCGGTCTCCTGGAGAGGGACCTTCTGGGCAAACCGTTGAAAGAGATCCTGTCCGACCCGGTGGAACTGAACGTCCCCGGTCCGGAGGAACTCGCCCGCAGGGTCATGAACGGCAACGAAATTCACGACCAGCGGACCGCCGTTCTCAC
This sequence comes from uncultured Thermodesulfobacteriota bacterium, assembly GCA_964439795.1. Classification (GTDB taxonomy): domain Bacteria; phylum Desulfobacterota; class DSWW01; order DSWW01; family DSWW01; genus CAYTRL01. The sequence continues at coordinate 8,303 of CAYTRL010000237.1, forward strand.
AGCCCGGGGAGAGGCCATCCCCGTGCTCCTGAACACCCTCCCCCTCAAAGATCCGGCCAATGAGCGGATGGGTCTCATGGGGATCGTCCGTGACCTCAACGAGCTGGAAGGCCTGAAGCGGGCCCTGGAGGACCGTTACAGCTTTGCCAACATCATCGGCACGGGCCCTCGCATGCAGGAGATCTTCGAACTCATCGAACGGGTCTCGGACACGGGCACGAACGTGCTCATCCAGGGGGAGAGCGGAACCGGAAAGGAACTCGTGGCCCGCGCCTTTCACTATCACAGCCCGAGAAAGGACCACCCCTTCATCAAGATCAACTGCGCCGCGCTGCCCGACCCCCTGCTGGAGAGCGAGCTGTTCGGGTACGAGAAGGGGGCGTTCACAGGAGCCCACAAGCGCAAACCCGGCAAGTTCAAGCTCGCCGACGGGGGAACGATCTTTCTGGACGAGATCGGAGAAACCTCGCCCGCCTTTCAGGCAAAACTTCTGCGGGTGGTCCAGGACCTGGAATTCGAGCCTCTGGGCGGAACCGCGGTGGAACGGGTGGACGTCCGGATCCTGGCCGCCACAAACAAGGACCTGAGGAAGGAAATCGCTTCCGGGCGCTTCCGGGAGGACCTGTACTATCGACTTTGCGTCCTGCCGATCGCTCTGCCCCCCCTGAGGGACAGGAAGGAGGACATTCCGTTGCTCATCGATCACTTTCTGGACAAGGTTGCCCGGAAATACCCTGCCCGAAGGATCGAAAAACCTGTGTTCATGCCCTGGGCCGTGTCGGTTCTCATGGACCATGCGT
>CAYTRL010000238.1:0-9100 GCA_964439795.1 uncultured Thermodesulfobacteriota bacterium
CCCGTGCCCGCAGAAGTCCGGGATCAGCTTCTTCCCGATGTTGACCTGGGTGGGAAGGAGAAATTCCACGGCCTCCGTCTCCCCGATGTCCGAGGCCGGGTTGGGAGAGCACACCGACGCATCGAACCCGTCGTGGTACGGGGTCGCCGCCTCGCTCTGGCAGGTGATCAGGGACATGTCCCCGCCGGCCCATTGAAACCCGTCCCCCAGCATACCCGCCGCGCCGTATCCGATGGTCGTTCCGTCCGCAGGGAACGTTTCCTCCAGAAACCCCCTGCTGAAATACGCAAGGCTCAGACAGTTGTGAAACAGGTAGATGTACCCGGCGATGACACCCAACCCCATCACCGTGCCGGCATAGGGGTTTTGCGGATTGAACATGCTTCCCGGGGGGATATTCCAGTCCGTCATATACAAGAGAGATGAATTGATCGTCTCGGTGTACGCAAACATGGGCCACATCCCCAGAGACGTTAGCATCCGGACCGCAGGCTCGTACGCATTGGCGTGAAAATCCCCTTCACTGGTCAGCCCCTCCAGGTCCGTCAACAACGTCCCGTCCGTACGGATATTCAGCTCCCCGGTTTTATGAATAATCCAGTTCCTGTTGGAACCCGGCCAGAGCCTCCCCAGGGTCCCTTTATAATTGACCGCACTCAGTTGGAGATATGTGTATTTTCCGGGGACGGCCTGATTTTGAATCCGTCCCACGAGGATTCTGCGCTCCCGTTCGATAATCTCTTTCAACCCTTTCCGGTAATAGTCCACCCCGAACTCTTCGATGATATCCAGAATCCTGTCATGCAAAGACACAACGCCGGCAGCCCGCATTTTGTCGTCCAGGACGTTGAACATCTCGGTCCGGGTCCGGCGTTTCCAATGCAGTTCCCACCATTTGTGCTGCTTGAAATTTGCGCCTGTTTTCGTCGGCGGATACGTGAATCCATCGGTAAACACATTGGGGGAAATGACGCCGAGACCGCCGGGCTGAATCCCGCCCACATCAACGATATGGTTCAGTCCCACCGTCCAACTCACCAGTTCCCCCTTGTAGAAGACGGGCAACCAGGTATAGCAGTCGGCATTGTGCGGGGGGCCGTACATCGGATCATTGCAGGAAAACAAGTCTCCCTCAACAATCCCGGGGTCGTCCTCAAACCCCAGGTTGGCGATATTGCGGATGATAAACGGCATGCACTGGATATGCCCGGCAAGACCGTACGAAGCGGAGATCACATCCCCTTCGGCGTTGGCAAGCATAAACAGCAGTTCGCCCTGAATCATGGACATGGGGTTCGCGGAGATCAGCTTGGCGGATTCTCTTGCGTTGATACAAGAAGCCACCAGCCGCATCTGAAACCTCATGAACTTGGCGGGGTCTTCCTCGACGAGTTCAAGCCTTTCCAAGCTGTACGCATACCCTGTTTCTTCAAAAAGCCGAGTCCTTTCCTCAACGATTTCCTTCAGTGTCTTTCCCTGATAACAAAATCCCATCTCTTCTCTCCCGTCTTTTTGGAACCCGATTCCTTCTGGAATGAATGGCTTCTGAGATCCCTATGCTTCTGCGATCCCTATGCTTCCGCGATCCCTATGGGAAACCCGATGATTCAGGCAGGAAAACCCCCGGCTCCTTTACCGCCAACCTCGAAGAACATATTTATTATATAAAACGATATGCTATATAACAATTTACGTGGCTCCAGACAGGTCGAAAAATGCCCGGATTCTCCAGTATAAACATAGAGCTTTCCAGGAACGCAATATGGGATTATTCAGGGGAAATTATTGGGGGTTTCCCCATATAAAAACGGGGGTAATCTGAACAGGCAGGAAGCTGTTTTCTGGCCGTCCTCCCCCATCCGGGGAGGGGCCTGGATACAAAAAAAACGCTTCATCCTGAAAAACTGTATAACCTTATGTGGCAGATCTTGTTTTCCCGGGTGTCATAAAATCCGCCGTATCTGGCCGTTACGGACGCCCCCTGCCTGAGCGGGCTCCCCAGGAAATCAGGCAGATCGACCTTTGCCGTGAACGTATCCTCTACTTCCACGGCAACCTTGTTGCCGTCCACGAGGATGGAAAGGGGATGTATTTTCTCGGTAAAGCCCTGTTGAAGCCCGGCAAAATAATCCAGGACAACCTCTCGTCCCTCCAGCTTCACATCCCGATATTCGAAAACCACATCCTCCGAATAATACTCTTTGAGCTGTTTGTGGTCCCCGCTGTTGAAGGCTCTGTAGTAGGCTTCCATTCTCTCCCTGTCCATGGGGCTCCTCCCGGATCTATTGCAGGGCGGACAGATACGTTCTGAGATTTATCTTTTTCTTTTTTATTCCCAGCTTTTTTCGAATATTGTCCCTGTGGAAATCGATCGTGCTGGAGGCCAGGCACAACATTTCAGCAATTTCCTTTGTTGTTTTCCCTTGTTTGATAAAGTTCGCCACCTGGATCTCCGTAGACGTAAGCCTCAAATACTGGTGGGACAGTCGCCGCATCACCGGTGAAATGATTTCATTGGCATTTGATTTGGCTGTCTCCAGAAGGAATTTCTGCTTTTCTTCCAGAGGCCCCCTGTAGAGTGTCTCCAGATAGGGAAGGATCAACTCTTTCACGTTGAACAGCATATTTTCCTCGAGATCCCTCTTGTCTTTCTCTCTCTTTTTCAGCAACACCTCCAAAGCGGTATTTGCCGCTTCAAGGTTTTCGGTCCGCTCCCGGACCAGCTCCTCCAGATGGTTGCGGTGTCTCTCCAGTTCTTTCTCGGCCCGTTTCCGGGGGCTGTTATCGGTGGTGATAATCCCCAGGCCACGCCCCACCTTGAACGCTTTGATGTTATAGCAGAGGTCTTCTCCAAACGGGGCGGGCGGGACCACGTCATCTTCGGAAAAAGGGGTTCCGGTTCTGATCACTTCCTTGAGTTTTCGATATCTCTCTGTTCCATAGAGATCCGGCACAAGCGCAGAAAGGTTCTTTCCGATAATGTCTGCCCTCTTCGTACCCGCCGGAAAGAGGCGGAGGCCCGCGTCATTGATTTCGACGAGATTGAGTTCGGAATCGTACAGGGAGAAACTCTCCGTCGCAGCCTTCAGGAAGAGCAGCCATCTTTCTTCCGCGTCCACCCGTTCGGCAAGCTCGGATTGCAGTTCCTCATTGATTTTGACAAGCGTTGATTCCTGCATCCGGTTTTTCGTTTGAAGCTCCAACTTCCGAAAACACCGCTCGACACGGAAAAACAGCTCCTCCTGTTTACAGGACTTGAGAATAAAATCGTCCGCATCCAGATGAAGAAGGTCCGCCTCCGGCTGAGGATCTCCCACGTCGGCCAGGAAAATCACAACGGTTTCCGGATTTCGCTCTCGGGCCTTCTTCAACAGGTTCCTGTTGTCGTTGATTTCCTCAGCCAGGTCCGTGATGACCAGATCAAATTTCCGTTTGCGCAGGAACGCAAGAGCTTTTTTTGCGCCGGGGGCGGTTGTAATATTGCAGGATCTTCTTTCAAGAATCCCGGCCAGTCCCTTGACCAGAACGGGATCCGGATCAGACAAAAGGATTTGATACGGTCTCTTCATCTTCTCTACCCATCGTGTGTCAGAAGCTGCACGGGCAGGTTCAGATCTTCCTGCCCACTTCGGCCCCCTCGGCGATGGCCTGCAGGGCGCTGCGCGCTTCCCGGGCATCCCCGATCACGTGAACCTCCGGCACCTTGTCCCGGAACTTGCCGGACAGGGGGTCGTGCGGCTTCACCCCGGTGCTCAGGATGATCCGGTCCACCCCGCGGATCGTCTCCTCCTCCCCGTTGCGATCCACCACCACCCCGTCCTCCAGAAACCGCTTCACGCGGGTGGAGGTGAGGATCTCCACCCCGCACGCGCGGAGCCTCTCCATGAGCCGCTTCCGGTTCTGGGGAGCTACGTCCTGCGCCACCCGGTCCAGCATCTCGATGATCGTGACACAGGTGCTTCCGATGATGGGGTTGTCGCCCCGGTCGGCGATCATCTCCGCCGTCTCACACCCGGCCATGCCGCCCCCGATCACCAGCACCCGGCCCGGCAGAATGTCCACCTTGTCCCCCAGAACGTCGTGCGCCCAGACCACCTCCCGGTCCCGGATGCCCGGGATGTCCGGGATCAGGGGCTCCACTCCCGTGGCCACCACGAGCACGTCCGGGGCCTCCTGCTCCACGGTTCCGGGCGTGACCTCCACCCCCATCCGCAGGCTGACCCCTGCCTTGTGCGCCTGGGCGACCAGGTACTTGGGTATCTTGCAGATCTCCTGCTTGAAGGGCGGAGCGGCCGCCAGGTTCAGCTGCCCTCCCCCTTTTGCTTCACGCTCGAAAAGGGTCACCGCATGCCCCCGGAGTGCGGCAACACGAGCCGCTTCCAGACCCGCGGGTCCCCCGCCCACCACCATCACCCTGCGCGGGTTCTCCGCGGGTGTGATCGCCATCTCCTGTTCCCTGCCCAGCACGGGGTTGATGACGCAGGTCATATCATGGCCGGCATTCCGTCCCGCGATACATCCCAGCCCGCAACCGATACACGGTGCGATGTCCTCGAACCGGCCCTCTTCCGCCTTGACCGGGAACTCCGGGTCGGCCAGAAGCGCGCGTCCCATGACCACCATGTCCGCCTCCCCCCGGGCCAGGATGTCCTCGGCCACCCGGGGATCGTTGATCCGGCCCACCACGAGCACCGGCACGCCCACCACCTGCTTCACGGCCGCGGACAGGCCCACGTTGGGGCGCATCGGGGAGCCGGTGGGGGGGATGATGCGCTCCATCCCCTCCGGAAAGATCCCGGCGGAGATCTCAAAGGCGTCCACCCCCGCTTCCTCGAAGCGGGGCGCCAGGTACTGGGTCTCGCGGATGTCCTGGCCACCCGCCACCCCCATATCCCCTGAGATACGCAGGATCACCGGAAAATCCTCGCCCGCCCTGTCCCGGATGCTCCGGAGGACCTCCAGGGGAAACTTCATGCGGTCGTCCAGGCAGCCTCCGTAGTCGTCGATCCGTCGGTTCCGAAGGGGGGAGAGGAAGGATCCCACCAGCATGTAGTTGTGTGCCGCGTGCAGTTCGAGCCCGTCAAACCCCGCCTCCCGCAACCTGCGGGCTGCTTCCCCGAACTGCTCCACGAGCCGTTCGATCTCCCCGGTGGTGAGTTCCCGGCACTTCTGCTTGGTGGTGTGGCAGATCACGGGCGACGGTCCCACGGGCTGTGTGCCGTGAAAAAACGGGGCCAGAGATTCCGGACCGGGATGAGCCATCTGGCACACCACCCGCGCCCCGTGCCGGTGCAGCGCTTCGGTCAGCCGCTGCAACCCGGGGATGAACCGGTCGTCCCAGAGGCCAATGGTGTTGGGTACGTACGGGGAGCCCTCATCGATGCTGGTCACCTCCAGGATGACGAGCCCCACTCCACCCCGGGCCCGGGTTTCGTAGTAGTCGATGATCCTCTGGGAGAGCGTGCCGTCGGGATGAGCGAAATCCGTTGCCATGGGCGCCATGGCCATGCGGTTCTTCACCTCCATGGCACCGATCCGCAGGGGCTGAAACAACCGCTCGAGGGGTTTCATGTGCGACCTCCAGGCCCGTGGATGTCGGCATCGCGATCAACATCGTACGGCATCCGATGATCGCAACAGCCGGGAAGCGTTTCCTTCCGAACGGCTGTAGCATAGAGAATGCAGAAAGCCCGTGTCAAGAATGAGCGGATGAGTCTTGATCGCCTCTTCCGCCTTTCTTTACATGCTTTTTACAACCTTTTTACGTTTCCGTGACAACTCCCGTCCCCCCTGTGATTGAATATCTGCTATCATGGGTCGTTGTTTCAACCTATTGCTACACACCGGGAGGGGCAGATGATCGGGATCACTTCCTACGGTGCCTACATCCCCTGGCACCGCCTGGATCGACAGCAGTTCGTAAAGGCCTGGGGGGGGTTCGGCATCCCCGGGGAACGGTCGGTCGCCTACTGCGACGAGGACAGTGTCACCATGGCGGTGGAAGCGGCCCTGGACTGCCTGGGAACGCGGGACCCGGGAACGGTGGACGGCCTCTATTTCGCCACCACCACTTCCCCGTACCGGGAGAAGCAGTGCTCGGCCCTCATGGCCCTGCCGCTGGACCTGCCCCGGGAGATCCGCACCGCGGATTTCAATACGTCCCTGCGGTCGGGCTCCACGGCCCTGCTGCAGGCCGCGGACACGGTCCGGGCGGGATCCGCGTCCAGCGTTCTGGTGGCCATGGCGGACAACCGGACCGGGGGGATCTCCGGATTCCAGGAGCAGAGCATCGGTGACGGCGCCGCGGCGTTTCTCGTGGGCGACCAGGATGTCATCGCCGAGATCCTGGGTACGCATTCCGTGTCGGACGAACTGTCCGGGACCTGGCGGGGCCAGGACGATCTTTTCGTTCGTTTCTGGGAGGACCGCATGGTCCAGGACAAAGGGTACACCCCGGTCCTCACCCAGGCGATCAACGGCGCGATGAAAAAGGTGGGGATGGAACCCGGGGCCTTTGCCCGGGTCGTGGTGGACTGCCCCGGGGACCCCCGGGGACACGCCAAGCTGCTGGCGTCGCTGGGGTTCCAGCCGCCCCAGATCCAGGACCCCCTGAACCTGTTCATGAACGTGGGCTTCTGCGGGTGCGCCGGGGCGCCCCTCCTGCTGGTCAGCGCCCTGGAGGAGACCAAACCCGGGGACAAGATCCTCTTCGCGGGCAGCGGGAACGGAGCGGACGTGATCGTGATGCAGGCGACGGAGGCCGTGAAGCAGTTGGAACCGAAACGGGGAGTCAAACAGCACCAGGCCGTGAAGCAGATGATGGCCTCGTGCAACGACTACCTCCGCTGGCGGGACCTGGTTCCCCTGGAAGCCGCCCGCCGGCCGGACCGGCAGCACTGCAAGGTGTCGGCCAACTGGAGAGAGCAGAAGGAGCTTCTGGGCCTGTACGGGATCAAGTGCGCCCAGTGCGGGACCGTGCAGTACGACAACGGAGCCAACTCCACCACCCCGATCCGCGTGTGTGCATCCTGTCAGGCCCAGGACGGGTTCGAGGATGTCCGGTTCGTCCGGAAGCAGGGCAAGGTGTTCAGCTTCACCCATGACAGCCTGGCCCAGGTGGCGGACCCGCCTTCCTCCGTGGTCCTGGTGGACTTCGACGGGGGAGGAAGGGCGTTCTTCGACCTCACCGACCGGGACCCGGAAGCCATCCGGATCGGGACGGAGGTGGAGATGACCTTCCGGAGGGTCCACCTGGATCGGGGCATGGTCACCTACTTCTGGAAGGCCCGCCCCGCCCGGTTCGATGTCTGAGTCCGGCGGGCTTTTCGCCTGACCGTTGGCGTGTTCATCCAGAAATTCGGAAAAAATCGTCCTCAAAGAAAAGAGGCCTAAACCGGCAAAGGAGCGGGAAGATGGCGGGCAGCATCAGCAGGCCAACTATCATGAGAATTACATAGGAGCGGTAAAATGTCCGGTAGCATCAAGGATCGTGTGGCCATCGTGGGCATGGGCTGTACCCGGTTCGGTACGATGTGGGACAAGGGTCCAAGCGATCTCATCGTGGAGGCGGTCAACGAGGCATGCGAAGATGCCGGGATCGGCCTCCAGGAGGTCGAGGCCTTATGGGCCGGAACGCTCTTCAGCATGGGGGGCCGTTCCGCCAGCGAACCCCTGCGCATCCAGTACAAACCGGTGACGCGCGTGGAAAACGCCTGCGGTTCCGGGCACGAGGCGTTGCGGGGCGCGGCCTATGCCGTTGCCGCCGGCATCCACGACGTGGTGCTGGCCGTGGGGTTCGAGAAGTTGAAAGACGAGGGGACCAGCGGTCTTCCAGGCATGGAAAACCGAACCAACACCCACTATCAGTCCAGCATGCCCGGTGTCTTCGCCATGATGGCTAACAAGTACTTCGACCGTTACGGGATGAGCCCGGAAGAAGGCAAGGAGATGCTGGCCAGGATCTCGGTGAAGAGCCACGCCAACGGCTTCCTGAACCCCAAGGCACACCTGAAGCGGAAGCTCACGGTCGAGCAGGTCCTGAACGCTCCCATCATCGCGCACCCCCTGGGCCTGTTCGATTGCTGCGGGGTTTCCGACGGCGCCGCTGCCGCCATCCTCTGCCGGGCGGATATGGCAGAGAAATTCACCAAGGACCCGGTGTACATCAAGGCCCTGCAGATCTGCACCGGTCCTTCCTCGGGCCGTCTGCTGCAGGACTACGACTACACGCACGTGGAGGAGGGCTACCGGGCCGGGATCGCCGCGTACAAGGAGGCCGGCATCCAGAACCCCCGGGAAGAGATCAGCATGGCCGAGGTCCACGACTGCTTCTCCATCACCGAGGCGGTCACCATGGAGGACCTGCAGTTCAGTCCCCGGGGCAAGGTCAGGGAAGACATCGAGGCCGGAACGTTTGAGCTGGATGGGAAACTGCCGGTGCAGCCCGACGGCGGTTTGAAATGTTTCGGCCACCCCATCGGGGCGTCCGGGATACGGATGGTCTACGAACTGTACCTCCAGCTCCAGGGGCGGGCGGACAAGCGGCAGATCCAGGACCCGAAACTGGGCCTGGCGCACAACATGGGGGGGGAACCCTACGCACCCACGGTCAGCGTAGTGATCGTGGGCAAGTAACATCCCGGCAGCCTGTCAGCGGCCGTTTTCCTGTGCGGAGTTCTGCATGCAGTCGGCGAAGCCTTCCATGGCGGAGCGGAAGAACCAGGCGATGTAGAGCCGCAGGAACCAGCCCAATCCCGGGATCCCGGAGGCGAAACGGCAACGCCATGTCACGCGGGTACCCCGTCCATCCGGCGCGAAAAGGACCTCCCCCAGATGGTTCTTCATGGGAAGGCCGCCCTTCACGACCCGGTAGGTCATGCGCACGGGAGGCTCGAAATCGAGGATCTCTTCGAAAGCATAGAGCCCGTACGATCCGAGGCGCCTGACCGCGCCGGTGCCGTTCCGGTCGCCGGCCCCCGCTTTCTCCAGCGAAGAATGCTGCAGGCCGGCCCAGGACTTCCAGCCGGCATGGTCGGTATAAACGTCCCAGACCTGCTGCGGCGAACCCTCCACCGTTCGGAACACTTCTACCTGATGCATG
>CAYTRL010000239.1:0-8996 GCA_964439795.1 uncultured Thermodesulfobacteriota bacterium
CGGCATGTACACGGAAACTGCCCGGACTGCGGCGGCCCCATCCGTCGTGACCCTCATTTTTCCGCCTGGCGCTGCGAAAACCTGCAGTGCCCCGCCCAGAACATACGCCGGCTGGAGCATTTCTGTTCGCGCGGCGCCATGGACATCGAGGGTGTGGGCGGCATCGTGGCGGAAAAACTCGTGGAGAGCGGCCTTGTCACGGAACCCCTCGACCTGTTCCACTGCGCCGTAAGCGAGCTGGCCTCCCTCAACCTGGGGTCCCGGGACGCTCCCCGTGTTTTCGGGGAAAAAAACGCCTCCAAACTCCTGGACGCTCTGGAAAAGAGCCGCTCGACGGATCTGGCCCGCTGGATTCACGCCCTGGGAATCCCTCACGTGGGTAAAACCATGGCCTTCCGGCTGGGAAAATCACATACGACCCTGGAGGAACTGGCTGCGTCACCCATCCTGGAAAAGATACGCAGGCTGGAGGAGATCAAACAGCTCTCAAAACAGTGCAACCCGAACTCGAGACTGAACCCCCTTCCCAGCTCGCTCCAAAGAAAGGAGAAGGAGGCCCTGTCCCTCCGGCTCCGTAAAGGAACAAAAGGAAGACGATCCCCTTCCCCGGGAGAACAGGAGTCTTGGGAACGCGATTTCCATAAACTCCAAGAGGAAATACGGACCCTCCGGGAACAGGAAGAGATCGAGAAGCAGGAACGGAAAAAACAGTTCGAGACCTGCACAGACAAGATCTCCCGCGGGGAGACAGAGATCCGTCAGGCCGGTCTAGGCGGCGAAATCGGCCCTGTGGTGGCCGGCAGCGTGCTGGAGTTCTTCGCGTCCCGCTCCGGAAAGGAGATCCTTTCCAGGATGAGGAAACTTGGGATTGCACCGCGGGGGGGCCTGCCCCCCTCCCCCTCCACCCCTGCCTATTCGCTGGCGGGACAGACCTTTGTTCTGACCGGCACCCTTTCCGGCCTGTCACGAGACCGGGCGGCCGAGGAGATCCGCAACCGTGGCGGGAAGGTGACAGGGTCCGTAACCCGAAACACCAGCTTCGTGGTGGTGGGCAGAGACCCGGGGGAGAATAAGCGGGAAAAGGCGCGTACACTGGGGATCCCCGAGATCGGCGAGGAGACCCTTCTCCAGCGGCTGGGCCTGAAAAAAGGAAAACCGGAATCGCCGGAACAGGAAGATCTTTTTTCACCGTGAACAACCCGAGCCCCCCGGGATAGATTCCATGATCCTGCGGTGGAATTCCCGGACCGGGCCGCTCGTCAACGGGGGGAGAAAAAGCATGCGCCCCCCCACCGCAGAACAACGCTTGCCGGAGGGAGATGATGCTTCGATTTCTCTTCAAGAAACAGATCGCGCTCGAAGAACTGCTTCAGGACTATATCCGGTCGGTCCGCCGGGCCCAGGACAGCTTTCTTGACGCCATGGAGACCTACTTCCGAACCGGGAAGTGCTGCTCGGACTTCTCCTTTCTGGTTGAAGAAACCCACAAGGCGGAATCCCGAGGGGACGACATCCATGAGAAGATCATCATGCTCATGTACGAGAAGGCGCTGATACCGGAATTCCGCGGCGATATGCTCACCCTTCTGGAATCCATCGATGAGGTTCCGGATCAACTGGACCGCGTGCTGTACACCATCGAAACACAGAAAATCTCCCTGCACGATGTGGTGAAGCCGGACTTTTACGATCTTGTGAAGATCTCCATGAGCGTCTGCTCGCTCATGCTGGAGGGGGTGCAGTCGCTGATCCGGCCCAACAAGGACATCGGGAAGATCCTCTTTCAGGCAGACCAGATGGAAAGCCAGGGGGATCACATCGAGCGGAGGATTCTCACCCGCATCTTCGAATCCGACTGGGATCCGCTCCAGAAGATCCTTCTGCGGGACCTGGCGCACGTCATGGGCGATATCGCGGATCATGCCGTGCACGCCTGCCGGCAGGTAAATCTGATCACCCTCAAGCGGTTAACCTGAAACGGCGAAGCCGCAAGCTTTCGGCAGTCAGCGTTCCGCGGTCAGCACCGCCCCTGGCCCAACGGATCTCCGAAAAAGCTCGATGCAGTAAACGGGACGGTTGAAAAGAAAGAATCGAAATGTTGTCCTTTTCGTTGTTCAGCGGGGTTTTCCTGGGTTGGTCGCTGGGCGCCAACGATGCCGCCAACCTGTTCGGATCCGCCGTTTCCTCCGGCATGATCCGCTTCTGGAAAGCCGCCCTGCTGGCCGCCGTTTTCGTCATTCTGGGGGCGGTGCTGCAGGGTCGCGCGGGCATCGAAACCCTGGAAAGCATCACCTCGCTTGACAACAAGCTCGGCCTGGCCGTCCTCTCTTCTCTGGCAGCTGCCGTCACGGTTACGCTCATGACCCTTCTGCGCCTGCCGGTATCCACATCGCAGGCGGTGGTGGGGTCCCTCGTGGGCCTGGGCCTTCTGCAGCACCAGCTGAACATCCCGGCACTGATCAAGGTCGTCGCCTGCTGGATCGGGACCCCCATCGGAGGTGCTGTTTTTTCCCTGCTGCTGTATGGGTTCCTGAGCGCGATTTACAACCGGATGCCGATCAACCTCTTTCAAATGGACCACGTGGTGCGGATCCTTCTGGTTCTGGCGGGATGCTTCTGTGCGTTTTCCCTCGGGGCGAACAATGTGGCCAACGTCACCGCGGTTTTTGTGGGGGCCGGGGAACTGGACATGCTTTCCGCCACCCTGGTGGGCGGGGTGAGCATTGCACTGGGCATCATTACGCTGAGCCGGGGTGTGATGAAAACGGTGGGCAAGGAACTGGTGCCCCTGGACCCGTTCTCCGCACTGGTGGTGATCCTCTCCGAGGCCCTCACGGTGCAGGTGTACACATGGATCGGCGTTCCGGTCTCCACCTCCCAGGCGGTGATCGGCGCCGTACTCGGCATCGGCATCCTGAAAGGCGCGCAGACCATTCGGCGGAAAACCCTGTATTCCATTTTAGCGGCCTGGTTCATCACCCCGCTGGTAAGCTGTCTCTTCTTCTTCCTGTTCTACTTTGTCAGCCACCTGCGGTTTGTACCCTGACCCGGCACGTCTTCGATGAACGGCCGCTCCTCTGTTCACACGGCATATCCACCGCTCACCACGAAATGGCTTCCCGTGACGTAGGAGGCGCTGTCGCTCAGGAGATAATCGAGGATGCCGTGAACGTCCCGGTACCGGCAAAAGCGTCCCGCGGGGATGTAGTCCCGGGCGTCTCTGGACGGCTTCTTCACCGAATTGAACAGGGTCCCGGGTGAAACCATGTTCACCGTGATTCCGTGTGGGGCCTCTTCCTCTGCGAACGACTTCGTGAGGGAAAGCGCCCCCAGCTTTGCCAGGTGATACACCGAACACCGGGAGGAACTGATCCCCTTTCCCACCGGCGCATACCCGATCGTAACCACTCGTCCCCCGCCCCCCTTCCTCATCATCGGCAGGGCGGCCCGGGTACAGAGAAATACGGAATCCAGGTTGCTGCGCAGGATGTCGTCCCATTCGGCCACGGTGACCGACGACAGGGGTTTCTCAAGATAGTCCCCTACGTTGTTCACCAGGACATCCACCCTTCCGAACGCATGATCCACCCGCCGGAACATGCGGCGGACGTCGGCCTCCCGCGTCACATCGGCACGGACGCCCAGAGCCACCCCGCCATCGGCTCGGATCCGCTTGACCAGCTGGTGCGCCTGTTCGCGGCTTCGACGATAATCGATCACCACCCGGTATCCAGCTTTCGCCAGGTGGCGGCTGATGGAGGCCCCGAGTTTTCGCGCTCCGCCGGTCACCAGTGCCACCGGCACCTCCTGGGCAGGGAGGACCCGGTCGCCTGTTTTCCCTGCCCCCCGGGCCCCGGGCCCGCCGGACGGTTTTTCCCTTCCGGTCACCATGTCTGCCGCTCCGCACCCTGCGGCGGATCGAAATCAAACAGGTCCGCAGGCAGTTCCCGGTTCAAGTTGATCTCGTGAAAATCCAACTGGAAATACCTTCCACTCCCCTCGTCGAGTACATGGATACGGAACGGAAAATCAACGGAATCCACGGAACGGTACTTGGAAAATGTCACCCGGATGCGGAGGGGTTCCCTTCCCTCCCCGGGGAGGATCTCCAGGAGGCTCTCCACAGGGCGTCCCCGGCGGTCCACCCTCACCGTTGTGCACAGATCGCCGGAAGGTTCGCATGCTGCGAGAAGGTCGTGTTCCCCCGCCGCGTAGAGTCGCAGGGCGGGGTCCGTCAGGGAGACGAGGAAAGGGGACCCCAGCAACATGGAAACCAGTGCTTCCGGTGGCAGGGAAACGCCCAGCAGATCCCGTATCCGGCTCGGAGAAGCAGGGCCCCGATTGTACAGGTTTTCCGGAACCGAATAAGAAGAGATCACGCCCTCCCGAACCACCGCCAGGAACAGGAGATGATCCAGAAAATCGTTGGCGTCGAAACGGAGACTCCCCGGACGTTCACAGAGCAGGGAAACATCCAAACGGGCCTTCCGTTCCCCGGTGTGGATCCGGAACCTGGCGGTCCCCTCCAGAGACAACCTTCTTGCATCCCGTTCCTGCAGGGACCGGTAAAAAACATCCGGCGTGAGCAGCGGGCCCGTAATCCGGGGGTCCTCCGCGGGCCGTCGGGCGGCACACCCGGCGCCTTGCACGGAAAAGAGGGCGGCCAACAGCAGGGCCAGTCCCGCAGGAAAAACCGGGGGCTTCCGGGAGGCCATGCTCCCGGACGGTTCAGCGTTTCTTTTCCAAATCCCGGATCTTCTTCTCGATCCGTTTCGTATCGTCCCCCTGAGTCTTTTCCGCCGCACGTCGGAACGCATCCGAAGCTGCATCATCATTGCCCACCTTGCTGTAGGCATCCCCGAGGTGTTCCAGGATGACGGGATCGTCCGGCACCAGTGAAAGCGCCCGCTGCAGTTCCCTGAGGGCGTCGGGATAGCACCCCTGTTGAAACAGAACCCATCCGAGACTGTCCACAATATACCCGTCTTCCGGGCGAATCCGGAGCGCCCTTTGGATCAGGTCCTCCGCTTCCTCCAGGTTCGTTCCCTGTTCGGCAAAGGTGTATCCCAGATAGTTCAGGGCCTCCGCGTTTTCCGGGTCCAGGGAGATGACCTTCCTCATGGCCTGAACGCTCTTTTCCTGATCCCCCTTCTTGTCGTAGAGGACCCCCAGCGTGAAGTAATAACCCACCGGCTCCTCGCTGCGATCGATGGCTTTCCGTGCACAATCGATCGCCTGCTCGAAGTCCCCCTTCCGCTCGTACAGGGTTCCCAGAAAACCCCAGAATTTTTCGTTATCCGGCTGCTGCTCCAGGCTTTCCCGGATCACGGAAATCGCCTCATCGATCTTCCCTTCTTCTTCGTACAGAAAGGCCAGATAGACGCGGGCCTCGGTGTAAACATCCGCCGAGGGCGCGATCTTTTCAAAAGCGGTCCGCGCAGCTGCCGGTTCCCCGTTTTCCGCGTAGGCGGTCCCCAGGAAATAACGGACCCGCTGTTCCTGTGGGAAGGCCGTAAGCACGATCAGGAACTCTTGAATGGCCTTGTCATACCGGCCCTGCTCCATGTAGATGAGACCGATCTTCAGGTGCACCTGGATAGCATCCGCTCCGGACATCTTGCCGAGAGCTTCCAGCTCTTCCAGGGCCTTGTCCAGTTTTTTCTGTGACAGATAGATCTGGCCCAGCCGGTCCCGGACCAGAAGGTTTCCCGGATCTTTATCCAGGATCTTCCGGTACATCCGGATGGCGTCGTCCTCCCGCTGCACCTTTTCATATACCCGGGCCAGATCCATCAGGATCACGTCCGAATCCGGGGCCAGTTCCAGCGCCTTGTTCAGGGAGGCCTCGGCATCCTGGAAACGCTCCTGCTGCGCGTACAGCCTCCCCAGGTAGTAATACCCCAGAAAAGAATCCGGCTGGCGGCGGATCATTTCCTGGAGGATATCCACCGCCTTCTCGTTCTCTCCCATGGCGGCGTAAAGGGAACTGAGGAAAAGACGGGGTCGGGGCATGTCCGGATTCAGTGCCAGGGCGCGATGGTACGCATCCACGGCTTCCGGAATCTGCCGGGTGGCGGAATAGATGCCGGCCAGAAGGAGGTGAGCTTCCAGGTGATCCGGGTCCAGTTGCACCGCGGTTTTCGCCTGCTCCAGCGCATCGTTCGGCCGATCCAGCTGTAAATACACCCGGGCGAGACAGAAATGCAGGTACGAAGAGGAGGGATCCGCCTCGACGGCCTGTTCATAAGCGTTGGCCGCACCCTTCATGTCCCCGTTGAGTGAGAGGGCATATCCACGCATGAAACAGGCATACGGATTGACCGCTCCTTTTTGTTCTGCATCCAGGAGCGGGGGAAAGGTGTGCGGTTTCCGCGGCGGGGCCGTCTGCTTGTTCAGGCTGCAGGCCAGGACCAGTGGAATCACCAGAAGAGCGAACCGTGGCGTACGCCATCCATACGTGGTGCGGCTTGGCCTGGGGTTCACGGCGGGGACTTTCCTTTGCTGGCTCGTTCCGTAGGTTTTGCGGATGGTTGCATCCTCTTTCTTCTAGCACAAGCAGAAACGGGTCGTCAATGAACAGGAACCGGGTCCTGTCCTTCGGCGTGCGTCCTGGTTGCCGTTTGTTTTTTCTTTTTCTATAATGATCCGTGTATACTTTTGTACATCGTCATGGTGGACCGATATCCTTACCGGAAAACCATCTGTTTCCGTCGGTGTTCTACATATCATCCCCACCGGTTGCTTCCGAGGACCCGGGTCGAGCGGCCCCTGGAAGCGCTTTCATGGATCCGGAACGGACCGTTCATGCAAGGCAATCCGACCAAAACACAGAAGGGTTTATCCGTCCGAATCTGGGGAAACCTGTTCCGGAAGGCAGAGTCGCCCCAGGATTCCATCGCAGAATCCCTTCGCCAGGTTCCCCTGTTTCGGGACCTGACCCGCAAGGAACGGAAAACGGTCGAAGACCGTATGTATCTCCGTACCTACAGGGCGGGGGAATCCATCTTCCGGCAAGGGGAACCCGGGCTCGGAATGTACATGATTCATGAGGGCTCCGTCCGGATCCGCAGGACCGAATCCGGCCCGGACGAACCATCGGAAGGACCGTTTCTGGACCTGGAAAAAGGAGACTTTTTCGGGGAGATCACCCTGCTGGAGGAACACCCCCACATGGTGTCGGCTCGAGCGAACACGCACTGTCGGCTGCTCGGATTTTTTCGCCCGGACTTCCTCGCTCTGATCCACTACCACCCGCGCCTGGGCACCAAGCTCCTCCTGGCCCTGGGGCGTGTGATGGCAGCCCGGCTCCGCGCTTCCCTGCCGGACCCGGATGACGGAATTGCCCTCCCGCTGTTCGCGGAACATCCTGACGGCAGCACGTCCACGGGGTGAAAGGACCCCGGGTTGACCGATACCTGTTCACCCCGGAACACCGGATCCGAGAGTACTTCCCATGAAACGAAGGACCTTCATCAAGTTCAACGAACTGTTCGGACCGGACAGAGCACGCTCCCCTGCCTCGTTTCCCCGGGAGGGCCCGGGCCGCAGGGAGAGGGAATCGAACCCGTACTGGATCAAACGCCTGGTCCTGGTGCTCGGCATCCTCACGTTCATCGCCCTGGTGTACCTGGTAAGAAACACCCTGATCCCGCTGTTCCTTTCCATGCTCATCGCCTATCTTCTCATGCCCATGGCCGATTTTCTGGAGAACCGGGGTCTCGGACGGATTCCGGCCATCTCCATCACGTTCCTCCTCTTCTTCGGGCTCCTGTTCCTCATCGTTCTCTACATGATCCCTGTGTTCAACCAGCAATTGAACGCCCTCAGTTCGGGGCTCCCCCGGTACATCGGTACGGTCAATGAAGACATGGCCCGCCTGCAGACGCGCCTGTCCCAATACTGGCCCGCCATTCAGGAAGTGGACGTTCGACTGCGGATTCAACAGGTCCTCCTGGACACCTTGAACAGTATTCCCGCGTACATTGCCAACATCTTTTCCATCTTTCCTCTCCTGATTCTGGTGCCCCTGATCAGCTTTTTTTTCCTGAAGGATGCCAAGAGGATCCGGAAAGGGTTCCTGAATCGTGTTCCCAACCGGTATTTCGAGATGGTGGTCGGATTACTCTACGAAATCGATCGAAAAATCGGGAACTACATCCGCGGCCAGCTCCTTCGATCCACAATCATCGGGGGGCTCACCTATCTGGGCCTGACGCTCTTCGGCCTGAAATTTTCCCTGCTTCTGGCGATCTTTGCCGGCATCATGAACCTGGTGCCGTATGCCGGCCCACTGATCGGATCCGTGCCCGCGGTGATTCTCGCCTTCCTCAATCAGGCCAACCCCCTTGCGCCGCTTACCCTGTTGTCACCCCTGCCCCTGCTTTTTCATATCATCATGGTCTACATTATTGTTCAGACCCTGGATGCGATCTGGATCGCCCCGTACATCCTCGGTTGGAGCGTGGATATCCACCCGCTTGGCATCGTCCTTCTCCTGCTCTTCGGAAACCAGTTATTCGGCTGGTGGGGGATCATCCTCGCCGTACCCATGGCCTCTATCTTCCATCTGATTCTCCAGGCCATGTACAAACGCTATCAGACGTATCGGCTGTGAACGCCGGTCACGCCGAATCCCGTTTGGCCCATTTTCCCTTCCGGTTATCCTTCTATACAACATCCTTTTTTTCCTTTAACTATAGGTAGTTATAGATATTTTTTTATAATTATCTTTATGTTTTTCTTATCCGTTTCCGCGTTCTTTTTTGCACGGGTCCATTTCATTACCCAGCGACCCCGGTTCTTGCCTCGGATTGTATGTTTTTCCAGGGCATAAACGGTACTGTTTCCATGATTTTTCGATGTTTTTTCCAGGGGTATTCCGGTTGACAGGGAACAGGCGGGTCCGTATAATTGGTACGGATTCGTATTGTTCTGTATCGTACTGTTCGCCGTTTCTGAACGCTTCCAGCCACATTCCCCCGACTCAAGATCGATGA
>CAYTRL010000240.1:0-8974 GCA_964439795.1 uncultured Thermodesulfobacteriota bacterium
GTGCTCTTTCGATCCTGTCCAGGACCTTGGCGGGCAGGCGCCCCATCCCCAGCTCCCGGGACCGTTCCATGGTGGGGACAATCGTGCAGTAACGGCATTGCTCTTCATCGGTGAAGTACTCGCAGTAGTTGAAGTTGATCACGCCGAAGACGCACTCCCCGTTCCCGCCCGCCACCTTGCACATGAGCGACCCGTCCCGTGTCCTCCTGGTGAACCACCCCGGCCGGGGCGTGAAGTAGACCTGCGTGACGAGACTCCCGTCGCAGAAGAGAGCGTATTGCCCGTCACCCATGTAACGGATCTCGTACGGACTCGTGCTGTCGAGCATGATCATGACCGTGGTGCCGTCGGGCAGACAGAATACCTGGGGATAGGTGGTCCACCCTTCGGTCACATCCTCCGGCCCGTGCCGGTCTTCGTGGTCCCATTCGAATATGAGGTGGGTCTGGGGGAGGGCCCATCGGGCGATGCGGGTCAGATCATCGCTGTAGCATACACCGTGGCGGATGACGTCGGTCTTGATCAGGATGCTTTCCGGCACGTCAGGGAAGGATTCCTTCAGCCGTAAGATTCTTTCCCTGCCGCGAGGCGTTTCAGAACCCTGCGGCTTCATTGCGCGTTCTCCCGTTTTTTCGAAAGGATGTCATCCCTCCATCATCCGGTAAAAAACATGCCGAGCGCCTCTCCCACGCAGGCGGGCTTTTCCTCCCCCTGGATCTCGATGGTGTGAACCGTGGTCACGAGAATCCTCCCGTCGGATTTCTCCTCCACATTGGAAAGTACCATGCGGTCGCGGATCTTCGAGCCTTCGGTCACGGGGTTGATGAAGCGGAGCTTGTTCAGGCCGTAATTGATGGCCATCGTTGCCCCTTCGGGGACCACACCGAACTTGCTGGCAAAATAGGAGAACAGGGAAAGGACGAGGTAGCCATGGGCGATCGTCTTTCCAAAAGGCCCGCTTGCCGCCTTTTCCTCATCCACGTGGATCCACTGGTGGTCGTTGGTGCAGTCAGCGAACGTGTTGATGCGATCCTGGTCGATCTCAAACCAGTCACTGACACCCAGTTCCTTGCCGATACGCTCCTTGATCGTTTCCAGGGGGAGAATCTCGATCATTTTCCGGTCTCCTTCTCGAGGAACAGGCGGTGGCGCCACAGGGTCCGTTCCCCGATGGCGCGTCCCCCATTGGGAGCGTCCGGGATTCCGGGGAAGGGGGGGTGACGGATCTTTCTCAGAAAATATTCAGAGCGGGATGATATGTCAATGCATTTGTTTCATGATCTCAGGTGGAATATGCTACGGAGGAAAGGAGAAGACAATATGAAAGCAGCCCAGGTCCAGACGGACGGGAGCCTTTTGCTCTCAGATTTCCCCGAACCGGAGCCCGGCCCCGGAGACGTGATCGTCAAGGTTGCTTATTGCGGGATCTGCGGCACGGACATCCACATGCTGGACGCAGGGATCATGCCGGCGGGATGTATCATAGGCCATGAGCTTTCCGGGACGGTTTCGAACGTGGGTGCAGAGGTGGAGGGCTGGAAGGAGGGGGACCCGGTTGCGGTCCTACCCCTGGACCCCTGTTTTTCCTGTGACCCCTGCAGGCGCGGGAGTGTCATGATCTGCCGGGAAGCCTATTCGCGCGCCTACGGGCTGGGTGCCATCGCCGGGGGATTCAGCCAGTTCATGTCGGTCAGGCCTTCCATGCTCTTCCGGATCCCGGAGGGGCTGGACCTCAAGACGGCTGCACTGAACGAGCCCTGGTCCGTGGCGGTGCACGGGGTCAACCTTTCGGAATTCCCGGCGGGCGGACTGGCGGTGGTGATGGGCGCAGGGCCGATCGGGCTCCTGTGTGTTGCCGCGCTCAGGGCTGCGGGAGCCGAGGCCGTCTGCGTATCCGAACCGGATCTTTATCGCGGGGAAAAAGCCCGGGAACTCGGCGTGGATCTTCTGGTGGACCCTTCCCGGGAACTCCCGGGTGATGTGATCCGGGAGAAGGCCGGCCGGGCCCCGGATTACGTGTTCGAATGCGTTGGGACGGAGACCTCCATGGAAGAAGCCTCGGCCATCGCCGGGCCCCATGGCCGCATCGTGGCACTGGGGGTTCCCATGGGCAACGCCACCCTCTTTCCATTGAACTGGTTCATGAAGGAGATCCGGCTGATCTTCAGCCTCGGATACACGTACAGTGAGTTCGAGCACAACCTGGATTCCCTGACCCGGGGAGCGGTGGACCCGGAGGTCGTGATCAGTGATGTCCTGCCCCTCGGAGAGATCCAGCAGGCCACAGAGATGCTCCGCGGTTCCGGACACATGAAGATTCTCATGGACTGCCAGGATGTCTGAACCCGTTCCGGATCTCTACCCCTCGTCGTTCCTCGTACAGCGCAGGAGATCCTGTGCGGATGCATGTTTGATCCTGAATTCGTCTCGTCCCACCAGGCCTTCGCAGATCTCCGTGACGTCCGCGGGCGAGGTGAAGACCGGCGGCAGGGGATCCCTTCGCATGAATAGCCGCAGCGCCCTGCCGGCATCGTAGGGCACGATCCGGCGCTTTTCACGCCGGGCCCTGAACACGACACTGGGGTTCGTGGTCCGGCTTTCGGGCAGGTCCTCTAGGTCTCTCACCTTCCCGTAAAGCGCTGCCAATGCATCCAGCGGCCCGAAGTCCAGGGCTCTCAGGGGACAGGCAAGGACGCATATGGGCATCTCTCCACGCTCCAGCCGATCGATACACATCGTGCACTTCCGGGCGACGGTCTCCGGGTTATCGCTCTCGAAAACAGGGGCCCCGTACGGGCACGCGTCATAGCAGAGACGGCATCCGTCGCACCGGTCCTCATCGATCAGCACGGCACCGTACTTCTCCTCTTTTCGAACCGCATCGGAAGGGCAGGCGTCCACACAGGCCGGTCTTCCGCAGTGATAACAGGGAACCCACTGGGTGTGGAGGCGGACATCGGGAAAGGAGCCCTTCTCGTACTGGTAGACCCTCAGTTTTTTGAGGGGCCCCGGAGGAAGATCGTGGTAGTTCTTGCAGGCCACGGAGCAGGTCTGGCACCCCGTGCATCTACTCTGGTCAAAGAAGAAACCGTGTTGCGTCATTCCCCGTCCCCCACTTTCTCGATCTGGACGAGCCCCTTGCAGGGGAAGGTTCCCACCACGGTGTCCGGAAGGTCTTCTCCGTGGGTGAACAGGTTCGGGGCGCCTCTTTTATCGATGCCGTCCGGCATCAACCCGGTTTTCTTTTTTTCCGGGACGTACCAGCCCCCGTGGTGGATGGCCACCGTTCCGGGAACGATTCTCGACGTTACATAGGCGGGGCCAACCATTTCGCCTATATCGCTGTAGACCCGGACCCGGTCGTTGTCCTTTACCCCTCTGCTTTTCGCATCCGCCACGTTCATCCACACCGCATGGCGGTAGCAGTCGGTCCTGAGCCAGGTGTTGTTGTCCAGCCACGAGTGCACACGGTAGTACGAATGGGGAGAGGACATCAGGAGCGGGTACCTTTTGGTGTCCTCGCTGAAGAACGTGTCCCGGCCCCCCATGCTCATCTCGGCCATGGGCGGAAGGTTCCCCCCGCCGTAACACCGGCCGGAGTCGGGGGGGATTTCATGGTTCTTCAGATACCCGGGCCCCTTTGCCAGGGCCGCGGAGTAGAATTCGATCTTTCCGGAATCCGTGCCGTCGAACGGGTTCTCGCCCGCCTCCACATGGTGTTTCAGGGGGTAGTAGGGTTCGCCCTCCATGGGAAACCGGAACACGGGCCTTTCCTGGAAGGTCTTCCAATCGGGCGGGTCGAGCGGGACGATCTCCTTTCTCGCTGCCCAGTTCTCATAAGCCTCCCGGTAGAGATCTTCGATGGCCCGGTCCCAATCCTCGTCCGGCACATCCGCCATGCGCGGGTTGTACATCCCGGCCAGACCCAGGCGTTCCGCGATCCGGGTCCATACCCAGTCGTTGGGCTTCACCTCGCCCGGGGGCTCGACGCATTTCTGTCGATAGACAAAGTGGCTGCCCAGGTTGAGGGTCGTGGTGAACAGGGGCCAGTGCAGCCCGCACCCACCGTTCCTCCCTTCGTAGGCGCCGTAGATTTGAGGAAGCAGGATGTCCGCATACCGGGCGGCAGGCGCGTCCGCGTACTGGGCAAACACCAGGGTAAAGGCCACTTTTTTCATGGCCCGCAGGGTCTGGTTCATGCTCGGCAGGTTGTTCACATGGTCGTTGGACTCCAGGATCACCATCTGGATGTTCGGGGCCGGGTTGTCCGCCCTGTTGCCGATCTGTCCGTTGAACTCTTCTTTTGTGATGTCTCCCGCATCCAGCTTCTCTCTCAAATCGACCGCCCTGGGCCATTTGTGCATGGCCATGAGCACCGGCGCCCGATAGGTCCCGCGCTCCTGCCGCCAGTCGACCCGCGGCAGCGCCCCCCCAGTCTTCCCCCCCAGAGCCCGGTTTCAACGGCGGCCGTTCCCCCGGGGACAAAGGGGGTTCCGGGCAGGGGCGGCAAGAACATGCTCGCCCTTGCCGGGTTTTCTCCGAAGAACTGGCGGCCCATGGAGAGGGATACGTTGAGATTGACCGGCTTGCTCTTCGCGTAGAGCCTGGCAAAGCTTTCGATGGTTTCGGCGGGCACCCCGCAGAGGGTCTCCGCCCAAAGCGGGGTTTTGTCCACGCCGTCATCGGCCCCAAGGACATAGGCCTTCCATCTTCTCAGACCTTCGGGTTCCACCCATTTTTCGATGAAGTCGTTGTCGCAGAGCCCTTCCTTGAACCACACGTTGGCCATGGCGATCATCATGGCCACGTCCGTTGTGGGACGGATCGGGATCCACTGATCCGCCAGGACCTCCACGGTGGGCGTGTACCGGGTCTCGATACAGATGATCGGGATGCCCCGCTCCTTGGCCTGGAGCAGGTTGTGGCTCACCCGGCTGCTCATGAGTGAAACAGGGTTGAACCCCCAGAGAACGATCAGGTTTGACTTGAAGATGTTCGTCTCGTCCTGTGTGAACGCATAGTGTCCCAGGCTGATCATCCCGTCCGCGATGTCTCTGCCGTACACCCAGTTCTGCGGTTCCTGAAACCCGTTTGCGGAGTGCGCTCCCCAGGCGGCCACCCCGGCGCCGAACCAGCGGGACAGGGGGAAACTGCACCAGCCCATGTAGCTGTAGGGCTGGTGAAGGATTGAATAGGGCCCGTATCTCTCCTTCACTTCCAGGAGCCCGGCCGCAATGGCGTCGAGCGCTTCGTCCCAGGAAATCCTTTCAAACTTCCCTTCCCCCCGCTTCCCCACGCGCTTCATGGGGTGAAGCACCCGGCGGGGGTCGTCCAGCGCGTGCGCCATGGCATATCCCTTGGGGCAGGGACGGTACTGGACCATGGAAAGGTTCGACGGGGCCTGATCCGGGTGCTCCCCCTCTCTTGCCGTTCCGGGATGGATGGTGTCATCGGGCTCCACGGACGCGATTTTTCCGTCCCGGACCCGGACCTTGAGGACACACTGGTCGAAACAGTGGAACCCGCAGGAGGTGTACCGGATGGTATCCATTTCCTGGCCGCCTCTGGATCTTTCCCGGGACATGTACCTTTCCTTCTATGCAGCGCCCCTGCAGCGGGTGCTCAAAGCATGCTCCGGGCCTGCCGGTGGGCCAGGGCCTGGATCGTCAGTGTGGGGTTGTAACCGGTGGAGGTGACAAAAACCCCGCCGTCGGCGCAGTAGAGGTTGCTCAGGTCGTGAAACTTTCCATACGGGTCGGTCACCGACAGGTCCGGGTCGGAGCCCATGCGCAGGCTCCCCAGGATGTGCTTCGTGTCCGGAACGCCCCCGGTCTGAATGGACAGCGGTACGGAGAGCACGAAAACGGCGCCGGACTCCCTCAGGATCCCGGCGAGTTTTGGAAGGTAGTGCGCCGCCATCTTTTCATCGTTCGGGTGGGCATCGTACGTGATCCTTGCCACGGGAAACCGGTACACGTCCCGAACGTCCGGGTCGAGATCCACCCGGTTGGCGGTTACAGGGGGGTCTTCCCCGATGAGGGTGATCACACCGAGGTGATCCCGGACCGGGCTGCCGCGCATGTACCCTTTGTGGGCTTCCCCGATCAGGGGCAGGTTCCAGGCCTCCGCGATGGGGTGGAGCTGCGCACCGAACTCCACGATGCCCCCGCCGAAGATCCTGTCCGGGTCGTCCGGGTCCGGCGGCCGGTTGAAATCGTCCATCCCGTGACTGCCCACGTGGCCCCGGTGGATGTGTGTGCGATGCGGGAAGACCCCGAAGACGGTGTACACGGAGTGAAACATGAGGTTTCGCCCCACCATGCCGCTCCGGTTCCCCAGACCGAAAGGGTGGGCTTCGGAGGCGGAGAGGAGACAGATCCGGGCGCTCTCGATGGCGTTGCACGCCAGGATGAAAGCCCCGCCGGGCTGGCTGACCTTTTCCCCCCTGGCGTTGATGTACTCCACGCTTTCGATGGAGGTTCCCGCCGCGTTGGGCTTCAGCGCGTAGACAAAGGCGTTGGGTCGAAGTTCGCAGTTTCCGGTGAGAAGGGCGTCCCGGATGGCCGTCACCGCGGTACTCCCCTTGGCGTTGATGGCACAGCCGTGGCTCCCGCAGAACCCGCAGTTGGCGCACGCGGGCCGTCCCCGGTATGCCAGTGAGTTGATGGCCATGGGGGTGGGGGCGATGATCGCTCCCGGCCCGGGGGCGACGGGGGTGATCCCCCAGGGAGGGGGCTGCGTCGGCCAGCAGGACGCTCACGTACTTGGGGGTTCCGGGCGGCATGGGATAGGGCGCGGAGCGGGGTTCCTCGAACGGGTTGCTCCCTGCTTCCCCCTGGACGCCGATGATCTTCTCCACTTCTTCAAAGGAAGGTTCCAGGTCCCCGTAGGAGACCGGCCAGTCCTCGATGCTGGTCCCGTCCAGCTGCCCGAAAAGGGTCTTGATGCGAAGGTCTTTCTGTTGGATGCGGGGGGAATTGCCGTCGTAGTGGATCGTGCCCCCCCCGACGGTGGTGGCCAGGCTGTTCACCTTCCCTGCAACCGCCTGCTCCCGGTCGGTTCGCCGGAAGGTCCGGGGTTCGATCCGGGGGTCCTGGTCGATGAAATCCCTGTGCACGAATTTCACTTCGTCATTGCCGAACCGGTTGAGGGAAATGCCCTCCAGCCGCTCGAGCCCGATGAAATGGTTTTCCCCCTTTTCCAGGAGGAGAACCTTCATGCCGCCTTCGGCGAGGACCCTGGCCGCCATGCCTCCCCCGGCGCCGGAACCGACGATGACAACGTCCGGAAAGCCTGATTTCATCCCCCTGTTCCTCCGTTGTCGCAGGAAACCATGATGCCACGCTACACCATCGAGCATTTTCCTGGCAAGAAAAAGAGAACAATAAAAAAAATATATAACAATGAATAATAAATAAGGACAATAAAGAACTTTTTCCTGTTTTTCGTGTTTTTGAAAAAAAGTAAATAGCGGAATTCCGGTTAGCATGAAAAGGAGGCGGTGATGAGATCCATGAAAGCTGTTTTTTGTGCACTTGCGTGTGTCCTGTTGATCTCCCAGAATGCGCCCGCCATCGAGCCGGAAGACGGGCCCGCCTTTATGACCGATTCGCACGGCGCCACGGGCGTGCTGAAGTTCCTCAAGGAGATCCGGCAGGCGGAGCCTGCCTACGATCGGTACTACTTCGGGGGCCTGGACTGGCTGGTGGCCATGGCCCTCTGGGACGGCGACCGCTGCGGCTGGTTGATTTCCACCACCGCTCCACCGGGCCATCCCAACCGGCGCCTTGCAAAGGGGACGGCCGCCGTCACGGAACTCACGCAGGGCTGGCTGGCCAGCGGGAACGAAACCTACCGGGACACGGCGCTGGGGGGGCTTCGCGGGATCCTGTCCACGGCGATCCCGGAGGACACCCTCTACGGCCAGGGCTACTGGTGGGGCAAGCGGGTGGGCCACTCCCACGGGCCGGGATGTGTCGGTGAAGCGCTCCTTTCCGCGTACGATGACCTGGACGGCGCCGCCGTGCTCGCATACCCCTACATCGCGGGACTGCTCAACTGGCTCCTGGACGAGGCCGTGTGGGGCGATGACGGCCAGGGCAACCCCACCGCCTTCTGGCCGGAGGATCAGGGGGGCACCGCATATGAGACCGGTTTCTGTTACGGAAACGCGGGCACCCTGGCCTTTGTGCTCAAGGCGGCCGCGCGTTTCCCGGACCTGACCTTCCCCGCCGGCTGCCCGGTGGACAACATCCTGGAACTCGGAAACGCCAGCGCCCGATGGCTCATCTCGGTGGCGCAGGAACTGCCGCAGGCCAACGGCCTTTACTGGCTGTACATGCGCCACGACGAGTACAGTGAAAACGTCGGGTTCGGGAGCGGGGTGGCCGGGATCGGGGTCCAGTTTCTAGATGCGTACCGGTTGAACCAGGCAGCGGGCGATCCGTTCGCCTCCGAGTGCCTCGATACGGCCAAGAAAGCGGCCAGGACGGTGATCTTCAAGATCGACCAGGCCGCATCGATCCAGCGGGGTCTGTGCGGGGGAGAGGGTGGGGCGCCCCTGCTCCTCATGGACCTGGCCGATGAGGTGGAGAGCACGGACCCGCAGCTTGCACAGGCATGCCGGGAGACCAGCGGAACGATCGGCGACTTCGTCATGGCGGACCGTCTCACGTTCCATGACGATCGGGCCGGGTGGAAGGCAAGCTCGAAATTCGGCGACCAGGCGGTGAATATCGCTTTTGACTACGGACTCACTGGGTTGGGACTGGCACTCTATCTGCTCGGAGAGAAGCTCGACCGGACGGACATGGTGGAGGTGGCGCACAAGTCGGTGGAATATCTCCGGTTCGTAACGGTTTGGGACGAGCAGGGGGGGTGCAAGTGGCCGCAGATCATCCCGTACGGACCGGTGGATACGGACGGGGACGGTTTGTTCAACGACTGGGATCATTTCCCCTCCCACCCGGACGAC
>CAYTRL010000241.1:0-8940 GCA_964439795.1 uncultured Thermodesulfobacteriota bacterium
GCGACGACCTGGACGTGAAGCGGTGGTGGAAGCCCACCAAGGAGATGGAGCGCTACACCAAGATCTACCTGGAGGACTGAGCAGGGAGAACGGACTCCGGCTACAGTTTTCATAAACCTGCAGGAAACATGAAAAGCCTCCGGTGACCGTTTGGTTGCCGGAGGCTTTATATTTTTTCGGGCCCAAAGATCCGGCATGGCGAATTCAAGGGGCATCTTGTTTCTATTGGAATGGAGGGCGGAAGTTTGCTGAAATCCGCCGGGGATGGGAAGATGGCCTTACCCAAGGAGGCTCTCTCGCATGCATCTGAGTCTATTCCGTCGATTCATGTTGTCCGTGTTCCTGGCTCTTGCCCTCTCCGCCTGTGATTCTCCCACACCGCCCGTACCCCCGGCTTCACAGGTACAAGCGGATTGCGGCAGCCCCCACAACCTGGATCACCACGAACAGGCCGGTCGCACCGATATCTGCGGTTTTGACTGGCCGGATCATTTCCAGGTCCTGATCAACTGGGGCACCAAGCCGGAGTGGATCGACGACTCCCACTTTGTCTTCCTGGGCAACCAGATCGGCCATGTGTACATGATGGACATCGCGTCCAGGGAAATCACGAACCTCACGGGTCATTTCTCCCATGCCGGGTATACGCGGGCCCACAAGCTCAAAAACGGGGACCTCCTTCTTCTTGGCCCCTCCGAAGGACCTCAACCCCCCGAAGATCCGCTTTCACACTACAGCGTGGGCCAGTTTACAGGAGATCTCTGGGTACTCAAGAAACCCTACGATGGCCCCCCCGTTCCCCTCGGGGTCCACGCCTGGGAGGGGATCGCGGTCTCCAGGGAATCCAACCGGATTGCCTGGGCCGACACGGATGTTCCGTTTTTCGGGGACAACCTCATCGAAACGGCTCTACTGTATGTTACGGGCCGGTCCAAGGTCTGGACGGCCTTGCTTGAATACGATGAGCAGGGGGTTCCCAACCTTTTGCAGAAGGAAGAACTGCTGGATAAGTGGCAGGCGGGTCCCGTCAGCCTGGAGACACAGAATTTCCTGGGGAAGAGGGATGAAGAGCTTCTGGTGAGTGCCTACGGTCCTTTTGAAAACATCAGCGGCCTTCTGGTCATTGACAGAAAAACAAAGGGGTTTCGCCGTATCCCGGAGGATCCCAACGTTTATCATGAATGGGAGGGCGTACATCCGGATTACCGTTCTTCTTTCGTGGAAATCGACAACCATCTCTTTCTCTCGTTCGGCTTCGATTTTGTTGAACTCTACCTCTATCACTTCCAGGAAACGGACGCTCAAAAAAAGCTCGAACAGGTCACCTTTTTCGAGCGGGACTATGACAAGCACGTGTATGTACATGAACCGGTGTTCTCGGAAAACGGAAAACGTGTGCTGATGACAACGGCAAGTGCATCGGAATCAGCGCCGGCATCCCCTGGATACGGGATCGGAATCGTGCTCTTCGATTACGAAGCGTGGAGGCGGGAAAACCCGCGGTAGAGAGAATTCACATGGTTCGTACCGGGGGGTTGCTTCGCTCCGCTCGCAATCTCCACAAGAGAGCGGCTTCGAATTCGTGCCCCTATTTATGACAAGGTGTTCGAAGGCACCTTGCGCATCCGGGTCCATTCCACCGCAAGCTTCAATGCAGTCTCGAAAGGCTCCAGGGTCAGGATATCGTAGTTGTCCGAGGGTTGGTGGTAGAACCGGATCACCTGTTGCGGGTAGCGGACCGGCAGGATGCAGGCCGCCTTGATTCCGGCCTCGCTGAACGGGTAGGTGTCCGACCCGGCGCCGCCGAAAGGCCAGGGTCTGACGCGATACCGTACTCCGGCCTGTTTGGCCGCGTCCACGAGGCTCTTGACCATCTCGGGGTCGTTCCTGCACAGGCCGTTGCAGTCCGATTTCATGATGTTGACCGTGGTATCCATCACGGTTTCGATGTTGAACAACATGGCATCCGTTTGTTTGAGCTCTTCGAGATGCCTCTCCACATAGCGACGTGCCCCCCTCATTCCCGCTTCTTCGCATCCGAAAGATATCAATCGAATTTCGGTATTGTCGGGGATCAGCTCGGGATGCCTTGATAAAATCCTGCCGACCGCCACCGACAGCATGCTTCCCGACAGGTTATCGGCCGCGCCGGGAACCTGGCCCCCGTTTTTGCCCGTGCCCAGAAAAAAATAGGCGAAGAACGCGGCCGGGCCTATGGGCATCAACAGTGCCGTCTTGCCTACGCTGCCGTAGCTGACCCAGCCCGGCAGATCCAGGGCGATGCCGACGAGATAGATGCCGGTCTTGACGGCGACAGCCACTACACCCCAGAGGATGATACCGACGGCGACATAGTAGCCGTGCTTGAGGTACCTGGCCCAGGTGAACTGGTAGGCGCTGTCGTGGTGGCCGCCGAAGATCAGAACCTTCCTGACCTCTTGATCCTCTTTGGGCTTGATCGTGCCCACCACGTTGAGCGAGGGTCTCCTGGGGAGTAGAAAATCGATGAACTCGCGGCAGTAGACGAACTCCATCGTTGCGATGATCAGAATCAGAGCCGCGAGGGCAAAGGCCGCCAGAGAGAGAACCAGCGCTGCGGCGCCGGACTGTTGCGTCGCGAAGTAGTGGCATACGAGCGAGATCAACATCAACCCCACGCCGCCCTTGAACCACCCCAGAAACCCGTGGGGCGCGCAGGTGAACTCCTCCGCCGTCACCGCATCTCCCCCCAGGGTCTTCGCCATCTCCTCCTTGATGATCATGGCGCGGGCCCTCTCCTGCGGGCTGCAGGGGATCCCCGGCCCCACCTCGACGCAAACCTTTTTGATCCCCTCATAAGCGTACCGGGCTGCGTCGCGGATCGTTTCCTCAGTCATGGCTCGCCTCTGTTCTGGGGTCACTCGCAGGGTTCCTCACTCCGTCTCGTACAAGGCTCTGTGCTCCGGCGGCAGCCCTTTCATGCTCTGTCGGGCCTCCTCCGGGGTTACGGCCCGGAGAGAACCGTCCGGGTTCTGGACAACCACACCGCTTTCGGTCAGGAGCTTGTACCTGCGCTTCCTCTCGTCCTTCTCGGGATGACAGACCAGCTGGCAGTTGCCGCAGGTCAGGAACATCTTGTTGGGAGCGAGCACATGATAGTATCCCCCTCCCATGTCGGGCCATTGGCTGTAAAGGGACAGGCTGTTCATCAGGGTGGGGAGGAACTCCTCATCCTTTTCCGGGATGGGAAACCGTCCCGGTGACCAGGTGGACCACTTGCCGGACGGGTGCAGCCCGGTGAACCCGCCGCACACGTATTCGCAGCGAAGGTAGCTCTTGCGCCTTGAGTATTGAAAATCGACCCCGCCCAGGGTGACGGTCTGTTTCTCTTTCCGGTCCATCAGGCCCGACGCGCAGGAGGCCATGCAGAGTCCGCATTCATCACAATAGTTCTCCTCGGGGGGGAGCGGATCGGTAGGCTCCAGGTCGGCCGTGGTCACCATGGCGCCGAGGATGACGGCCGCGCCCTCCCGGGGTGTGATGATGTTTCCGGACAGGCCGAAGTACCCGACCCCGGAACGGACAGCCAGATAGCGCAGGGAAAGATCCGGCATCATGTCCAGGGGGCCGCCCGGCGTATCCGTGCGGTAATAGTTGTTCGCCACCACGGGAACAGAGCGGTGTCCCTTCATTTCCAGATATCCGGCCAGGTTCAGGGCGCCCCCGCTGGCCAGGTTGTTGACGTCGATGTTGTTCCGTTCATGATCACGACGGCTCTTTTTTGAGAGAAAGCGGTCCAGGGCTTCCGGTTCCAGGGCCTGAGCAAAGCATACGGCCGACCTGGCCCCGGGAAGAAGCCGGTTCAGGTCCGTGGACTCGGGGCCGCCGGCCAGGGTCTCCACGGTCGCGATGCCCACTGCGCAGGCCCCGGCCAGCATGACCTGATCCAGAACGGTTTCCCGCAGGTTTTCCATTTCGCCCTCCTTCCTGACAGAGCCGCGAACGATTTCAACGGCAAAGGATCGCCTCTTTTCTTCCATGGAGACAGAAAGGGTACTACGCACAGAGAGAAATTCATAGATCGGGACCAAGGGCAAATACTTTTACAGCTCATAACGAAAAGCTGCGTTCTTTAAGTTCTCGATTCTTTCCTATACAATTTTGCCCATTGAACCCGTTCCGGAACAGGATGGCGGCAAGGGAAGCACCGATGATCAGAACATTCTATTTCTTGATTCTTTTTGTGCTCGTCCTTCCCACGGCACTGCTTCAATGCACGGGAACCGGGGAGGAAGGGAAAGATCCGGCCCCCCCCTCCCCTGCCCACGGTGCGGTGACGGTGGTGCAGGAGGGCGATGCACTTCGGATCAGCAACGGAAAGGTCTGGGTCGCCTATGATCTTCTTACCCGGCGGTTTTCCTCGGGAAAGCAGGGCGAACCGCCGGTCCTGGAAACAGCTCACCTGGAAGTTCGATCACACCGGTTCCAACTCCATACCGTCTGCAGGAGCACGGATCCATACAAGGCCATGTGGCATGCGGAGGACGTTCAGACCCCCCTGGGTGACGGAAGAAAGGTCGTCATCTCCCTCATGGGGATCGAGGGGCAGCCGGATCTCGAACAGAGCTTCACGCTGCTGTCCGGTTCCAGGCAGATCCTGTTCGCCGTGTCCGTGCTGAACCGGAGCGAACAAAACTTCGAGATCGGCGCCATCCTCCCCGCCTCGGCGGGTGTGGAAGGCCCCGGCGGGCTCCGGATTGGGAACGATGCCTCCTCGCTGAGAATTCTGGAGAACGGGTTCGCCACCTTCCTGGACTTCTTCTGCCGCCTGGTCCCGGGAACGAGTGCGGCCCTTTCCAACTGGAGCATCGCGGTCCACGATCTCTCTTCAGCGGACAACCTGGTCTTCGGCTGCCTCAGCTACGAAAAAGGCACCCCCCTCTTTGCTACTCACCCCGCCGCCTCCGAGGGCTTCACCCTGTCCGTGGAGCCGGCCAACCAGTTCGATCCCCCCCTTTCTCTCGCACCGGGAGACAGGCTCGACACGGAACGCTATTACCTGGACTTCTCCTCCGAGAACACGTTCGAAGCCCTGGAGAAGTACGCGGACGCCGTCAAGGCCTGGCAGGGGATCGAACTATGGACCGAGCGCCATCCGGAGATCGGCATTCCCAGCAGCTGGAACTCGTGGAGCGGTTCATCGTCCTCAGGCGGCTACGGCTGCAACATCGACGAATCGATCATCATGAACAACCTGGAGTTCATGGACCGGAACCTGCGGAAATGGGGGATGAACTATTTTCTCATGGACTGCGGATGGGCCGGCCTGGAGGGGGACTGGGAGGTAAACCGTTCGCGCTTTCCGGATCACGGCAGTCAGAACGGGGTAGCGTGGATCATGGAGCAGGCCAGGGAGCGCGGGTTCCATACCGGCCTGTGGATCAGCCCGTACGTGGCGGATGTTCATTCCCGGCTGCGGGCGGACCACCCGGACTGGTTCGTCGAGAAGAACCTGATCGGATCCCTGATGGCCCCGGAAAACTGGGAGCTGCTGGATCTGACCCATCCGGAGGTGCAGGGATGGCTCGCCGGCCTGATGCAGAAGCTCAAGGACTGGGGAAGCGAGTGGATCAAGCTCGACTTCGGGTACTATTTCCTGCTGTCCGAGGATGGGTTCCAGAAGAACAGGACGCGCGTCAGCGGGTTTCGGGAAGCCAACCGGATCGTCCGGGAGACCCTGGGGCCGGATATCTTTTACCTGGGCGTCTCGATCATGGGTCCCCACTACGGCGTCGTGGATTCCAACCGTTTCGAGCTGGACACCATGCCTGTGTGGGACGGGTTGTACGAGGGTTCCCTCGAGTGGATGAATCAGATCGAAAACCAGGGCATCAAACCGTCGGTTCGCACGATCCAGCGCCGGTACTTCATGCATGAACGCATCTGGGTCAACCATCCGGACCTGCTGTTTTTCCGCTCCTACCCGGACCCGCAATATCCTCCCCTGACCCTGGAGGAGTCACGCGCCCTGTGCCAGCTTGTCTCCTATTCCGGAGGGGTCATCAAACTGGGGGAGCGGCTGGTGGACATGGAACCCGATGCCGTGGCCGCCACCCGGGCTATCCTGCCCAACTACGGGCCCTCCGGCAGGCCGCTGGACCTCTTCCGGAGAGAGTTCGCCGAGATCTGGAGCCTGCCGGTTCCAGACTTTCCGGAACCCTACCACACGGTGGGGTTCTTCAACTGGGGCCGGAACCTGGACCTGACAACGTCCCCCTACCGGGAAATGGCCGATGCGGATCGGGACCTGGAGGTCTCCATCCGTTCGCTAGGGCTGGACCCCTCCAGGACGTACCTGGGATATGAATTCTGGAGCGGCCGCTTCCTGGGTGAGTTCCATGAAACCGTCCGCCTCATGGTCCCCACCCACAGTGCTCGATCCGTGGCCCTGAGGGAAAAACAGGACCGCCCCCTGTTTCTCGGAACGAACCGCCACCTCCTGGGCGGCATACGGGTGATCCGGGACCTGGCATGGGACGAAGAAGAACAGTGCCTGCAAGGTGTCCAGGAGGGGGCCACGGGTTCCGACCTGGCGCCCTTCTCCTTTCATCTGGCTTTTTATGTTCCGGAGCAGTTCTCCTTTCGCGAGGTGGTGTTCGATCCGCCCGCTGGCGTGCACGTGTCCGACGTATCCGCGGAAACAGTTCCGGTGCAGGACGCCGGCATCCTCCATCTTCACTTCACGGTCCGGGACCAGGACGAAGACCGTCACGGGGGAACCTTCCATCCCGTGGGCTGGAAACTGCTCTTCGAACCCACCGTGAACTGGATGTGACCGGCGCGGACACGCCATGCCCCTGCCGTGAAGGGGGTGCGGAAAGCCGCCGGGGTTTGGACGATCGCATTTCAATGCAATGGGGTGAATGCAGGAAAGGAGAAGAAAGGCCATGGATTTTGGAACCGTTCTGTACGAGGCAAAGGACCGGGTCGCGACCATCACCCTGAACCGACCCGAACGCTTCAACGCGATCAGCGCCACCATGCCCGACGACATTGCGGCAGCCTTCACACACGCCGGCCGGGATGATGCGGTGCACGTTGTAATCCTCACGGGTGCCGGCGCCGGGTTCTGCGGCGGCTATGACCTGAAGGAGTTCGCGGAGAAGCCAGGCAACAACCCCGGGATCCAGGACATGCCCTGGGACCCCATGATCGATTACGGATTCATGAGCCACTGCACCCGGCAGTTCATGTCCATCTGGCACTGCAATAAACCGGTCATCGGCCGGGTCCACGGCCACGCGGTGGCCGGCGGCAGCGACATCGCCCTGTGCTGCGACATCATTTTCATGAACGAGGATGCGCGTATCGGGTATCCTCCGGCCCGTGTCTGGGGCTGTCCTACCACGGCCATGTGGGTGTACCGCCTGGGAGCGGAGCAGGCCAAGCGGATGCTGTTCACCGGCGACCTGGTCACCGGCCGGGAGGCGGAAAATATGGGTTTGATCTACCGGGCGGCCCCCATGGAAACACTGGATCAGGAGATCGGAAAGCTGGTGGACCGGATCAAGGGGGTGCCCAAGAACCAGCTCATGATGATGAAAATGATGGTCAACCAGGCCTATGAGAACATGGGCATGGCCAATACGCAGATGATCGCCACCCTGTTCGACGGCATCACGCGGCACAGCCCGGAGGGCGTCTGGTTCAAGAAACGCGCCGAGGAAGTGGGTTTCAAGCAGGCCGTCAAGGAACGCGATTCCGGGGCCCCGATCCCCGGCAGCAAGAACTGAGCAGGTGAAACCATTGTTTTTCGACGGGATCTCTCTCGTGGCACACCAAAGATTTGTCATCTTCCGAACATAGAGCGCCGAGTTGTACCGTTACGACTCCGTCATTGTTCGTCTTTCAATGTGGAGGAATGCACATACATCTTCAACATATTCTCCACGTTTCGACGTGTCCATCGTGAATACGTCGTATGGCCCGGTATTGTTCACTATTTCGTAGATGACTGACAAGACTGTTGGTCATGATGTAAGTTCTATGACTTCTCTTTTGGCTGATGCGAATTATACTCAGGGCAGTTCACATTTCTAAGTGCCTAGTAAAAAAATGAATACTGTATTGGATGTCATTTTCCGTAACCAAGCATGGAAATGCTGGCGCGTTAAACCGCATTGAAGTCGGCAGCAAATCAAAATAGACCTCCACAACACCCGTCTGTTCAGGGGTCATTTTCACAGGCGTTGTTGGCCCCAGGGCATAAAACCGTCCCTCTTAGGGGACAACCGGGTCAAATTCCTTCGGGGCAGTATGGCTATCGCCACAGGCTATTAGCATGAAAATGGTAAATGCAGACAGAATAATTTTAGGTTGGATGTGAGGAATATTCATGGTAATCATTTTCCCCTGAAACTACCGATCTCGAAAACCGTCTCGATTATTATGGTCCAGTGGAATGCATGGATTCATGTTCCACCACGACTAACGGATAGAGTCCAGAGACAACTCTTCCTTGATTGCGAAATACGCCGGCTTCGGATTGTACTCCAAGTCGAATAGGAGTGGAGTTCCCCATTCTGGAAAGAAATCGTTGATCCAAGAATCCTTATCCCCCACTCCCCAGGTGAGAAATGCAGTGCATGTCTCCACCGCGAGACAAGCCTGGATCAAGTCGCGATAGTCCTCTGCCTGTTGTTCTAGCGTCGATGAGGAGACCTCCGTGTTGCGAATTGAAAAGTCCGCTTCCGTGATCGGGGTTTCCACACCTAGCGATGCGAAACGTTCCATGTTTTCGATTATTTCATCCCGCGGTGGAATTTGCCCAAACAGCTCTGATGATTCAACGACAAAATGGGATTGGAGGCCGACGCCATCGAGAGGGATCCCCTCGACTTTCATTGTAGGGTCTTCAGGATATCGTGTGGGTAAAATATCCCCCGTGGGTACCTGCTGACG
>CAYTRL010000242.1:0-8932 GCA_964439795.1 uncultured Thermodesulfobacteriota bacterium
CCCCCCCCCCCCCCCCCCCCCCCCCCCCCCCCCCCCCCCCCCCCCCCCCCAAATGTACTACGAGGGTTCGTTGCTTCTTCCCGGCAAGGGGCGGTTGGAACTCGTTCTGGACCATCCGTACGTTTCCGTTACCAGGATCCATCCGAGTGCCTTTTCTCCAAAACGTGCGGTGCTTCAGGCGTCCTTCGAGGCGGCCCGGGACGGGGTCGTTTTCTATGAAAGCCGGATCGAGCTGGGAAAAATGCCGATCCTTTGGGATGGGACCTTTACGTTTCACGAGGGGAAATTGTCCCATCTGGATATAGAACTGATCGGAGAGGACCTCCCCCTGGTGGAAGCAAAGTCATACATGCCGCTGGGGCTTTTGAAGGGGGACACCTGGCGCTTTCTCACCTCCATGGTCCGCGGCGGACGCGTGGACGCCCGTGCGCGTCTGAAAGGGGCTCCGGAAGATTTTTCCCGTATGGAAACGCCGGAGGGGGAAGATACGCTCTTCCTCTGGCTCCGGTTCCGAAACTGCAATGTACTCCTGCCCGTGAGCGAACCGTACCTTCCGTTTCATTCCGTCGACGGGACGCTGGAAGTGGTCCGTGGAACCTTGTTCTTTCGAAAGTTCCACGCCAGCTATGGACGGATGAGGATCCCGGACATTAACGGTCAGATCCGAAACCTCCACCAGCCCGTCAGCCACCTGTCTATCCGGGCCGGGGCACGACTGTACATCCCCGAGACCTTCCAGGAGTTGGATCACGGAATCTTCCCGGAGTCCATCCGGCGGATCGCGCGGAGTCTGGAGGAGCCTGACGGGGAGGGGAAGCTGCAGATCCGACTCGATTATAGGTATGGGCGGGGGTTGGATGAGAAGATCAAGGTGCAGGGGGAGGCGGTCCTGGAAGATGTGCACGCCACGTGCCGTCCCCCGGGGGTGTTCCTCAGCGGGCTGAACGGCCGGCTCTCTTTTACCGAATCTTCTCTCCCTTCCCTGGAAATGAACCTGATCGCCGATCACTCTCCGGTCAGCCTGACCGGAAGCGTCCGCTTCGGAGGGGAGGAGGTCGGGGCCACGGGAGAGCTCCTGTTTGACAGCCCCGCGTTTCAGGCGGGAGATCTGGCCGCATTGCTGGGGGCCGGAGAACAGGCCCGGGGCACGCTGGAAGTTCACGGAAGTGTGGGGTGGCAGGAGGGCATCATGGGCTGGAAGGCGGATCTGCATGGAGACGACCTGGAGATCATGGCCGGCTCCTACCGACTCCCGGCCCGGGACCTGCAAGTGGGGATGGACGGAACCGATCATTCTCTGACGATCCGTTCCCTTCGCGTTCTCTTGCAGGAAAACGAACTGCAGGGAAAGGGGCACTGGCATTCCTTGAACCCTCTGAAGGGCCGGATCGACATCCAGTCTCCGCTCCTGGACCTGGACCGCCTGCTTCATGAAAAAAAAGAAAAAGAACCCTGGGAGATCATGATCAAGGAAGAGATCCTGGACAGATTTCGCCCCCGGGAGGATAAAATCGGGGACGGATGGGACCTCCGTATAGGTGTGAAATGCCAGCAGGTGCACTACCGGGAGGTTGTCCTGTCCAACGCAGTGGCCCAGGGGGGCCTGACCTCCGAAAAGCTTTCCCTTGACTATTTGCATGGAAACAGCGAGGGGGGCAGCGTGATTGTCCAGGGGGAAGCCGACCTGCAGGATCCGCAGCTTCCGTTCTCGCTTTTGTTCGGCCTGAGCAAAATCCGGACCGAAACGTACTGCCGCTGGTTTTCCTTGTCTCCGGATTTCATCCAGGGTACGGCTTCCGTGGAGGGTTCCCTGCTTGGAAATATGCGGCCGTCCGGATCCGGGTGGAAGGAACTCAGCGGAGCCTTTTCCCTTTACAGCGACGGGTGCACGATCAAGCGGTACGACCTGTTGAGCAAGACCCTCACCCTGATCAATTTCACGCAGTGGACCCGGGTGCGACTCAGCGATCTGTATGCCCGGGGGGTGCCTTGCAGGCAGATCAAGGGAGCGTTCCGCCTGCAGAAAGGGAAGGTATTCACCGACGATCTGCTCATGGACACCTCCATCGCCCTTGTTGCCTTCAAGGGCAGCTACGACATCCTTCAGGACCGGGTGGACGCGGAGGTGACCCTCCGACCCATGGAACAACTGGACCAGGTGTTGGATTTTCTTCCGTTGGTGGGGAAGGTCATCAGCGGTCCTGACGGAACGTTCGTGGTCTTTCACTACGAGGTTAAGGGACCCCCGAAGGATCTGCAGGTGGAACTGATACCGTTCAAGAACCTGAACACCCGGTTCGATTCACCGTTCCAGAAGCTCAACGGGTGGCTGCAAAACCTGGATGACCGTCTGCAGGGACGGGAACCGCCGTGAAAGGCCGCTTGCCCACTTGACAAAAAAACACGGCCCAACTACTACTTGGAGCACATCCACCCGGCCGGCGCGGGTTTGCCAGCGGCCGGAAGCGGCGCCCTGACGGCAGGAAAACAGACGTGGGCAAGACGTGGGCAGAAGGGGATTCTGTTCCTCCCGCCCCACGGTCTTGTGCGCGAAGGATCCGATCGGAAACGGGCAGGAGAAGAACGATCCAACCTGGAAGGAGGGATGACCATGGGGCTGGAAAACAAATGCGTGATCACCGCCGCGCTTGCCGGCGCAGGAACGTTCAAGCAGAACAACCCCGCCGTACCCTACGGTGTAATCGAATGCATCGAGGAAGCGGTCCGTTCCTACGAGGCGGGTGCCGCCGTGGTTCATATTCACGGCCGGACCGAGGAGGGGATGCCCACGGAGGACCCGGAGATCCTCGGCCCCATCGTGGAAGGGATCCGGGCCCGATGCCCCGTACTCATCAACCTGAGCACGGCTGTGGGCATGGGAAAGACACCGGAACAGAGGATCAGCGTGGTGCAGAACTTCAAGCCGGATATCGCCTCCTTTAACACCGGGACGATGAACTTCGCCATCGCCAACCGGAACACCGGAGATGTCCTCATGGAGATCACCTTCGAGAACACCTTCGCGATGATGAGGACGTTCAACGAGGAGATGAAAAAGGCCGGCACCAAGCCCGAGATGGAAGTGTACTGCATGGGCCACGTGGACAATGTGATGCTGCTTCAGAAACAGGGGATCTTCGACGAACCCCTGCACTTTCAGTTCGTGTTCGGCGTGGCCGGGGGCGTGCGGTTGACGCCGATGACGTTCGCTCATTTTCTCCACCTCATCCCCCCGGGTTCCTCCTGGAGCGTCTGCGGGGTGGGACTGGACAGCTTTCGAAGCAACTTCATGGCCGTGGTCAACGGCGGACACATCCGCGTAGGGCTGGAGGACAACCTTTACGTGACCGGCAAGACCCTGGCGTCCGGCAACCATGTACTGGTGGAGAAAGCGGTGGAGATCGTTCGGATCGCCGACCGTGAACCGGCCACGCCGGAGGAGGCCCGGACCCTGTTTCATCTTTCCTGAAAGGGATCAGGACCGGCCTCTCTCCCATTGAAGTCTCAGGGGGACGAAGTGAACAGGCGGCGAGTGGTTGTTACGGGGTTGGGGCTCCTCACACCGTTGGGTGTGGGTGTGGAGCAGAACTGGAAGATGATCCGTGAAGGCCGAACCGGCATCCACCGGGTGGAGCGGTTCGATGTCTCGGACCTCCCTGCGCAGATGGCCGGGGTCGTGACCGGCTTCGATCCCCTGCAATTCATGGAAAAGAAGGATGTGAAGTCCACGGATCCGTTCATCCAGTTTGCGCTGGCGGCCAGTGCGCTGGCCCTGGATGATTCGGGCTTCGTCATCAATGAGGAGAACGAGTATCGTGTGGGGGTGCTCATCGGTTCGGGCATGGGGGGGCTGCAGACGATCGAGAAGGGATACGACGTTTTTAACCAAAAGGGGCCGGACCGCATGTCTCCCTTTTTCGTCCCCAACATCATTGCGAACCTCGCCCCCGGCAGGGTCGCGATCCAGCACGGCATCAAGGGTCCAAACCTCTGCATCGTGACCGCCTGCAGCGCGGGCACCCACAGCCTGGGACACGGATACCGCCTGATCCAGAACGGGTATGCGGACACCGTGCTTGCAGGCGGGAGCGAGGCATGCGTGACCCGGATGGGGATCGCCGGGTTCTGCGGCATGCGTGCGCTTTCCCGGCGGAACCACGACCCGGAAGGGGCGAGCCGCCCCTTCGAAAAAGAGAGGGACGGGTTCGTGATCGGGGAAGGGGCGGGTGTCCTGGTGCTGGAGGAACGGGAAGCCGCCATGCAGCGGGGGGCGCGGATTCAAGGGGAGATCATCGGATACGCTGAAAACGGTGACGCCTATCATATCGCCGCTCCATGCCCGGAAGGGGAGGGGGCGGCGGAGTGTATGCGTGCCTGTATGCGTGATGCGTGCGTGGACCCCGATTCCGTGGACTACATCAACGCCCACGGCACCAGCACGCCCTACGGTGATCTCGCCGAGACGCTGGCCATCAAAAAGGTGTTCGGCGACCGCGCACGCCGTCTGGCTGTCAGTTCCACAAAATCAATGACAGGCCATCTCCTGGGAGCTGCCGGGGCTGTCGAGGCGATCTATTCGCTGATGACGCTTCAAACGGGGATCCTTCCTCCCACCATCAATTACCAGACACCGGACCCGGAATGTGACCTGGACTATGTCCCCAACCAAAGCCGCGAAATGCCCGCGTCCATAGCCATGTCCAATTCGTTCGGGTTCGGCGGCACGAACGGATGCATCCTGTTCCGATCGCATGAGAACGACTAGAATCAAGAGGTTCTCATGACATTCTTGCCAAAGTAATCTAGATCATATTATACTGAAATAATAGATTGTTAAGCCGCAATAGATCAAGTATTACATAAGACATTGATTCCAATCGTTCCATCTGCTGGAGAACCTTTACATGAAGAGTCAGGCCGCCGGATGAGGATGAACCTGGACGAAGTCAAAACACTGATCGTCGTGGGGGACGGGATGGCCGACGAACCCGTCGCCTCCCTCGGCGGAAAGACCCCCCTCGAGTCGGCCGGAACACCGAACATGGATGCGCTGGCACGAAGCGGGATCGTAGGCCTGCTCCGATCCGTACCGGAAGGAATGCCTCCCGGGAGCGACATCGCGAACATGTCCCTGATGGGATACGACCCCGCGCAGTACTACACAGGCCGTGCGCCGCTGGAAGCGGCCAGCATGGGAATCACCATGGGGGAACGGGACCTGGCGTTCCGATGCAACCTGGTCACCCTGCAAAGAAAAGAGGATGGACAGGTCATGGCGGATTACAGCGGCGACGGCATCACAACGGAACGGGCAAGCCGGGTCGTACGTCGGTTGAACGAGCGGTTCGAAACTCCGGATCGAACCTTTCACACCGGGGTCGCGTACCGGCACCTGTTCCTGTGGAAGAACGGGGAAGAACGGTTTCGGGGCCTGGAAACGACCCCGCCCCATGACATCTCAGGTCTTCCTGTCTCTGCGCATCTGCCCCGAGGAAACGGAAGCGAAGAATTGAACCGTCTCATGGAAAAAGCGGCGGACCTGCTTGCAGTTCCTGCGGACACCTCTGATGAATCCTCCGCAGGATCGGGCCCGAACGCCATATGGTTCTGGGGACAGGGCACCGCTTCCGTCATGCCCAGCTTGTACGAACGTTTCCAGATCCGGGGGGCCACCGTCTGCGCCGTAGATTTGATCAAGGGCCTCGGACGGTGCGCCGGCATGGACGCCATTCAGGTTCCGGGGGCCACCGGGGATATCGATACCAATTTCCAGGGGAAAGCGCTCGCAGCCTTGAATGCTCTCCGCGATCACGACCTGGTCTTCCTCCACGTGGAATCCCCGGACGAAGCCGCCCATCGGGGTGATCTTGAAGAAAAAATACGTTCCATAGAACGGTTCGATCACGAAGTCATCGGCGTTCTCCGGAAAGGGTTGCAGCGGAAGGGACTGAAACATCGTCTCTTGATCCTGCCTGACCACGCCACCCCCCTGCGAACACGTACCCACAGCGACCAGCCGATACCGTTCCTGCTCCACTGCGAACCCTCCACCCTTCCCGTGGCGCCGCAACTCGATCAAGGTAGATGCGCGGCACGCGGTTACCATGAACGGGAAGCCGAAAAATCGGGGATAAGGATCATGCAGGGGCACGAACTGCTGGGACTCATCCTGAACCGGATATCCTGATCATCCCTGTGCTTGCTGGGTAAATTGTTGGACGAAAATGGAAAGGAATTTCCTAACAGATGGGTGCAACCAACCCGATCAGGGACGGAAGGGGGGTCTCCCTGTGCCCTCCGGGGATTTTTCATCATTATATTTAAAGAGATATTCCTTCCCCGATGCGGGTTTCGGATGGATATTCCCCTGTGGTATAAAAATTGCTCTTGTTTTTCGTAGACCGGAGGGAAAAGGACCCGGCCATGATCATCGAACCGGAAAAAGTTCAATAAATTATGTTCATCCCCTAGATTGGATCGGATTGTTGCCGTGATTACCATATGTTCCCACTGCAAGCGCGTAATCAGTCAAAACATGCAGGGAAGCCGTGCGGTTGGAGACCGTGAAGAACCGGTCAGCCATGGTATCTGCTCGAAATGCCTGATCATCCTGGAAAGCAAGATCCGGGAGAAACCAGAATACTCCGTTGCCCTGCCCCCAGGACAAGAACTGCCCCTGAAAACCAAGGATCACGGTTAGATCCTCGGAGCATTCCCCTGCCTGAAATAACGATCTGCACCGAAGCTGTCCCCGCTGGTCACATTTTCCGTTGACAAAAAACGATGCCTCCCGGCATGGTGATGTGCTACGATTGTCTCCCACCGAAGCCAGGTCCGCGGTATCCCGTCCAGGAGTTCACCATGAAGGAAGCCATGTTTTATCGATCCGATTCCAGCGGGGAGGTCACATGTGAACTCTGCCCCCACGGATGCCGTGTGCGGGAGGATGGGACAGGGTTGTGCGGGGTGAGGAAGAACCAGGGGGGCACGCTCACCAGCCTGGTGTACGAGAAGGCCGTTGCTGCGAACGCGGATCCCATCGAGAAGAAGCCTCTGTTCCATTTTCAACCAGGCACACGGTCGTTTTCCATTGCCACCGTGGGATGCAATCTTGCATGCAGTCACTGTCAAAACGCCGACATTTCCCAGATGCCCGCGGACCGGGGCCTGATCGCCGGAGAACGGCTCCCGCCGGCGCAGGTGGTTTCCCGTGCACTGAAGGAGCGTTGCAGCAGTATTTCCTATACCTACACGGAGCCTACGGTGTACTACGAATATGCGTACGAAACGGCGCGTCTGGCAGACGATGCAGGGTTAAAGAACGTGTTCGTAACCAACGGATACATCCAGGAGGAGCCCCTGAAAGCACTTCAGCCCTGGCTGCACGCCGCCAACGTGGACCTGAAATCGTTCCGGGACCGTTTCTACCGTGAGGTATGCAAGGCCCGGCTGCAGCCGGTCCTGGATACCTTGCGTCTCATGAAGCGGCTGGGCATCTGGCTTGAAGTGACCACCCTCCTGATCCCGGGATGGAACGACGAGGAAGAGGAACTGCGGGACCTGGCAGGTTTCCTTCGAGAAATCGATCCGGAGACCCCCTGGCACATAAGCGCTTTCCATCCCACGTACCGGATGACCGACAGAAACCGGACACCGATCGCTGCGCTGCGGAGAGCCCGGGAGATCGGCCGGGAGGAAGGCCTCTCATTCGTGTACACGGGGAACGCGCCGGGGGACGATGGAGAGCACACCTTCTGCCCGGATTGCGGGCGCTGTGTGATCCGCAGGCATGGGTTCCGGATCGTTGAGATGAACCTTGACGATCATCGATGCGGGGCCTGCGGGAGAGCCCTCCCGCTGTATCTGAGCCCGG
Organism: uncultured Thermodesulfobacteriota bacterium; assembly: GCA_964439795.1. Classification (GTDB taxonomy): domain Bacteria; phylum Desulfobacterota; class DSWW01; order DSWW01; family DSWW01; genus CAYTRL01. The sequence continues at coordinate 7,874 of CAYTRL010000242.1, forward strand.
AGGTGCCGAACAAGCCGTGCCCTCCCGGGGGGACAAAACCATGACATCGACGAACGGTTGGTCAAACCTGACCCGGCTGGACGACTGGCGCTGGGAGGTGCCCCGCCAGGGAAAGATGCGGGTTCCAGGACGGATCTACGGTGACGAGAGCGTCATACGTGCAGGGTCGGAGGATCGAAGCCTCACCCAGGTGGCCAATGTTTCCCATTTGCCCGGAATCGTCGGGTACAGCCTGGCCATGCCCGACATCCACTGGGGCTACGGTTTTCCCATAGGAGGGGTCGCTGCCACGAAACGTGAGGACGGGGTCATCTCCCCCGGGGGCGTTGGCTACGACATCAACTGCGGTGTGCGGTTGGTGGCCACGGGGTTGTTTGAAGAGGATATCCGTGGAAAGATCGTGGAGATCATGCAGCAGATCTATCGGGACGTACCCAGCGGTGTGGGCTCTTCCGGAGCCATCCAGCGGGTGTCCCAGCGGGAACTGAACGGGATCTGTACCCAGGGAAGCCGGTGGGCGGTGAACCGGGGGTTCGGAAGCGAAGTGGATCTGGAACACACCGAGGACGGCGGGTGCATGAGCGGGGCCGATCCGGACCGGGTGAGTCCGCGGGCCGTCCACCGGGGAAGGGACCAGGTAGGGACCCTGGGATCCGGAAACCATTTTGTCGAACTGGGGGTGGTGGATCAGGTGTTCCACGCACGGGCCGCCGGGGTGCTGGGTCTGGAGGCCGGACAGGTGACTCTGCTCATCCACACCGGGTCCCGTGGCTTCGGCTATCAGGTGTGCGATGATTTCCTGAAGCGCATGGTCCAAACGGCCCACAAATACGGGTTCGACCTTCCGGACCGTCAGCTCTCCTGTGCGCCGCTGGATTCCCCGGAGGCGGAAGAGTACCTGGCGGCCATGGCCTGCGCAGCCAACTACGCCTGGGTGAACCGGCAGGTGATCATGTGCCTGGCCACCCGGGCCATAGGGAAAGCGCTCGGAAAGGGGGTGGAACACCTCCGGGCCCGGCTGGTATACGATGTGTGTCACAATATCGCCAAGTGGGAGCG
>CAYTRL010000243.1:0-8903 GCA_964439795.1 uncultured Thermodesulfobacteriota bacterium
CTGATCAGGCAATCATGGAACACACGCCCCGGCCAGATTCCGGATCAGGGGGGTCTAAGGATCAGGGGGGTCTAAGGATCCGCTGAAATTGGGGACAGGTACCTATTTCCTCAGGCCCGGGATGAAGGCGGAGCTGCAGCTGGCCTCCTACCAACAGTTCGGCACCGTCCCGTTTATCGTTCCGGATGACGGGGACCCCTCCTTCCCCGCCTGGAGCTATGCGGAGGAGCGATGCCGCATCATCTGCGGGAGGGGCCTCTGGAAGGACGTTTTCTGGAAAATGTTCGCGTGGTTGTGAGCCTTCACTCCCCCCGCCCTTTTTCCCGGGCACGAAGAAACACGATGGCGCCCGCCGCCGCGATCAGTGACAGGAGGAGGCCGACTGCGATTGAGCGATCCCGGTAGTCTGCTTCTTGGATGGAAACAGCCATGGCGGGTGCGGTTTCCCAGGCCGGCGGCGCGCCTTCACTATATTTCACGATCACGCAATCACCATCGGGCAGCATGGCCAGACCGCTGTGGCCCAGCACATACAGGTCGCCCGCTTCATCCAGCGCAAGGTCATAGGGGTATTCATAGGTCAGGGTGTCCTCATCCTCATAGCGGGCCACCCACAGCTCGTTGCCCTCCGCGTCGTACTTGATCGTGGAAAAGTGACCGTAGTAGATGTGGATGCCCGGTCCCACATGCTCGGTCGTGTAGCTTCTTCCGGTAACATACACATCCCCGGCCGGGTTTGAGACGACCCCGTTGGGAGCACTGACTTCCCTGTCGGGATCGAGGTACGTGGCTTCCCAGAGCTGGTCGCCATCGGGCCCGTACTTCACGGTGAGAAACCCGGCGCCAAGCGTCCCGGTTACGATTCCATTGCCGGACGCATCGATCTCCAACGCCACCGGGCTGCTGGAGCTGTCCGGCGGGGGGTCGTGGATCGTCCGCCAGAGTTCGCTTCCGTCCGGGGCGTACCGGATCGTCAATATGCTTCGGGGGTACCCGCTCGATCCCTGGGAGGTGAATCCGGTTACCAGGAGATCCCCGGAGGCGTCCAGGGCCAGATCGATCCCCTCGTCCCAGTACGCCGAGATGGCGGGCCGGGCCACCCAGAGTTCATTGCCGTCCGGATCATACTTGATGGTGGTGATGTCGTGGTCCTGCCCCTGGCTGTCCGCGGACCCGTAGCCCGTCACATATATGTTCCCCGTATCATCCACCACCAGGCCCCGGGCCCGGTCATTGGCATGCCCCGGCCCGTCGTACCACACCGCCCAAAGCTCATTGCCGTCCGCGTCGTACTTCAGGGTGAAAATGTCATAGCTCGTGCCTTCCCGCATGCCGGTGCCGGCCACGTACACATTGCCCGCACCGTCAGCAACCACGGCGGTGGGCTTGTCCGAGCGCTGATACGGGCCTTCGAACCGGGCTACCCACTTGCGCGTTCCGTGCGTGCCGTACTTGACGGTAACCACGTTTTCGTCCACCGGAAAACTCTCGGACTCGTACCCGGTGATATAGACATTACCGGCTCCGTCCACCGCCAGGTCGGAATCAAACCACCAGCCGCCGTCCGGACCCTGATAACTCCTCCTCCAGCGCCGGGTCCCGTTGGGGCCGTATTTCATCACGCTCATGTCGTCTCCGCGCACGTAGAGGTTCCCCTCCGGTCCCAGGGCCAGCTCGAAGCAGGAAGAATATACTGGAAACCGGACCACCCAGTCCTGGACCGGTTCCTCGGCCAGGGCCGTGCCCGGCTGGAAAAGCAGGATGAACAGGCCCATGGCGGACAGCCGCACAACGGTTTTCCAGGATCCGTTCATGGAACACTCCTTTGCTGTGTGGTTTCGAGAAGAAGGGGAGCCCGTTTCGGCCGACGTGTAACGGAGAACAGGGACATCACACACAAAACAATGTACTGAAGTTCAGAACTTTGTGTCAAGGAAGAAAAATGCTGCGGAAGAGGGGATGGGGTCGCCGAGCGAAGAAATCCGCTTCTTCAACGGTTTTTGTGAACCTTTCCGGTACGTTTGCCATCTAACCTGGAAAACGACCAAAGCTTTGCTGGAGGGTTCCATGATGGTCCAGAAATCGCGTCAAACGACTGAGCAGAACCAACCGCATGTACAGGAAACCGGCGGGGGTCTGCCTTACCCGGAAGCTGCGGAGAAGGAGCAGAGGATCGCCGAGGAATCCCTGCTGCACCTGCTCTACGAGGAGCGGTTCCGGGAGGCCGTCATGGCGGTGCGAAACCTGGACAGCCGGTCCGGCGATTTCCTGGAGCGGATCACCCCGATCCTGGAAGGGCGGGAAGATTCCCGGCCGCTTCACGAGAGGACCCTCAAGCACGCCAACCGGAGCATCCAGTTTCAGGAGGGGATGATGCTCTTCGCCCAGCGCCGCATTACCTTCTTTATCGAAGGGAGCCGGGAGAAGGAGCTGCTCTCGGAGATCATCTCGGTGCTGGTCATCTGCCGTCACCGAAACGACCTCATCCGGCGCCTGCTCATGGTCTCCCTGGGTCAAACCTTCCATCGGGACCGGATGCCCGCGTCCTGACCCGCAACGAATCAAGCGGACTCCAAGGCACCACGCAAGTTGCCCCCTGCCCTTTCTATGTAAAATGTCAATTCAATAGGAAAGAGGCCTCCCCCAAAAACAACCTGGATTCCGGATCAAGCCCGGAATGACAGAAAAACATGGAGCATCCGCAAGGCTGGGCCCTGCCTGTTCGATTCTAATCCTTCATAGAGACACAAAGGTCGGCAACCTGGCCTGTGCGATTCTCCCTCCCTCCGGCAGGCGAGAAAAAAATTGGAAAAAAAAGGGAAAAAATGGTAACAAATGAAATACAAAATCGAAAAATCTCCGTATTTCCAAGGGAAAAGGAGGATTCCGGGCAGAGGGGTGACCAATTTTGTTTCCGTTTTTCCCGGGAAGGGAAAAACGCTTTTAAAACGGTTTCCTGGATCCTCTCCGGGGGTGACGGGAACGGGAATTACGGAAACAAAAGATGCCATCCGGGCCTAGTCCGCATCAGAAAAGTATGATGAAAAGGGGTGTATGGCAAGGTCCTTGCAGAAAACACTCTCATGAAGATCGATAGCAAGCGAAACAGGATGAACAGGTTGATGTGAAAAGGGAACAGGAAGAGCGGAAAATGGATCAGACACCCGGACACACGTTCATCCTGTAATAAACCTGCCGCGAGTCATAACCTGAACTCGTACGCAAGGAGGAAACAAAATGAACCTTCGAACCTTAATCACCATGTTACTGGCGGCCCTTATCTCTTTTTCTCCCATGGCGTTCGCCGGCGAGACGGACAAGGCCGTGTACCCTGCGGCGACCGAGGATCAGGCCGTGGACATCCAGCTCGAGAAAAAGACCCCGGCCCTTGTGAGCACCCCGATCTCCAAGGCCCACTTGCGGATGCAGGCGGATTCTTACCAGATGATCGACGCCATGCAGAAGAGCATCGTGCTGGTGCAGAAGCGGATCGAACTGGCCAAGAGGAAATACAGCTTTGTCTGCGTGGAGTGCATGGAGAAGGAACTGCCCTGGATGAGCAAGCAGCTGGAATCGGCCAGCATGTGGGGCGAGATCCTGGAAGAGCCCGCGTCCACCCCCCTGGACCGGCTGGAAGCCTACTGGGCGATCCAGGATACGTACAAGAACGTGAAAAACATGAGAGAGAAGACGGACAAGTACTGGCAGTGGAAGCTGGAGGTCGACTGACAACCCCCATGCACAAGGTTCTGATCGGAATCGTCTTGATCATGATGGTTTTACCTTCTTGCTCAGCGGGAACGCCGGCCGGCCTCGGGTTGAAACAGGGCCGGCTGGCTCCCTGCCCACAGTCTCCCAACTGCGTGTCCTCCCAGGCCGATGACGAAAAACACGGGATGGAACCCATTCCGTACAGCACCTCCCTGGATCAAGCCCGGGAGAGAATGCGGAGTATCGTTCTTTCCATGCCCCGCTCGAAAATCCTCGCGGACACCGGCGACTACATGCACGTGGAGTTCAAGTCCAAGCTCTGGCGGTTCGTGGATGACGTGGAGTTCCAGTTCGACGACAGCCGAAAGCTCATCCAGTTCCGATCCGCATCGCGTGTCGGGTACTCGGACATGGGAGTGAACCGGAAGCGGATGGAGACCATCCGCCGCAAATTCGAGCAGGGCTTGGACTGACGGGTAGAAGCCTCCCACCTCAAGCAAGCAGTTCTTACGTAGAGCTTCCAGCCAGATTTCCGTGTGCTCTTGTGGGGCACACCCCCATAGAGTCATGGGGTCTCAGCCGTCCCTTAACATTTTTGTAATTTATGGATTTATTATGTTATTATTGCACACAGTAACTGTTTTATTATTAGCCAGCCTCTCTTTAAAGAAAATAATGAAGGCTGCCCATGACCAGAAACCCACCGCATGACAAGGAAAAAAGCTTTAACCAGGAAGAGGGCTGGGACCGGTACGAAGCCCTTTTCAACCGCAGCCTTTTCTGCGTGCATATCCATGACTTTGAAGGAAATTTTATCGATGCCAATGACGCGGCGTTGAATCTTCTTGGTTTCACCAGGGAGGAAATCCATTCCCTGAACTTCGGCTCCCTGCTAAGCGAAAACCAGCTTCCAAAAGCGCTTCAGGAGCTTGATGAAATAATAAAGACAGGAAGGCCTTCAGGAATTTCCCAATATAAATTGAGAGCAAAGGACGGCAGGACCGTATGGGTGGAAACAGAGGGCTCGCTGATCTACCAAAAGGGCAAGCCCTATGCCATTCAAGCCATTGCCCGGGATATCACGGATCGAAAAGAAGCTGAGGAGGCCCTGCGAAAGAGCGAGCGACGACTTCTCTCTCTGATAAAAACGGTTCAAGCGGCAATCATGGTCCATGGACCGGATACGAGTATAAGAATGAGTAACGCGACCGCAGAAAGGCTGCTGGGTCTATCCGAGGATCAAATGCTGGGGAAAACCGATATTGACCCCGAGTGGCGGTTTTTTCGCGAGGACGGGACCGTGCTGCCCATAGAGGAATATCCCGTCAACCAGGTCATAGCAACGCAAGCGCCCGTAAAAAATATGACGGCGGGTATCCACCGGCCCGCAACGGAAGATATCGTTTGGGTTTTTATCCATGCCGAACCCGTATTCGATGATCAACAAAACCTTTCACAGATCATCGTCACCTTTATGGATATCACCGAGAGTAAGAGGGCTGCAAAGGAGAGAGAAAGCCTGATTTACGAACTTCAGGAGGCACTTTCCGCGGTAAAGAAACTGAGCGGCTTGCTTCCCATTTGTGCCAATTGCAAGAAGATACGAGACGACAAGGGCTACTGGCAACAGGTGGAAGTTTACATGCATTCACATTCCGACGTGTCGTTCACACACGGCATCTGTCCGGAATGTGCGGATAAACTATACCCGGGATTTTCTGGCTCCGACGAACCGGATCCTACCGAGAACAATGACGGATGAACCCGGTTAGGTCCCGTAGCCGCATGTTGTGTTATTGCAACACCCGGGCCCGCCCCTTGTTGCAAACTGCAATACAAAAGATGCTTCCCTCCCACCCCGGATTCTCCCTATCTATCTGATTTTATTTGGATTTCTTTGTGTTCGTGCACATTGGCACACTGTTTGTTATTAAGTAAGGCCGTTGACGTTGAATAGGAACCGTACCGAAGGGCCTTTGTTGTCTCTTTAAAACGCGCCAGCCAAGGAGGAAACCGATGGATGTCCTGGACCTGAAAAGCAAGGAGGAGTGGGAAACCATCCTCCATGAAATCGCCGAACAAACCAAGATGACGGTGACGCTCACCGACGAAAAGGGGGGCCACATCCTTCATACCCAGGGGACCCGCTGCCCCCTGTGCTCCAAGATCCGGGAGAAGAAGGAAGCCCTCACCTTCATCTGCAGCCAGTGCAATACGGCCATGCTGGAGGAAGCCAGGCAGATCCTGGAGCCTGTTGTGGACTTCTGCGACGCGGGCATGACCCGCATGGTGGTGCCCATCGTGCGGGACGGGGTGCTGATCGGCCAGTTGACGGCATGCGGGGGCGCTGCCAAGGATGAGGAGATCGACCTGTTTCTCGTGGCCCGGCAAGTGGGGATCTCCGAGGAGGAGGCTCAATCCCTGGCGGACTTCACGCCCGCCGTGTCCACCGAGGAGGTGAAGAAGATCGCCGGTCTGAGCTTTGTGGAGTTGAACCCCTGATCCGGGGTTACGGAAAAGGAGAACGCCATTGAAAACCACGTGCACCGTGCTGTGCGAGAACACGGCGGGCTTTCCCTTCAAGGTAATGGGGGAACACGGCCTGTCCATCCTCATCGAACGGGGTGATCAGCGGATCCTGTTCGACACCGGCCAGGGTGTGGGCCTGACGGCCAACGCAGACGTCATGGGAAAAGACCTGGCCGCGGTGGACACCGTGGTGCTGAGTCACGGCCACTACGACCACACCGGAGGGCTGGCAGGTTTTCTGGAAAAAAGCGGGCAGGCAACGGTCATCGGCCACCCGGACGTCCTCGAGGACCGGTACGCCCAGATCGGCGCCGAAGGGTCCGGGACCCCTCCCCTGTCCATCGGCATCCCCTTTTCACGGGAGGCGCTGGAGGAAAAGGGGGCCCGTTTCGAGCTTTCCACCCTTTTCCAGGAGATCGCCCCGGACATCTTCTGCACGGGGGAGGTCCCCCGGCCCCCGGACTGGAAGAGCTGGGACCCGCGGCTGGTGGTCCAGGACGGGGACGGCTACCGTGCAGATCCGTTCCGGGACGACCTGAGCCTGCTCCTGGAAACGGACAAGGGCCCGGTTCTGCTGCTGGGGTGCGCGCACGCAGGGCTGCATGCCATCGTGAACCACATCCGGAAGGAGACCGGGCTGGACCGGTTCCACACCATCCTGGGGGGGACCCATCTGGGCGCCACCGGCCGGGAGGACTGGGAGAAAGCCCTTGACCTTCTGGAAACCCTCCGGGTGGAAAAGATCGCACCCGGCCACTGCACCGGGATCCAGGCGTGGAGCTTCCTGGCCTCCCGCCTGGGCGACCGCGTGGTGCCCATGCCGGCGGGCAGCGCCTTCGAGTTCTGACCCCTTGCTCCCGGTTCAGGGCGTCCTCTTCCCCCGGCGTCTTTGCGCCCTCTTCGGGAGGGCGATGAACACCAGAGTCCCGGCAGCGAAGAGAAGCACCATCAGGGGGTTCGCCCAATCCGAGGCCTGGAGGATCCGCTGCGGGTATCGATGCGACAGGACCGTGGCGGTGGCCGGCCACGCCGGGGCCAAGGACGGGTTGTATTTGACGGTAAGGTAGTCCGAGCTGGTGGAGAGGTCCTCCATGCTGTACCCGGTGACGTAAACGTTCCCGTCATCATCCAGGTCGATGGCGTAGGATGCGTCACTGTTGTAGTCCGGGTTCGGCCCGTTGTAGTACGCGACCCAAACCTCGTTTCCCTCGGGGTCCAGCTTGATGGTCTGATAATCCTCACGGGAGTCGGGATCGCCCGGGTTAAAACCCAGTCCGGTCATATACAGATTCCCGGATCCATCCGGGACCATGTCCGTGCACCCCCCGTGGGTGCTGTACACCCACTGCTCCGTCCCGGCCGTGTCGTACCGGATCGTGGCGCAGCCGTAGCTGTAGTACGGGTAGTAGCCACCTAAGCACTCGTAGCCCATGACGATGATGCCCCCCAGCGCGTCAGACACCACCTGCCTGCCCTGGTCGCTGCACTCCCCGGGACCGTCGTAGTGGGCCACCCACTGTTCGTTCCCGTCGTTGTCGTACATGACTGTGGCATAGTCCTTGTCCAGGTACGGGCCGCTGCGGCCGGCCACAAAGACATTGCCCGCCGTGTCCAGAGCGATCCCGAAGGCGATGTCTTCATAGGTCGGCCCGCTGGAATAGTTCGAAACCCATGCTTCATCACCGTCCGGGGTGTACTTTGATGTGGTGTAGACGGCGTGTTCCCACTCCTCAAATTGGCGCATGCCGGTCACGTAGACGTTCCCCACCGCATCCAGGGCCAGCGAGGTCCCGTACCCTGAGTCAGGGACTCCCCCGGCCGGCCGGGCCGTCCACAGGAGGTTTCCATCGGGGTCGTACTTGAGGGTCAGGCACCCGCCGCCGGCCCCCCCCGTCTCGCTGGAGCCGGTGATCACCACGTTGCCCAAGGCATCCACCGCCATGTCGTTGGGATAGTCATACCCGTTCGCATCGCCGTTGTACCGCCTCAGCCAGAGTTCGTTCCCGTCCGGGTCGTACTTGATCGTGGCGATGTCGCTGGAGGTACCGTCCCCGTTGCTCTTCCCGGTCACATAGAGGTTGCCGGCGGCGTCCAGGGCCAGGCCCACGGCTTCATCGTAGCCGTTTCCCGGTCCGTCGTAGCGATTCACCCAGAGCTGGTTGCCATCGGTATCCAGTTTGATCGTGACAATATCGGCATGGGAATCCACGCCGTGGCTGAACCCCGATACATAGACGTTCCCCGAACCGTCCACGGCCAGGACCCGTGCCTGGTCCTGACTGTCTCCGGTGCCGTTGTAGCGGGAGGTCCATTCCGTTGCGGGCGGGGCCGCAAGGGCGGGAAGCGGGAAATACGCCATACACAATACGGCAACAAGGCATGCTACAAAATAATGCTTGCCCCACATGGACGGCCTCCTTTCACCAGGGTGTTCAATCGAGATACGGCACGCCGAGGGCCTTAAAACTGATCCGTTGGGAATCCAGTCCCGCAAGCTAACAGACATTGCGAATAATTGTTGCAGCTTACCCCTGTGCTGCAATTCATTGCACACTGGGTCTCAATGGAATCGTCCTCCCTGCATATCCTGGCACACGCTTCCGTTGTTCCCCCATAATACCCGGGATCCGCTCCCCACTCTTCGAGGCAGGAGAAGATCTTGT
>CAYTRL010000244.1:0-8868 GCA_964439795.1 uncultured Thermodesulfobacteriota bacterium
CAAGATCCGTAAAGGCCTGCTTGAAGCCCTTTGAGAGGGCAGGCGTTTTTGTATACTTGATTTCGATGCCGACAGGGGGCTTTCCCGGCGGCAACAAGACGAGATCGATCTCCGCACCGGCATTGGTCCGGTAAAAATACATGGGCCAGGTTGGAGGACAAAGCGCCCGGATCTGCTCGATAACCCACCCTTCAAAAGATAGTCCTACGTGAGGTGTTCCCAGAAAGGTTTCTACATCCGGAATACGAAGCAAAGCATGCAAAAGCCCGCTATCACGAAGATACACCTTTGGAGATTTCACAAGGCGTTTCTTGATGTTGGGATGAAAAGGCTGGAGTTGGCGCACCATAAACGTATCCTGGAGTGTGTCGAGATAGCGTCGCACGGTCGGAGCGGAAACACCGAGACTCGAGGCGATCTTGCTTGCATTCCAGAGTTGACCGTGACTATGAGCCATCATCTCCCAGAAGCGCCGAAGCTGTACTGCAGGAACGCTGATTCCCAGTTGAGGTATATCACGCTCCAGATGGGTTTGAATAAAGGCTTCACGCCATGCATAGCTGTGTTCTTCCGACTCGGCAAGAAAACTTAGCGGATATCCTCCCCGGAACCAGAGTCTTTTTCTTTGCTGTCCGGAAACTTCATCGAGAGAAAACGGAGCCAATTCGTGGTACACAATACGGCCGGCAAGGCTTTCAGAGGACTGTCGGAGCAGGGATGGAGACGCTGAACCGAGAAGTAGAAACCGCCCGCTCTTTCCGGGACCCTCATCGACCAGGGAGCGAAGAAGAGGAAACAACTCGGGCATTCTTTGAATTTCATCAAGGATGACAAGGCGGTCTGTGAATTCCTCCAGAAAAATCTCCGCCTCATTCAGTTTGGTAGAATCCGAAGGGCGTTCCAGATCAAGATAGAGAGCATTCCTTTTCCCGGCACCGGAAAGCATCATGGCCAATGTGGTTTTTCCACATTGCCGCGATCCTATGAGCCCTACCACCGGAAACCGGGAGAGCGAAGCTTCAATTTCCTCCTGAATTCGTCGCCTGATCATCCTTGCAATATAAACGCTTTGCGTTCATTTTGCAATGAGTTTTTTCAGGGAAAGCCTTTATCTCTCTTCATACAGGTGACCTGCATATTGTTCAACAGATTCCAGGGCATTCCCGCAGGTCCGGCAACCTTTTTTCCCTTCCGGCGCATATAAACAGCGGTCTTTTTCGTTGATATGAATAAGAACAGGGAACCCGGCTGAAGCATATGACCTGTCCGGCTGCCGGATGAACCCCTTTTCGGCCTTGGCCGGGGCATTAGAATGGGTCAGGCAACTGCAGAGGAGACATCTCGATGAAACGACCGGTGCAGCTTCTCGCTTTCACCCTGGGGATCTGGGTGCTCGCGGCTGTCCCGGCCACCGCGGCCACCTATACCGTGGACGCGGGGGGGGGAGGGGATTTCACCCGGATCCAGGACTGCATCGACGCGGCCTCGGACGGTGACACCTGTGAAGTGCTCCCGGGCACCTACGTGGAGAACCTGGACTTCCTCGGCCGGAACATCACGGTCCGGAGCACCGGGGGCCCGGAGACCACGATCATCGATGGGAACCAGGCCGGCAGCGTGGTCACCTTCCAGAGCGGTGAAACCCAGGACGCACGGCTCGAGGGGTTCACGATCACCAATGGATACACTGAAAAAGGCGGCGGGATTTTCTGCGAAGCCTCTTCCTCTCCCACCATCACCGGCTGCACGATCAGCGGCAATTCCGCTTGGTATGGAGGCGGGATTTGGTGCGAATCCGCCTCCCCGATCATCACAAACTGCACCATTAGCGGGAATTATGCTTGGTATGGAGGCGGGATTTGGGCCAAAGATTCCTCCCCAACCATTACATACTGCACCATCAACGAAAACGGAGTCGTTCAAATGTTCGGAATGTTTTTGGCCCATTCTGCCCGTGGCGGCGGCATCTTGTGCCAGGGAGGCTCTTCAACCATCACAAACTGCATTGTCAGCGGGAATATCAGTGACGAGGCCTTGGGCACCGGTATCTGCTGCACGGATGGCTCTGCCGTCATCACAAACTGCACTATCAGCGGAAACACTGGCAGTGGGGATTACGATTTAGGCGGCGGGATCACCTGCTTCGAGTCCTCGGTGACGATTATCAATTGCGTTTTCTGGAACAACTTTGACTCCTGGGGAGTGAATGAGATAGCGGTAGGACCCTACCTCCATTACCCGTCGCCCTCTCCTTCGATTCTCACCATCCGTTACAGCGATGTGCAAGGAGGCGAAGCAGGCGTATATATAAGTAGCCAGAATTCAACACTGATCTGGGGAGACGGGAACATCGACCAGGACCCCCTGTTCGTGTCCGGGCCCCTGGGAGACTATTACCTGAGCCAGACCGCGGCGGGCCAAGGGGTCCAGAGCCCCTGCGTGGACGCCGGGGACCCGGCCACCGAGCCCTGGGGCTGGGCCGAACTGACCACCCGCACCGACGGGGTCACCGATTCCGGCACCGTGGACATGGGCTTCCACCACGCCCCGGGCCCCGTAGACCTGGCCCCTTATTACAACCTGACACACGGCACGAACCTCCTCTACCTGCAGTTCAAGGACCAGGGGGCCGGCTGGGAGTACGACCTCCTCCGGCTGGAGACCATCACCGCCCTGGGCAGCGGGTACCTGGGCCAGGTCGTTGCATTCGACAGCACCGCGGGATGGGCCAACCAGTGGATGGACGTCTTCGAGCCGCAGACGGACGGGGCGTATTTCCTCGGGGCCTACGACCTGCAGGAGGCAGAGTGGCAGCTTTTCTCCTCCCCCCCGATGGGGCCCGTGGGTGGGGAGATGACGGCGGGGGATCCCGTGGTGGCCGAAGGGCTGTGGATCGACCCGCAAAGCGGGGAGTCCGATGAAGTGGTCTTCTACACGATCCTGGTGGAGGCCGGTCTTTCCTTTGAAACCCCTGCGGGGACGTTCGACGATTGTGTGCTCATTGTTCAGGATCTCGTCCGGGACGGGGTCTATGCGAGGCACTTTGTGGAGATCCTGGCCCGGGACGTGGGCCGGGTCCTGCGGGTGGAGTACGACATCGAGAGCGGCCAGCCGGTCCCCAGTCACATGAGGATCCTGGCCCAGATCCTGGACTTGCCTTGAGGCGTCCGGCCATGAGGCCTCCGCTCCGCGGCACCGAAGGCCGCTGGAGACCGGGCTGCGCGGCGGAGGGGACTTCACCCGGACCCGGGAGTGTATCGACGACATTTTTTATTGTTTGTAAAGCGCATTGACATATCAACGCTTTGTCCCTCATCTGAAAATTGTCGGCGAGCTTCTTTTTTCGGCCCGTCATTTCCATAAACCTTGCTAACGCAGGGAAGACAACGGGTAAGGATTCGGGTAGCAAGGAGTTCCGGAGCCCACCGGAAACTCCAACGAGAACAGGAGGAAACCCATGCCGGACAGACGATCCTCTTTGATGTCCCTTGCCCTGGTTCTTGCGGTTCTGTTCCTCGGTTTCCCCGAAGGGGCGGTGGCCCAGGAGTTCCTGATCAGCTCTTCCGCCAGCGGTGTTGACGACAAGGCGCCGGACGTGGCCTTCGGCGGGGACCGGTTTCTCGTCGTCTGGAGCCGGGGTGCAATGATCATCGGAGCCCGTGTGCTCACGGACGGCACCGTGCTGGACGACGGGGGGATCCCGTTTCCGGGTCTCAGTTCTGTTTACGGCAACAGCAGCGAGTTCCAGCCGGCCGTGTCTTTTGACGGAACGAATTTCGTCACTGTATGCTCCAGCTCCATCTTCGACATGTTCTGTTCCCTGGACCGCCATCGGGAATACATCTTCGCATCACGCGTAACGGAGGACGGCGTCGTGGATTCTTCCCCGACGATCCTGTCCACCAAATGTACCGCCAGCGGATCCCTGGACAGCCCAGACATCGCGTTCGACGGTGTGAACTACCTCGCCGCCTGGAGCAACTTCGCCTGGGCGTTGGGCTCCCGCGTGGATGGGGCCGTGGTCACACCGGGGTTGAGCGCATCCGCTCTGGCTGTCAGCCCCTTTGTGGGCGACATCACGGGGGGCGTGTCCCGGCCTGCCGTAGCCTTTGACGGTACCGATTCTCTGGTGGTCTGGTTGGATTACCGCGACTTGGCAAGCTGGGAGGTCTATGGAGCAAGGGTCACGCCGGGCGGCACGGTTCTGGATCCGGACAGCTTCCGGGTTTCTCCCGGCGGCGTGAGCGCGGAATCGCCGGCCGTGGCCTACGGTTCCCCGGTGTACCTGGTGGTGTGGGTGTCCGGGGACGTGATTTACGGAACCCGCGTTTCCACGGACGGCACGGTGCTGGATACGGACGGCTTTGTGATCGGCGAGGGAAGCGCGCCCGCAGTGTCCCAGGACGGAACGAATTTCCTGGTGGTATGGAAAGCGACCACGCCGGAACCGGCCATCCACGGAGCGTGGGTTTCTCCCGCCGGGGAGGCGGGAATGCCGTTTGTCCTGGCCGGTGTGGGGGCGGGGGTCTGGGATGCCTCACTCTCGGTGGCCTTTGACGGGGAGCGTTTCCTGGTGACGTTTGCAAAGGCAATCAATGGAAATTTTGATATCTACGGGATTTTTGTGGGAGCAGAGATGGCGTGCACCGACGACGACGGGGACGGCTACGGGTCTTCCACCGACCCCGATTGCATCGTCCCCAACGACTGCAACGACGATCCTTCCACGGATCCTCCGGAATGCCCCTCCCAGGGCGGTTCCTGCGCGTGCGGGGAGGCGGAATGCGCCGGATGCGCCGTCTGCACGAACCCGGACGGAACCGATTTCCCCGGTGACGGTTTCGACAGCGACTGCGACGGGCAGGAACCCGGATATGCGGCGACGGCCAATACCATGGCTTCCAGGTACGGGTCAGGCTCTCTCGCCGGGTCCGGGCTTTTCAACGCGGCGGGTCTGCTGCTCATCCCGCTGGGTGCCTTTGTTCTCCTGAGGAGGTTGCGCGGGAGGGGTTGACAGGGGTGGGGTTCACCAGCCATACAACCCCGGACGCAAGAAAAAAGGCCATGCCTTCCGGCATGGCCTTTTGCGACAGAGGAGAAAAGGCTCTGGAATCAGTCTGCGGCCGGCTGCTTCTCGAGCAACTGATCGATCATCCCCTGCGCCAGTTCCAGCAGGTCCGGTGAGCCCTCGAAGGGGGGGCGGGCCTCCATGTCGGCCTGAATGATCGTTTCCCGGAACGGGAGGGTCCCCAGGAGCGGGACTTTCGTGAGTTTTTCCCGGAGGAAGGTCTCATCCTCCGGCTTGCGGATCTTGTTGCCCACGGCCGCCAGTTTCTTCAGGTGGATGTCCGCGGCCAGTTGCTGGATCTTTTCTGCGGTTTCGACGCTCCTCATCCCGGGCTCCAGGACGATGATCAACGAGTCCACGAAGCCGGAAGTCGCCCGGCCCAGATGCTCGATTCCTGCCTCCATGTCCATGAGCACCACCTCTTCCCGCTCGATGAGCAGGTGCTGGACCAGGGCCCGCAACAGGGTGCTCTCCGGACAGATACAGCCTCCTCCTCCCTTCTGGACCGTTCCCATGCGCATCAGCCGGATCCCGTCCACCTCGGTGCTCAGCTTTTCCGGGAGGTCTTCCACCTTGGGGTTGAGGCGGAAGACGCTGCCCACGGAACCCGGCTTGGCGCCGGTACGTTCTTCGATGAGATCCGCCATTTCAGCGATGGGACGGATCGATTCCGGGTGCTTGCATCCCAGGGCCGCGGCCAGGTTGGCGTCCGGGTCGGCGTCGATGGCCAGCACCTTGTACCCTCTCTGGGAGAACGCCTTAGCAAGCAGGGCGGTCAACGTTGTTTTTCCCACACCACCTTTTCCACTGATGGCCAGTTTCACGATCTGGTTCCTCCTTTCCACGAAAATTTGAAACCTTTTTCAAGCTTCACCCGAAATTGTCATCTTTTCTCGGGTTCCGGGGGGCTTCCCGAGAAGGGGAGCCCATAGGGCTTTCTCTTTTTTATCAGCATCTTAAGTACGATTCCAGCCGAGAGTGAAAGGATTCCGGAAGTTGGCATAGGCTTTGCTAGTTTTCTGTTCGTACCCGGGACAATCCCGGTGGATCACAGCACCAGGAGAGACAACTCCAGGATGAAACATCAGGAAAGGTGCTCTGGAATGTCCATGAAAATCTTTACCCTTTCAGCTGTCTGTGTCCTTGTCTACGGTTTGATGATTGCCCTGAGCGGGACCACAAGTTTTCCGGGATATTCCGAGGAGCGGGATGTTCCCGGACCGGCGGAGGGCCATCAGCAGGTCGCGGTCATGATAGACGGCTCCATCCATGGTCCCGGCGCCCCCTCCATTCAAGACTTGAACCGTTACGGTGCCGAGGCAGAAGAGATGGACAGGCAGGAGGGGAGCGAAACGCAAAGCAAGAACAGGCCGATCCGGTTGTTCGGTGTCATGTTCATCCTGGTATGGATCTATGTAAGCGTGAAGCTCCTCTCTACGGATTGAGGCCGGGTGCGGAGCCGACCCCCCCCCGGGATCCGGTTGCTTCTCACTTTTTACTGGCAAGCCCGATCAGACGAAAAGCGAGCATCTGGGATGCCAGGATGATGTCTTCCGTGGGCAGATACCGTACGATCGTCTGATCGAACAGGATCTGGAGGCGGGGGGGAAACTCTTCGTCGCCTTTCCAGAAAAGAACCGTGATGGGCACCCGTGGAAACACCGGGACCGTAACGGAAACATCTCCTACGTCCGCCTTCCTTCCCCCCAGGGCCCGGGCCGCTTCGAGAATCTCCTCCGGGCTGTTTCTGAACCGGCCGAGCAGCGGGGACACCGCCCTCTTTTCAAAGTTGGGCAGATAGAGCCTGCTGTCCGGGATCTCCTTCACGCTGATCCATTTCTGGGTGAGCGGGGACCCGTCGGCGGTGCTGAAATAGTGCAGCACGATGATCTTTTCCCAGAGAGCAGGCTCCTTCCCCCCCTTTTTTTTATAGAAGACCTCCCCTTCCGGCCCCTGGATCACGTACGTCGTCGACAGAAACGGCAGCTCCACGGAGCCGGATCCTTTCGGGCCGCTTTCGGAGGGGACCCACAAGGAACCGGATTGTTCGGCCTGTTGTTTCGGCTCCTTGCTTTTATATTCTTCCTGGGCGATGGCCAGGGCCATTAAAAAATCTTCCTGTGTCGGCATGAGATCGGTTTCCTCGTGTGTTCAATGTTCAGGGCTCAAAGAGGGAAGAAACGCAGGGTGTTCCGTGCCGCAGGAACGAGGCCGAAACGGCGGGGATCGTCATCCGGGGGCGGGAAAGATGAAGCGTTCAGGTGTCGTTCTCCGGACGTTCGTTGTACGAGGCCGGAGAAAGCCTGAGAGGCCGGAGAGACGACCGGAACGGGCGCCTCTCCGGCCTCTCAGGATACCCCTGTTACAGATCCAGCCAGGAATCCGAGTAGAGCGATTTCCCCAGAAGCACTCTGGCCGTTTTTACGTAATCACCTTCTTCCTTGGAGAGCTTGCCCATGTCCACCGGCTCGTCGTTGAGCACCTTGCCCACGAGGTCGGACAGCTCGGGCATCTTTCCCCGGGCGATGTCCTGCAGGGGCTGGTCAAAGGCGTCCACGATGGCGCCCTGCACCCCGCAGTGCATCAGCATCATGAGAAAGGTCTGGTTCAGGATCGGGCGCAGGTTCTCGGGGGCGCCGTTGGAGCAGTTGGAAAGCCCGTTGGTGGCGCGGCATCCCGGAGCGAGGTCCTCCTGGCTCTGGTACAGGGCCAGGCAGTGGTGGAGCTGCTCCTGCTGCACGTTCACCGGGGTGATGATCGGGTCCACCCAGATATCTTCCGGTGGCACACCGGCTTCCGTGGCGGCCATGTACAGCTCGGAAACGTACATGGCACGCTCATCCGTGTCTCTCGGCATCCCTTCCGGTCCCCAGAGGAGGGCCACCATGCCGGCGTCGTACTTGGCGGCCAGCGGAATCAGGGCCTCCATCCGCTCCGGACGGGCCATGATGGAGTTGATCACGGCCTTGCCCTTCTTGTTCTGGTAGACCTTCAGCCCCGCCTCGATGGCGTCCACGTTGCTGGTGTCCAGGAACAGCGGAAGGTCGGTGACTTCCTGCACCGTCTTGACGATCCACTCCATGAGCTCGGCGCCGCCCTTGCGGGCCGGGCCGATGTTCAGGTCGATGTAGTCCACACCCGCCTCGGTCTCCTGCTCGGCCATCTTCTGGATGGGAGCGGCATCCCGGTTCTTCATGGCGGGGCCCAGGACCTTGGAAATGACGTTCAGGTTCTCGCCTGTGAGGTATACGTATTTGGGCATCTTTGTTCCCCCTGATCAGGCGGCCGCAGAACCACTTCTTGCGGCAGCCTGATCGAAAAAAATTAATAACTCGTACGATGGGTATGTGCTTCTGCTCTCCCCGAACCTCCCCCGCTTCGGTCAAAACGGGAGCGGGCTTACTGGGCGCTCCATTCCTTCAGGAAGGGCGGAAGATGAGCCGCCTCGCGCGGGCCGATGAGGATCTTCCAATCGGGAAGCTCTTCCTCCAGCTCGCCGCTCATGCCGGCGGAGAAGCCCGGGATGATCAGGTTCTTGTGTTTGGCCTTGTCCTCGATCCCGCTCTTCTTCACGAAGATGCTGATGGCGTCGGCAACGAACTTGCCCGCCGCCCAGGCGGTCATGACGGAAAGCCCTTCCGTGTCCAGGATGAGCAGCCACGAGGGCACGCGGCTTCCCTCGACCTCTCCGGAAACGATGAAGTAGGTCAGGGAGAAGTTGGTGGTGATCAGGACCGGGGAGTTCTCGTCCGGGTTGCCGATCTCGTAGATGCCTTCCTTGGTGGCCATGGGCCGCTGCG
>CAYTRL010000245.1:0-8782 GCA_964439795.1 uncultured Thermodesulfobacteriota bacterium
CTCGGAGATGGCCAACGAACGCATAAACAAGGTGACCGACATCGTCTCAGAAGGGGACGAGGTCATCGTAAAGGTGCTGGACGTGGACCGGGCGGGGAAAATCCGGTTGAGCCGAAAGGCCGCGCTGGGAGTGGCGGACGGCGATATCGAGAACTGAACGGAACACAGATGAAAACAGGTGCGAACCGTACCGGATCGAGGGGCACGGGCAGGGTGACCTGCCTGGCCCTCCTTCTGTTTTCCTTCACGGCGGTGCTCCCCTGCGCGGGCGAGCAGTACCGCAATGCGGCGGACGGCATCCTGAACATGGAATACGCCGATGGCCGTCTGAGCCTGGAAACAAAAAGCGCCCCCCTGGACAAGGTCCTTCACGAACTGTCCCGTCTGGCGGAGGTGGAAATTGTTTCCGACGGTCCGCTGGATGACAAGGTCACCGTGTACGTATCCGACCTTCCCACGGACGCTGCGGCCAAGAAAATCCTGCGGGGAAAAGACCTGAGCTTTCTTTACCGGGCGAACGAGAACGCGGAATCAGGCGAGGAATATCGTCTCCGGGAGATACGGATCTACATATCCCAGGGCAGCACCGGCAGGGAACAGACCTTTTCCTACGACAAAAACAGATCGAAAACCCGGCAGGATGCAATCCGCGAGCGTAAAAAGCGCCAGCAGGAAAGGATGAAGTCCCGTGCGAGGCTGATTCCGGACCGTACGCCTCGTGATGAGGCCGCATCCGACACGGACAAGTTTCTGTCCGGGCTCCTCGGCGGCAACCTGAACGCGATGGACGAGGTGGCCGACCAACTCAAGCAGGATCACCCGGAAGCCGAGGCTCAGATCGAACAGTTTCTGGAAACCCTGGAGGAGGCCAAGGCCCGGGCCGCGGAGTCCGGCGCCGATCTGTCCACCCTGGAAGGCCTCGGCGGTATGGGGGTCTTCATGCAGCGGATGATGGAGGGGAAGCAGAACCGCTGATTCAAGCCTTCAGCTGTCAGCGCTCAGCTTTCAGCTCCACTCCTCACCCCGAACGATCCGCCGTAGAGATCTGCGCTGACAATGCGGATCGTTTCATGGAAAGATCCAAAACCAACCGGGGGGCGTGTATTCAAGGGACGCAAAGGGCCTGTCAGGTACCGGCCTTCTTCTTCACGGCCTTCTTTTTTGGCGCGGCTTTTTTCTTTGTGGCCTTTTTGCCAACGGCTTTCTTTTTCTTGCCCTTGGGAGCGGCGGCCTTCTTCTTCACTGCAGCCTTCTTCTTCACCGCCGGCTTTTTCTTCTGCGATTTCTTGACGGGCTTCTTCGTCTTCTCCGGCGCCCTGGAAGGCGGCTCCTTCACGCCCAGCCAGGCATCCATATCGGCGAAGACCTGGTCCTTTTCCGGCTCGTTGAAAATCTCGTGATAATGCCCCTCGTAGACCTTCAGATCCTTTTTCGGACTGCCCACTTTGGAGAAGAAATCCAGGTTCGTTCCCGGGTGTACCAGGCGGTCTTCCCCGGCCTGAAGGAGAAGGAGAGGCACGGCCAGGCGGGAGGCTTCACGGACCAGGCGCGCTGTCTCCTTCATAAATTCCACGTAAAATTTGGGACTCACCCGGTCGTGGACCAGCGGGTCGTTCACGTAAGCCTTCACCACATCGGCATCTCTGGACACGTTGGTGGCGTCCAACTCGTTGGACATGAGCAAGGTGGGCATGATGTGGGCCAGGGCCTTGGCCAGGGTCTCCTTGATCCGGGAGGGAAGTTCGTACGGGCGCAGGCCGGGAGACGACAGGATCAGCCGTGAAATCCTGTCCGGGTTCAGGAGACTGTAGGACGTGGCGATCACCCCGCCCATGCTGTGCCCGACCAGGATGATCTTTTTCACCCCGGTCTCCTCCCGCACCCGCTCGATGAACGCAGCCAGATCATCGCGGTACTGGCGAAACGACTGCACATGTCCCCGGATCCCGGTGGAGAGGCCGTGCCCCCTGTGATCCAGGGCGTACACCGCGAACCCCCGCGGCACAAAGTGGTTGACAAGGTTCAGGTACCTGCCGCTGTGTTCACCCAGGCCGTGTGCCACGACAATCACGTGGCGGACCGCCTTCGGCAGCCAGCGCTGATAGTAAAGCCGGGCGTCCGGCGTGTCCATATATCCGGTCTGGTGGTTCATGGTCGATGACTGTTCCATTTTAGTCTTTTCCTTTTTCCCTGCGCAGGAGGTCCCTCCCCCCCCGCGGTTACATCCGCCCGCCCCTATCGGCTCAGGGTACGGGCCACGGCCTCTTTCCATCCGTCGTAGAAACGCTTCCGCTCCGCCTCCGGCATCTCCGGGGTAAAAACCCTGTCCACTTTGCGTGCCCGGACCAGTTCCTCTGTCCCCTTCCAGAAGCCCACCCCCATGCCCGCCAGAAAGGCCGCGCCCACAGCCGTGGTTTCCACCTGCACGGGGCGGTTCACACGAACGTTGAGGATGTCCGCCTGGAACTGCATGAGGAAGTTGTTGCTGCTGGCACCGCCGTCCACGCGCATCTCCTTGACGGGGTACTCCGATTCCCGGGTCATCACGTCCACCACGTCCCTGCACTGATAGGCGATCGCCTCCAGCGTCGCACGCACGATCTGATCGCGGCCCGATCCGCGGGTCAACCCCAGGACCGCCCCCCGGGCATCCATGTCCCAGTAGGGGGTGCCCAGGCCCACGAAGGCCGGCACAACGTAAACGCCCCCGGTGTCGGAAATGCCGGAGGCGATCTTTTCACTTTCCTTGGCCGTGGGCAGAATGCGCAGTTCGTCGCGAAGCCACTGCACGGCCGCCCCGCTGGTGAAAACCGACCCCTCCAGGGCGTAGGCAGGCCCGCCGTCCCGGGAACAGGCCATGGTGGTCAGGAGCCCCTCTCGAGACCGGACAGCCTTGTCCCCGGTGTAGACCAGCAGGAACGAACCTGTGCCGTAGGTGTTCTTCACCATCCCCGTCTCCCAGCAACCCTGCCCGAACAGGGCGGCCTGCTGGTCCCCGGCGATCCCCGAAACCGGGATTTCCGCGTTGAGGGGAGCCTCCGGCACGGTCCGGGCAAACACCCCGCTGGAGGGCTTGACCTCGGGAAGAAGGCTCGCCGGGATCCCCAGGAGGTCCAGGATCTCCCCGTCCCACCGTTTTTCGTGGATATTGTACATCAACGTCCGGGAAGCGTTGGTATAGTCGGTGACATGGGCACCGCCGCCGCTGAGCTTCCAGACCAGCCACGTGTCGATGGTTCCAAAGGCCAGATCGCCGCGCTCCGCCTTTTCCGCGGCTCCGGGCACGTTTTCCAGGAGCCACTTGAGCTTGGTACCGGAGAAGTAGGCATCCAGCACCAGACCGGTGCGGTCCTGGAACCATTCGGCCTTTCCCTCTTCACGCAGCCGGTTGCAGAGGGGCGCGGTCCGGCGGCACTGCCACACGATGGCGTTGTGTACGGGCTTCCCGGTGGCACGGTCCCACAGGACCGTTGTCTCCCGTTGGTTGGTGATCCCGATGGCCGCTATCTTCGCGGTGTCGATACCTGTTTTCTTGAGGACGAGACCGATCACCTTGCGGGTCACGTCCCAGATCTCCTCGGCGTCGTGCTCCACCCACCCGGGCTGTGGGTAGATCTGTGTGAACTCGGAGTAGGCGCGGCCTACCACGTCGCCGGAATGATCGAGCAAGAGAACAGTGGTTCCGGTAGTGCCCTGGTCGATGGTCAGCACGTAGGAATGCATGAAACGGACTCCTATGTGAACGTGGAAGAGCAGATTTCGCGCGATGGGGGCCGGAAAATCAACCGGTATGTCCAATATTTTTCCAACTGCCGAGTGTACATCCCCTCACGGGAAAACGCAATTGTTCCCCCGCTTTCGGAGAGTCCGGGACGCACTCCCCGGCGGGACGCTTCCCTTGAGTGCGGAGACGGACCTTGATACATTGAACAGGCCGAAGCAACCGGTGTAACCACCAAAAAGAAATCTCCAGGGAGGGAGCATCCATCATGGATAAGACCCGGAAACCACGGTTCTGGGAAGCGGGCGTGTGGGGCGCAATCCTCCTGGCCCTGTGCCTGGCGCCGGCCTGCGGCGGGGAGGATTCAGCCGTCCGTGAAGTCGTTGTCACACAGCACCGGGTCACCACCCAGGATCAAGTGGAGATCGCCCTGTACCAGTATACGCTCGCCGGCGGATCCATGGGTCCCCGGCCGATCCTGCTCTGCCCGGGCTTCTCGGAGAACCACCTGGCGTTCGACCTGATGCCATACTCCTCCATGGCGCGGTTTCTGGCCGCCCGGGGAATCGAAGCCTGGATCATCGATTTTCGGGGGCGGGGAAACAGCGGTGTGCCCCCCGGGACCACGGACCTGTACGCTACCTGGAGCATCGATGATTTCGGGTTCCTGGATATCGGCACCGCCGCGGATCTGATCCGCCGCCTCTCCCCCTCGGGCCGGTTCTTTCTGCTGGGGTTCAGCGAAGGGGACGTGGCCTCCACCGCCTACCTCCTGGAGGGCGAACCCGGGACGGTCTGCGGTCACATCGCCCTGGCCCCGGCCATCGTCCTCGGGGCCACGGCCGAGGATCCGGACGCAGACTGGCCCCCGTCGCAGTTCCTGTTCAACGCACTGTCCCCTCTGGCGCCGATCATCCCACCGGACCTGTTCATCCCGTTCAGCGACCTTGTGCGGGGCCTGTACGAGATCGTAACCGAACTGGGTCTCGTGGAGTGGGCGCTCCAGGTGGAACTGTGGAACATCCTGTGGAACATGGAAAACATGACCGATGACATGGTGTTCGTCGTTCTACTGAACGGGCTCGGAGATATCAGCGGGAACGTGTTCAAGCAGTTCCTCCTGGGCACCGATTACGAAGACCGCCGGGGGGTGTGCACCTTCCCCGGGTCCGCCCTGGAACGGAAGGCCGGTCCCTTCTGCTACCAGGACCGGTTGCACGAGTTGGACATGCCTACACTGGTCCTGGCGGGTAGTGCGGACATGGCGGTTCCGCCGGTGAACGCACGCTTTGTTTACGACCGGCTGACCATGCAGGACAAGTCCTTCCGTGTCTTCGGGGTGGAGCACGGCGACACGATCGACTACGGCCACGACGACATGACCTTCGGGGTGCACGCGGAAGAGGATGTCTTCCCCGTCATCGCCCAGTGGCTGCTGGACCGGATGCAATAGGAAACAAAGAAAGGCGGGCATCCACATATGACCGAACGGAAGAAGTTCTTTCTCGTGGACGGGGCCCACGCCATGTACCGCTCCTACCACGCGATCCGCTCCCTCTCCACCTCCAGGGGGCTTCCCACCAACGCGGTGTATGGCTTTGTCCAGATTGTGCAGAAGGTCCTCAAGGACAACGACCCTGAATACTTCCTGGTGGTCTTCGACACGCCGGCCCCCACCTTCCGCCACGAAAAGTTTCCCGCGTACAAGGCCAACCGCCCCCCCATGCCCGAGGACCTCTCCGTACAGATCCCCTGGATCAGGAAGGTCTTGGAGGCCTACCGGATCCCCCTGGTCCAGAAAGAGGGGTACGAGGGTGACGACCTGATGGGCACCTATGCGGAGATGGCCCGCCGCAGGGGCATGGATGCCGTCCTGGTCACCGGGGACAAAGACCTCTGCCAGCTCGCCGGGGACCGGATCCGGATCCTGGATCCCCGCAAGGACATGCTCATCGGACCGGAAGAGGTTGTCTCCCTGTTCGGGGTCACTGCAGAGCAACTCCCGGACCTGCTCGCGCTCACAGGCGATGCGGTGGACAACCTGCCCGGCATCCCCGGCGTGGGGCCGAAAACGGCGGCCGCCCTCCTGCAGCGCTTCGACTCACTGGACGAGCTGTTCCGTCGGTCCGGTGAGATCGACAAGCCCGCGCTCCGGAAAAAGGTGGAGCAACACCGGGAAACCGTGCTCAGGACCCGGGAACTGGTGGAGATCTTCCGCCGGGTGCCCGTGGAGGACGACCTGGAAACGTTCCGGCGACATGAGCCGGACCCGGACGCCCTCCGGGTGTTGTTCACGGAGCTGGAGTTCCAGCGCCTTCTGGACACCCTGCCCGCATCCACGGAAAAGAGTCTCCCCGCGGACCGGTACCGGACGGTGCTGGACGAGAAAGGGTTGGACGAGCTGGTGGGCGTCCTGTCCCGGGCCCGGGAGGGATTCGCCCTGGACCTGGAAACCACATCCCTGTCAGCCATGCAGGCCCGGCCGGTGGGCTTCTCCTTTGCCGTGGAGGGGGAGCGTGCCTGGTACGTACCGGTGGCACACGACTATCTCGGGGCGCCGGCCCAGCTGCGTCAGGATCACGTTCTGGAGCGCCTCCGCCCTGTGCTGGAGGACCCGGCGCTGCCCAAGTTCGGGCAGAACATCAAGTACGACCTCCTGGTGCTCAAGAACCAGGGCGCCGAGGTCCGGGGCGTGACCTTTGACACCATGATCGCCTCCTACCTGCTCGACGCCTCCCGCCGGGGGCACAGCCTGGACGACCTGGCGCTGGAGCATCTGGGCCACAAGATGATCTCCTACTCCGACGTGACCGGGCCCAAGGGAGCATCGCAGAAGACCTTCGACGCAGTGGAGGTGGAGGCCGGTTCGGTGTACGCGTGCGAGGACGCCCACGCCACCTACCGGCTCACCCGGATCCTGGAAAAAAAGATCCAAGAGGAGGGGTTCGAGCGGCTCTTTCACGAGGTGGAGGTTCCACTGATCGAAGTTCTCACGCAGATGGAGTTCAACGGGATCAAGGTGGACGTGAGCTTTCTGGGGACCCTCACCCGGGAGTTCCGCGAAAAGCTGCAGGGGCTCGAAAAGGAGATCCACGATCAGGCCGGCTGCCCGTTCAACATCAACTCCCCGAAACAGCTGGGCAAGATCCTGTTCGAGGACCTGGGGCTGCCCGTATCCAAGAAAACCAAGACCGGCTACGCCACGGACGTGAAGGTGCTTACCTCCCTGTCGGACAAGCACCCGCTGCCCCGGCTCGTGCTGGAGTACCGGAGCCTGGCCAAGCTCTTGGGCACATACGTGGAGGCGCTGCCCCGGCTGGTGAACCCGGAGACCGGCAGGATCCACACCTCCTTCAACCAGTCCGTGACCGCCACGGGCAGGCTCAGCTCCAGCGACCCGAACCTGCAGAACATCCCGATCCGGACCACCGAGGGCAGGAAGATCCGACAGGCGTTCATTCCGGAAAAGGGCATGCGGCTCCTGAGCGCGGACTACAGCCAGATCGAACTGCGGATTTTGGCCCACGTCTCCGGGGACCCGAACCTTACGGCGGCCTTCCGGGCGGACGAGGACGTGCACGCGCACACCGCGGCCACCCTGTTTGGATGCGCACCGGCCGAGGTCACGGACGAGATGCGGCGCAAGGCCAAGACAATCAACTTCGGGGTGATCTACGGCATGGGGGCCTTCGGGCTGGCCGGGCAGCTGGGGATCCCCCGCGGCGAGGCGGCGGCGTTCATCGACCACTACTTCGAAACCTACAGCGGGGTGAAGGCGTGGCAGGAAGCCTGCCTGGAGGAGGCCCGGAAGACCGGCGGGGTGACCACCCTGCTCGGCCGAAAGCGCCCCCTGCCGGATATCAACTCCCGGAACGGATCCGTGCGCGCCATGGCGGAACGGACAGCCATCAACACCCCCATTCAGGGCACCGCAGCGGATATGATCAAGGCAGCCATGATCCGCGTGTTTCACCGGCTCCGCAACGAGGGGCTCCACACCCGAATGCTCCTGCAGGTGCACGACGAACTGGTCTTCGAGGTGCCGGATGGGGAGGGGGACAAGGTCCGGCCCATCGTCCGGGAGGAGATGGAGGGGGTCATGCCCCTGGACATCCCCCTGAAGGTGGACATGCAGGACGGCGCCGACTGGAGCGAGGCCCACTGACCGCACGCCTCGCCAAGTCCGTGGAAATCATGTAAGGAGATGCTCCGCTGAAACCGATAAACACTGTCTTCTCACGATGGAAACAAACACTGAAATCAGCAATCTTTCAGGCGATGCTGCGTGTGCACTATGAGGATGCCGTCTCGACCTCTCAACGGGAGAAGCGTTCAGGCCTGTTCAACGACATGGGTCGAGAAGAAGAACAGGTCGACCAGATCCTGGTGGAGGATCGGGGTGCGCCTCTCACCGTCTTTTCATTTGCAGGCGGCTTTCATTTATATGCAGGAAAGCCTGCGTTCGAATTCCGAGGCCTGCTCTGTGACCGGAAGGTGAATACCGTGTTCATCCGTGACCCCCTGGACATGGCGTATCACCTGACCCCGGACGGGAAACCAAGCGGCCTCGATGCCCTCAAGCAGCAACTGGATACAATCATAGGAACATTGGGTTCCAAGGACCATATCGCCGTGGGCAGTTCCGTGGGCGCCTCGGCGGCACTCTATTATGCAACGCAGTGTCGAATGAACAGGGCCGTCCTGTTCAGCCCGTCCTTTCCCCTGGAGGAGTGGGTTGCGCCCGGTTCGTTGTTGCGTTCGAGTCTGAATGTCAAGAAACTGCTCACCCACCGGAACGAGTACTGGGACACCATGCTGCTCAGCCTGATCAGCCTGCGCCAGAGGCAGAAGCTGAGGGAAACCGTGGGAAAGGAAAATATCTGGGACCCGATTCAAACCTACAGCGAGGCGGCAGGGAGGCCAAGGGTTACGGTATATTTCAGTGAACGATGTGCCCCGGAATGCAGACTCATCGAACGGTTCAAGGCACTCCCTGAGGCGCGACTGATCCCCGTGCGTACGGGGCATCACAGCTGTTGCGGCTACCTGGGAAAAAAGGGA
>CAYTRL010000246.1:0-8782 GCA_964439795.1 uncultured Thermodesulfobacteriota bacterium
TAGAATGAAGGATTTACATGATGGGCGGCAGGTAAAAAAATTTTATTTTTTTCCTGAATCTGGGGGCTTCCAGGGAAAGGGATGAAGGGCGGTTGTGAAGATTGTGTGAGGAAAGCCTCGGAGAGAGTGAATTTTTCGGGGAGCGGTTCTTGTGTAACATCTTGTTTTTAAAGAGTTATTTTTCATGATACCGGGTCGCTGCCTCTGTGCAGGATGCCGGGGAGTTCCTCCAGTCGTTGAATTCGCAGGGGATGGGTAGCGGAGTCCCCCTTCAGGATGAACGGGATGCCGGCTGCCTCGGCGGCGATCCGGTCGTTTTCCATATCCCCCACATAGACCGATTCATCCGGGGAAACCCCTGTTTTTTCAAGGCAGTAGAGCAGCATGTCAGGAGCGGGCTTTGGGTTGGCCACCTTCTGGATGGTCGAGACCGTCTCAAAGGTCTGCTGGAGCCCGAACCTCTTCAGGAGCGGGGCCGCGGATTTTCCGCGGTTGGTGGCCAGTGCCAGGCGGTACCGGGCGGCGAGGGTCTCCAGTACCTGGAAGAGTCCGGGTTCCGGGTCCATGTACTCCAGGAAGGGGAGATAATCAATCTGCCCCGCGATCTTCATGGCCCGACGGTACTGTTCCGAGTCAACCGGGAAGAGGTGCTGTAAGAGCTGCGGTGTGGACAGGACGTGGCAGAGTGTTTCCTCCCCGGGGCTCATCTTCCCCAGGCCCATCTGCTCCAGGATGGTGTTGTAGAACGCCACATTGGAACGGAACGAGTCGAAAAGGACGCCGTCGCAGTC
Organism: uncultured Thermodesulfobacteriota bacterium; assembly: GCA_964439795.1. GTDB lineage: Bacteria > Desulfobacterota > DSWW01 > DSWW01 > DSWW01 > CAYTRL01. The sequence continues at coordinate 792 of CAYTRL010000246.1, forward strand.
CAGGATCACCAGCTTCAGGTTTCGGGGAATCTTGTGCATGGGAACGAGCCTTATCAAGGAAGGAAAAATCTACCACACGGCTTTTTCCACCGTCAATCCGCACGGGAAGGTCCGGGGCAAAAAACCCCTTTAACATCTGTTTTTTGCGTGCTATATTCCCGCGTATCCATCCGGTTTCAGAGGGTGTGGATCCATGGAATTTCCTTGTCATCCCCTCGGACGCGGGGAGCCATGGGTGGACGGGAGGGATAATGCCCAGGAAATCCCCTGCTCACCTTGTTAAGCATCACAGGAGGAAAAGGATGGTTCGATCGCAGGTTCGTGAGACATGGCACCGGGACGGGAACGACCCTTGTGGCGGACGCAAGTGGAACCGGGGAACGGGAGGGGTTCTTTTTTTAACCCTTTTCATACTGCTGGGGTGGGAATCGCCTTTCCAGGCTCTGGCCGGCGAGGACCCGGCGGCAGGGAAAACGGACCGGGAGGAGGTGTGCCCGGGCGGGCGAACCTTGGACCGGCGCTTGGACGCCGTCGTGATCAAGGGGGAGAGGCTGGAGGCCATGCAGGGAGAGCCTGCGGAAGGGCTTCGACTTTTCTCTTTTCAGAACGGGACGTTCCAGGCCATCCCTTTCCAGGTGGACGAGCGGGACCCGGCGGGTGAGTTTGTTTTTCCGTCCGGACCCATGGCGTCCGAGGACGTGGACCGGGGACGGCTGGACTACAATGATGAACTGGTCTTTCTCGTGCAGGATGTGGGTACGCGGTCCCCGGAAGGGCCGGGGAAGATGGAGGGTGTGCGGAAGTGGGTAGAGATCCTGCTCCGGGATCCCCTGGCCCTGGAGAAGGAGGCGTGGGTCTACCTGTGCAGTTTTTCCGGCACACCTCCGTCCCTTTCCTCCCGGGACTACATCCGGTACCTGCCGGAAACCGAACAGGTCTCTTCCGCTCATTATCTGCTCGGGTACAGGAAGGGGATGAGTCTGTACACGGACCTGCACTACCCGGACGGCCAGGGCGGCTATGGGCCGGACCTCATGGACCGGATCAAGGTGCGGATCCAGGTGAGGTTCCTGTTCAACATCATCCGGAAGAAGGTGACCGAGGACGATTTCCGGGCGGAGGTGGTGGCCTGGAAGGACGGGCCGGTACGTGTGCTGAGAAACGTGCAGAACTACGTGCGGATCCTGTTCAACCTCTCTTCCGCGTCGGTATTTTCCGTGTCGGAGTACTACCCCTGGTACATGTATACTCCCCTGCGTCTCACCATCCCGTTCGATCTCAAGTGGGTGTTCAACAAGTTCGGGATCTCGGACTGGTACTGGTACTTCTACGGGGACCTGCCCGGCCTGGATGGGGGCACCATGTACACCAACCGCAACACCGAGGGGATCCCCATATCCACCGAACATGACATGAAGTGGTACGAGGAGCGGTTCGACACCAAATACCTGATCTGGGGCTACGCCACCCGGGAGAATGTGGGGACCTGGTTCTGCAACCTGCTCGTTCCGGATCCCACGTACCAGTTCATCCAGTGCTATCTCCACATCGACAAGAACAAGAACGACCCGCCCGAGGACGTGCCCGGGCAGGTTTCCGGAGGGGCGTTGATGAACTTCCGGGACGTGGACCCGGGCCTGTGGCGGTTCATGGCCCCCGGGACATACGGGCTCGGGCTGGAGACTTTTTTTGCGCCGGGGGGGCTCCTTCCCCGGGATGTGCCCGAGTGGAGGAATATCCGGGGGTTTCCCCTCCTGACGGAGATCGCGCGCTGCGTGCCCGCGCCGGAGGAGAAAGAGGGCGCCGGGGCGACGGTGGACCCGGGACTCTGCCGTCGGGGAATCCCGCTGGTCATGACCGACATCAGCGGCCGGGAGATCGTCCTGTACGATGCCAAGCTCCATATCGGCACCATGGCCGCCACCGGCTGGCCCTACACGATCGGCCAAGACCTGCAGACCGGGGAGTGGTACCGTGTCTATCTGCAGGAGATGAAATCCATGGAGCATCGCCTGGGGGCGCCGGATCCGGTGACGGGGATGGAGCATCCCATGATGGCCCGGGTGGTGCGGAAGGACGGTGTGGTACTGGAACTCACGGGATGTAAATCATGCACCCTGAGCGGGTTCCGCGCGGATGGCCGCAAGGAGGGCTACACGGCCTCGGAGGTGAAGAAGATCGTGATCCTGGACCCCGGAAAGGTATGCCCCGGGAAACCGGCCACCGTCGAAGATTCGTCCCGGCCGGCGGCCGCGGCCGGGCAATGAGGAAAGGATGATGGAGGCAAGGGCAGGATTGAGGGCAGGGGGGCAGTGATGGCAGGGCATAGGGGGCCCTTGATCCACGTAATGGAATTCCTTAGTATTTTCATGCGCTCCAACTCGTGAAACGAGCTGTGGATAGTTCGATTTTCTGTGCGGATGTTCTGTCCCGGAATCACACGGGATAAGGACCCCAAGGACGGATCCAAGACGGGCCCGGGTGTTTCACCTGCCTGAGAAAGGCCGCCCGATTCTTGGATACAACACCGGAGAACCCCGGGTCGTGCTGAAACGAGCACCGGGCGGAGGCGCAGCACGCCCATGAAGGTAAGCGGATTCACCTTTCTGCGAAACGGCCGGCGGCTGGGGTATCCGTTTCTCGAGAGCATCCAATCCATACTGCCGATCTGCGATGAATTCGTGATCGCCCTGGGTGCGTCGGATGATGGCACCTGCGAGATGGTCCGCACCCTTTCCGACCCTAAAATTAAGATCCTCGAGACGGTCTGGAACGAGAGCATGCGCACCCGGGGGTACGTCTACGCGCAACAGAAGATGGTCGCCCAGTTTGCTTGTACCGGGACCTGGGCGTTCTATCTCGAGGCGGACGAAATCGTCCATGAGAACGATCTGGACTACATCCGTTCGGCCATGGAGCGATACGCGGACGACCCCGGGGTGGAAGCGTTGGCCTTCAAATACCACCACTTCTTCGGCTCTCCGGATTACGTTGCCACCTCGCCGGACTGGTATCGGTCCGCCGCCCGGATCATCCGGACCGACATAAGAAGCATGGCGCCCGACGGGCTCTACTGGGTCGTCATCCCCAACAGGAAGTGGCACGGAGGGAGAAACAAGCGGTTCAATCGATACCCCAGGGCCAGTCTGCTGGACGCCTTCATCTATCACTACGGGCATGTACGCGGGGAAGAGCAGATGGTGGAGAAGGCCCGGTACACGGACCGGTACTGGGGCAAAGACGGGGAGGCGAGCCCGTCCGGGATGTACCAGTGGGTCCCCGCGGAAAACCTGGCTGGTTTTCGGGGCGGGCATCCCGCCGTTGCAGAGTCATGGCTGGAGGAGTCGGCCAACCGCGATTTCACTCCGAACCGCTCCATCCGCCCTCGATGGAAACACCGGGTGATGAAGAGGATGGAGAAATCCTTCGGCCTGGAAATGAGCAGAAAGCATTTCAAGGTCGTGCGGTGCGACGAGCGTTCGAACAACCCCTGACCAGACTGCCTTCCAGCCGCCGCAGGCAGGTCCACGACCTTCTCCTGGCTGAACGGCTCAGCCTGCCTGCTTCTTCACCGCCTCGGCAGCCCTTGCGGCCGCCCCGGGATCCCCCAGGTACCGGTGTCCCAGGGGTTCGAGGTTTTCGTCCAGGTCGTACACCAGCGGGATGCCGGTGGGGATGTTCAGGCCCGGGATCTCCTCTTTGGAGATCCGGTCCAGAAACATGACCAGGGCGCGCAACGTGTTCCCGTGGGCGGCCACCAGGACCCTGTCTCCCGCCCGGATGCGGGGGGCAAGGGTGTCGTGCCAGAAAGGGAGCACCCGGTTCACGGTATCCTCGAGGCACTCGGCGGCCGGGAGTTCTTCGAGTTTCAGGGAGCCGTACCTCGGATCGAATGACGGGTGCCTCCGGTCCGAGGGATCCAGGGCCGGCGGGCGTACGTTGTAGCTTCTCCTCCAGAGCTGTACCTGCTCCGGGCCGAACTCTTCGGCGGTCTCCTTCTTGTTCAAACCCTGCAGAGCCCCGTAATGGCGTTCGTTCAAGCGCCAGGAACGGACCACGGGGATCCACATACGGTCCATCTCCTCCAGCACGATCCAGAGGGTCCGGATTGCCCGTTTCAGCACCGAGGTAAAGGCGGTGTCGAAGACAAGGCCCTCGGCCGAGAGGATCTTTCCCGCCTCGTGCGCCTCGCGCACCCCTGTATCGTCCAGGTCCACGTCGGGCCGGCCGGTGTTCCGGTTTTCCCGGTTCCACTGGCTCTCACCGTGCCGAAGAAGCACGAGCTTGTGCATGTTGAACCCCTCCCGCTGCCTCAGGCCACGGTCACTTCAGGACAGAGGTACACGTCCTGGACCGCGTTTACCAGTTCGATCCCTTCCTTCATGGGTCTCTGGAACGCCTTGCGCCCCAGGATCAGCCCCATGCCCCCGGCCCGCTTGTTCACCACCGCCGTGCGCACCGCGTCCAGCATGTCGTTCTTTCCGCTGGCCCCGCCGGAGTTGATCAGTCCCACCCGCCCCATGTACCCGTTGGCCACCTGATACCGGGTCAGCTCGATGGGGTGATCCAGGGCCAGTTCCGAATAGACCCTGGGGTGTGTCTTGCCGAACTTGAGGGCCGTATATCCACCGTTGCAGGTGGGCAGCTTCTGTTTCACGATGTCGGCCTGGATCGTTACCCCCAGGTGGTTGGCCTGGCCGGTGAGGTCCGCGGCCTCGTGATAGTCCTTCTCCTGAGTCTTGAACGCCGGGTTGCGAAGGTAGCACCAGAGGATGGTCACCATGCCCAGTTCGTGGGCCTGTTGAAACGCCTCGCTGATCTCAAGGATTTGCCGACGGCTTTCCTGGGACCCGAAGTAGATCGTGGCCCCCACGGCTGCTGCGCCCATGTCGAACGCCTGCTCCACCTGGGCGAAGAGCGTCTGGTCCGCTATGGGCGGGAGGGAGAGCATTTCGTTGTGGTTGATCTTCACCACGAACGGGATCTTGTGTGCGTAGCGTCGGGCCACCATCCCCAGTACGCCCAGGGTGGAGGCTACGCCGTTGCATCCCCCCTCCAGGGCCAGTCGGAGGATGTTTTCCGGGTCGAAATAGATCGGGTTGGGCGCAAAGGAGGCCGCGGCGGAGTGCTCCACCCCCTGGTCCACGGGGAGGATGGAGATGTAGCCCGTTCCCGCCAGCCGCCCGTGGTTGAAAAACCGTGAAAACGAGTTCAGCACCCCGATGGGCCGGTCGCTGGGCACCCAGACCCGGTCGATGATGTCCGGGCCGGGCACATGGATCGACTCCCGGGGAAACCCCTTGCAGGTGTAGGTCAACAGTTCCCTGGATTCATCTCCCAGCAGACTTTCGATCTTCTGGATCATCACGTTCTCCTTTTATCCTTTCCCTTATGGTTGTTTGTCAGAACAGGTGGTCGTCGGTCAGTCCGGCGCCCGGCCCGCAGCGGCAGCGGAGCACTTCCCGGACGCCTTCGATTTCCTCCAGGGCCCGGGCCACCGGCTCCGTCAGTTCCAGGGGGGTGATCACATGGACGTTGGGGCCGGCGTCGATCGTGAAGAAGCAGGCCAGATCCTCTTTTACCCGCAGGGCGCGCACTCTCTTGAGGACCGCTACCGTTTCCGGTTCCCAGTAGAGCACCGAGGGCCGTGCGGTCATGATCACGGCGTGCATGCTCAGGGCGTCGGCTTCCATGGCCTCTCCCAGGGCCGTCAGGTTCCGGTCACGGATGGCCTGCTCCACACGGGGAACACGCCGGGAGACCTCCTGGAGCCGGCCTTCCAGCAGGGGGCTGGTGCGGGCTGCAAGGTGCCCCTGTTCGCTGGGGATCTCCTTTTGTTCCCGGCTTACTACGGCCACAAGGTCCGCCAGGCCCCAGTGAGACCCGGCAGCCAATTGCAGCACCGAGTCTTCGGCGTGCCCGGCCGTGTGCGGGGACCAGCGTACGAACCCCCCGTACAGGGACCGGCAGGCGGATCCGGAGCCCAACAGGGCCAGGGGAACCAGAACCCGGGGTTCCCCCGGCAGGCCCGCCGCCTGAGCGGCCGCCAGTGCCAGGGCCGCGAAACCAGAGGCCGAGGAGGCGATGCCCGCGGAGGTGGGAAACCCGTTCAACGACTCCACCTGCGCAAAGGCCTGGATCCCGGCCCTCCTGCGCACCTCATCCAGCACCCTTCGAACCCGCTGCAGGGCCCCTTTCGGGGCGGGCACCCCGTTGAGGACGCATGTGTCCTTCCCGAGTTCATCCCGGAACGCCACCGTGGTCCGGGTGCGGGCGCCCTGGAGGGTCATGGATATGGAGGGGTTCAGGGGGTATGGCAACCCCCGGGGCTCCCCTTCCCGCTGGCGCACGCCCCAATACTTGATGAAGGCGATGTTGCTGCCCGCGTCCGCCGTGGCTTTCATTGGAACTCCTTGTCCTTTCGTTAACTCCAGCCGGGCATCGTCTGTAGCTTAATACTCCTGCTGTAGGGATCCGCAATATTGGAGGCGTCCGGGGGATGTTGCCTCGTCCTTGGGGCCTTCAAAAGACCTGAACCGGCCCCTGCGTCCTGCGGCAAATCCCCAGCGGACACCTTGGAATGCGCCACCCCCATCGTTGGCACCGTCATCCCGGACCTGATCCGGGATCCAGGCAGGGGGCAGTGCGGGGTGTAGGAGCATCCGGGGGAGGGTTCCCCGCCTATAGATATCTCATTCTTTCCTTATCCGTCCGAAAGTCATCCTGGCCCGATACTGCCTATCTGTGGGATGCTCATTCAGAGGGAAGGGTACCGATTTACAGCGGTTTATCCTTTTCCCTGAATGGGATATCTTACACCCGTGCCCGGTTCTTTATCCGGGCCGGCATGTAGTTGTTTTTTATCGGCTTGGAACGGGTGGCCCGACTTCGTGCCTTATTTGATCCATCCCTGCTGAACACCTTTTGAGGGAAGGGGCGGGGAGCTGACAGCTGAAAGCTGGTGATATTTTTGTTCCGAATGAAGGAGAGATCTCCTCGTGCGCTACACGTTTACGGTTAAGAGTGAAAACCGGATGCCTCTGGACCGGTTTCTGGCCATGAATGCCCGGTTTTCCCTGGAAGAGGCCCGCGACCTGATCCGGTTCGGAGCGGTCTGGGTAAACCGGGGCCGGGAAACGGACGGGGGCCGGGCCCTGGAGGCCGGAGAGGAGGTTACGGTACACATTCCCCGGTACGGTGTCCGCCGATATTACGAGACAGACCCGGGGCGGGTCCTGTACCGGGACCCCTGGCTCCTGGCCTACGACAAGGAAGCAGGCATCCCCTGCCAGCCGACCCCCTACGACGGCTACAACAACGTGTTCGAGGCTCTGAAGCGCTGGCTCGAGTCCGGGCATTGTGCGGAGGGTGGCCCTCCCCGGGCGGAACGGAAAGATGCCGTGGGTTCCGGAACCCTGGCCCTGCACCATCGGCTGGACCTGGCGGTTTCCGGCCTGATGATCTTTGCGTTGTCCACCCGGGCCAATGCCCCCCTGTTCGAGGCCTTTCGCGACCGGAAAGTGGAAAAGGGTTACCAGGCCGTGGTTTGCGGAGAACCTGCGGAAGATTCCTGGGTGGAGACCGCGCCCATCGGCCGGAAGGGGGGAAGGTATCTCTGCGTGGAACCCGGTCGGGGAAAGGATGCGGAGACCGGGTTTCGCGTGCTTCGCAGGGCCTCCGGACGGGCCCTGGTGGAGGCCCTGCCCAAAACGGGCCGGACCCACCAGATCCGGCTGCACCTGGCCCTGCGAGGGCTACCGATCCTGGGAGACCGGCAGTACGGGGGGCGGTCCCACCCTCGCTGCATGCTGCACGCCCACAGGCTCTCCCTCCCCCATCCAGGGAAAAAGGAGGTTCTTCGGCTGGAGTCCGCCCTGCCCGGGATATTCCTGGAAGCACTGTGGAAATAGCTTCGGGTCTGGTCCGGCTGTCTCTTTTTACGGGGGGCCTCGTGCTCAAAACAAGCCCCTGATCCAATTGACAGAATCCCC
>CAYTRL010000247.1:0-8659 GCA_964439795.1 uncultured Thermodesulfobacteriota bacterium
ACCCAGCTCCTCCTTGATACACGCCTCGGTCTCCCACGTGTCCTTCCCCCACAGCTGCCGGGCCGGTTTCAGAACCACCTTGTCGTCGTCGATCCACAGGTATACCGGGGATTCGGACACCCCCCGGACAAGGATCTGGTCGTAACCGGCGAATTTGAGTTCCGGACCGAACTTTCCGCCCACGTTGGACATCCCGAGGTGGATCTTGTCAAAGGTTTTTGCCGCAATGCTCATGCGTGAATTTCCCGGGGCAAGGGTTCCGCACAGGGGGCCCGTGCTCAGCAGCATGACGTTTTCTTCGGAAAGGGGATCCAGCCCCGGGGGCAGCAGATCGTAGATCCTCCGGCTGTTCAGTCCGCGGGCCCCCAGATACTTCTCTCGGAGATCCGGATCCAGGGGCTCCCTGGATATCCTTCCACTGGAAAGGTCCACCTCGAGAGCACACCCTTTCCAGCCGTGGATCTTTTTGGGGTCAACCATCACCGCTTCACCTTTGAAGGGTTATTTTTCGTCATTCTAAGCACCAATTTCTACGTTCGCTTCCCCCGCGGGACCGTCCCCTTCATGGCGGATGGCCTCGGTCACGCAGATCTTCACGCATTCCGGATCCCCTCCGCACAGGTCGCATTTCAACGGGGACCCGTCCAGAGGGTGTACGCGGATGGCCTGGAACCGGCAGGCCGTCATACAAGCCACGCATCCCCTGCAAGCTTCTCCCGGGCGCAGGACCACCCGGGACAGCGAGCCGTCCCAAAAGATGGGCGGATCCGTTTCCCCGCTTATGGGACAGGCCTCGATGCATTGCGGCTGCGGGTTCCCTCCCTTGCGGCAGGCCTTGATGTTCTGTTGGCAGACGTGGGGCACATCTTTCCCCACCCGGGCCTCCGTTTCGATCCAGATCCTGCTCAGCCGGGAGCTGAACGTGCCGGTCTTGTTGACGGAACAGGCCATCTCGCACATCCTGCATCCGGTGCACGCGGAGGGGGTGACCTTGATCCTCGGCATTCTGTTCAACTCCCCGTTCAGTCGTTCTCTATCTTGGCATCCCCAGCAGAAAAGCGATGGTGGACAGCTGGATCTCGGAAGGGCCGATGTCCACGGTCTGGAGCACGGCCTCCCGGTACCACCGCTGCATGGGATACTCCATGGCATACCCATAGCCGCCCATCACCTGCATGCCGTCCAGGGTCGCCTGCTTGTATACCTCCGAAGATTTCAGCTTGGCCATGGCCGCCATCAGGTGTCCGTCCATGGATCCGCCCTGTTCCTCCAGCCAGGCGGCTTTGTAGGTAAGCAGCCGGGCGGCCTCGATCTCCATGGCCAGGTTGGCCAGCCGGTGCTGCACCGCCTGAAACTTCCCGATGGGCTGTCCGAACTGCTCCCGTTCATTCACGTACTTCAAGGCATAGTCCAGGACCGCTTTGGCCGCGCCCACATTGTAGGCGGAGATGCCGATCCGGTTGGTGTTCACGATGGCGATGAGCTGGTACCAGCCGTTGTTCATCTGTCCCACCAACCCGTCCCTGGGCACCTTGCAGTCTTCGTAGAAGACCTCAAAGGCGGGCATGACGTGGCCCCCGAGCTTGTCGATCTCATGCATGGTGATGCCCGGGGTCTTGGCGTCCACGATGAACAGGGAGATCCCCTTGTGTTTTTTCACGGTCTTGTCGGTCCGGGCCGCCACCATGACATAATCCGCCACATTCAGGATACTGGTCCACATCTTGTGTCCGTTGAGTACGAAGTGGTCGTCCTTCGGGTCCGCCGATGTGGACAGGGCCGCAAAGTCCGAGCCGGCATTGGGCTCGGTAAACGACTGCGCGAAGATGATTTCTCCGGCCGCGATCCTGGGCAGGAAATATTTTTTCTGTTCTTCGGAACCGTGCGCCTTGATGACTTCCGTGGAAAAGATGGCCGTGGGGATGAAGTCGATACCGATCCCGGCTCTGCCCTGTTCCTCCAGGAGGATGGCGATATCCATGATCGTCCGCCCCGAGCCCCCGTACTCCTCGGGCACGCACGTCCCGAACCACCCCAGGGCGGCGATCTTTTTGCGCAGTTCGTGAGGAAACTCCTTTTTCCGGTCCAGTTCCTGGATCACCGCCGGCGGGCACTCTTTCTTTGCAAAATCCTGAATGGACTGCCGGAGAAGGTTCTGCTCCTCGGTAAACCCGAATTCCATGTGGATCTCCTTCCGTGCCTTTTCACGCAGGCCGGTTTTCCATCAAGCCTCTTCCAGGAACCGGTCCACCCGGGCGTTGAACACCTCGGGCTGTTCGATACAGGCCAGGTGGCCTGCCCGGGGAATCCGGAACAGCTCCGCCTTGGGGATTCCCCGGGAGAACAGTTCCGCATCCTCCAGAGGAAACTCGGTCACATCGTCTTCCCCCACCACCACCAGCGTCCTTGTTTGAATCCCGCCGAGTCTGTCCTGAACCAGCGGCCGGTTGGCCAGGGCCCGGATGGTCTGGGCATACCCGTGCGGTGAGGCGCCTTTCATGCTTTTCTTGAAATTCTCCACCTGATCCCTTTTTTCTTCCTGAAACCAGGGGGAGAACACCACCGAGCAGAAACCCTCGGCAAGCATCTCCATCCCCTGCATCTCCGCGATCTGCGCACTCATCTCGAACCGCTCTTTCATGGTTTCCCTGCCCCCTTCGGACACGCCCACGAGTACCATGGCATGCAGCCGGTCGGGATGGTCCAGGGCGAATTGAAGCCCCACCATGGCCCCCATGGTCAAGCCGATGAGCACCGCCTTCTCCAGACAGAGGATATCCATCAACCGGAGAATGTCCTCGGAAAAGATTTTCATGGAATATCCGCTCTGGGGGGAATCCGACCGGCCGTGACCGCGGCCGTCAAAGACAACGACCCGGTGTTTTTTTGAGAAATGAGGGACCTGGTGCATGAACTGGAGAAGGCTTCCGCCGCCCCCGTGGGCCATGATCAGCGGAACACCATCCCCGTGCTCTTCGTAATAGAGGTTCACGCCGTTGATTTTGGCTTTCGGCATATCAAAAGACTCCGAAAGGTTTCCTAATAGAGGTTCTCGCCGTTGATTTTGACTTTCGGCATATCCAAAGACTCCGAAACGTTTACCCGATCCCCCTCCCGAAACTTCTCGACGCCGTATTTGGGGCCGCCCGGGTCCCTACCGGGTTTCTCGATCCGTGGACTCCTTCTGCACGACGGTGTATTCCTCCCGGAGCCCCAGGTCACGGATGGCCTGATCGCGGAGCTGGAACTTCTTCACCTTCCCGCTGCCGGTCATGGGAAACTCTTCCACGAACCGTATGTAGCGGGGCACCTTGAAGTTCGCCAGCTCCTCCTTTGCGTGGGAGATGATCTCTTCTTCCGTGCACGGGCTTCCCGGCTTGGGTTGAACAAAGGCCATGCCCACCTCTCCCATCCGGTGGTCCGGCACCCCCACGACCTGCACCTTGCTCACCGCGGGATGACGGATGAGCACGTTCTCGATCTCCACGGGATACACGTTGAACCCGCCCACCAGGAACATGTCCTTCACCCTGCCCGTAATGCGCAGACAGCCGTCCTCCCCCATGATCCCCAGGTCCCCGGTGTGGAACCAGCCGTCTTCATCAATGGTCTCCCGTGTCTTGTCGGGCATGTTGTAATAGCCTTTCCCCACGGAAGAGCCGGGCAGGGCGTCGTGCAGGCACACCTCCCCCTGGTTTCCGCCGGGCACCTCGGTGCCCGACTCCGGGTCCACGATCTTGATCCGGCAGTTGGGCAGGGCCGTGCCCACGGTGTTGGCCTTCCGGTCCATGGAGTCATCCGCAAGGTTCGTGGTGGCCAGCCCTCCGCATTCGCTCAGCCCGTACACGTTCAACACCTGGGTGAGCCCCAGCTTTCCAACCATCTCTTCCATGGTCTTGGGCGGCAGGGGCGATCCGCCCACGATTCCCCCCCGCAGGGAAGAAAGGTCATGGTCTGCCAGACGCGGTTCGTCCACGTAGGAGATGAACATGGCCGGAGAACCGTACAGGTGTGTGATCCCCTCCCGTTGCACCGCCTCCAGGGCCTCCACCGGCCGGAACTCCTCGTGCATCACCACGGCCGCCCCCCGCATGAAGTTCAGGCCCGCCACGTACATGCACCCGAAGTTGCTGAACAGGGGGAGGTTGAGCAGGGAGCGGTGGGTTTCGTTCAGTCCCATCCTCTCGGTGGTGTTGTAGATGCAGGCCATGTTGTTCCGGTGCATGGACAACCCGCCCTTGGGAAACCCTGTGGTGCCGGACGTGTAGATGATGTTCATCACATCCAGGGGGTCCACGGCCTCCTCCGCCTTTCGGAGGTCTTCCTGCAGGGCGTCGTCCTGTCCCATCTCCATGATCCGATGAAAGGGATGCATCCCTGCGGACGTCTCCTCCCCCAGGCAGACCACCCTCTTGAGACGCGGCAGCCGTTCGGACTCAAGCGTGCCGGGCTCACACCGGTCGACCTCCGGGCAGAGTTTCCGGAACATCTCCAGGGCATCGATCTTGCCAAGAAAACGGTCGTTCATGAACAGGGTGGAGCTGTCCGACTGTTTCAGGGAATACTCCACCTCGGACGGCTTGAAGCGGGTGTACACGGGCAGAAGCGCTGCCCCGAGTTTGTACACAGCGAACTGCACGTAGATCCACTCCGGACAGTTGGTCATCCAGATGACCACGTGGTCCCCTTTCTTCACACCCAGCTTCATCAGGCCCCGGGCGCAGGTGTCGATCCGGTTCCTGAGTTCCCCGTAGGACAGGCGCTCTTCCTTGAATACCAGGGCTTCGCGGTCGGGAAAGGTTTCCGAAACCGTGTTGAACAGATCTCCCCAGGTGCGTTGAGTCTCTGTGTACCATTTAGGTTCCATGAGACGTCCTTCCTTATAAACGACCCGCCGTCCCCGGTAGGCGGGGTTCAGCCGCCTGCGGCGGGCATGGCAAACACGACCTTGGCCCTGTCGGGCACCTTGACATCAAGCGGATCCCGATAGAGCAGCTTGTAGTTCAACATGAGGAGAACGAATTGCCGCTTGTTCCCCTGTTCATCCAGGACCATCCTGCCGAACTTCTCTCCCTGGGGGAGTTCCTGCTGCAGAAACCGGATCAGGTCCCCCATCGTAGTCCCCTCCCGCAGGGTGACCGTCCTCTCCAGTTCTTTGAGCTCGGAGGAAAACGTTCCCAGAAATTCAATCTTCACCTCGATCATCTTCTTTCAGCGGGCTTTCTTCCGGGAGGGTTTCTTGCCCGCCGCCTTGCCAGGCTTTTTCTTCTGCTTCTTTTTCGGTGCGGGTCCCCTGGAAAGCAGCCCCTCCTTTTCCAGGGCCAGGGCCACATCCTTCAGGCCCCGGTCGGTCAGGGTCTTTTTCAAGGGGAGGCCTTCCTCATCCCAGCCGCGCAGCTTGTAGAAGTTCCTGAGCTCTTTGTCGAAGGCCTTTCTGTCCAGCAGAGCTCCCGCAAACGCCCCGTCTTCCACCGGGGTGTTGTAGGCATGGTCCGGAAGGGAATCGTGCTCCCTCCGGAAGCCGTACCGGAGCTGCATGGCTTTTTCCAGCTGCCGGATCCGATCCCCGGCCTGGTAGAGTTCCTGCCACGTCATGGCCAGGCCCGTAGCGGATTCAAAGCACGCGGCCATGTCCTCCAGGCCCATTCTCAACTGGGCCCAGGTGGTGTAGCGCTGGCAGATCCCCAGGGAATTGCACACGCTGCAGTGGTTGTCGGAATAGACCTTCACCCCGGCCTTATCTTGAAAAACATCGTACTGACCCGCCTGGGAACCCCCGAACTCCCGGGCAAACGTTTCCGGAACACCCAGGTGCTCGAACCGCTCCTGGTTGACAGGTCCCTCGCCCATCAGCGTCTCGGCGATGTTCAGGATGTCGCACTCCCTCACATCCAGGGCCTTGGAAAAGGAAAGCCCCTTGAGCGGCCGGAAATCCGCCCCGATCTCCCGTTTTTTCTTGTTGGCGTTGATGTAGCGTGTGACCTCTTCCAGGGGTTTCCCGCTCCACGCCGCAACCTTTTCCGCGACAGGGAAGATGCCGTCGGCAAGCAAAGCGCCGAACCCTTCTCGATAGGCCATCTGCCGGATCAGTTCCTCCTCCACATCCACATCCCCCCATTCGAGCTTCAGCCCGCCGGTGTGTTCTTCTTTCAGGAGCCCGTCCTGCCACCAGTGCATGGCGGTTGCCATGGCGGCGCCGGTGGCGATGCTGTCCATGCCCAGATCGTTGAGCAGGTGGGTGAGGTGAAGGATGGAGGCCATGTCGCTGTTGCCCACCATGGGCCCCAGGGGAATAATGGTTCCCGCCTCCCCCCCGCGGGCCTCTTCCCCCGCATAGGGGCCGGAAACGATGCGCCAGTAGTGGTCGCAGTGCTGGAAGCAGGAGTGACAGGCCTTGGACCCGCTGGCAAACTGCTCCAGAAAAAGATCGACGTTTACTTTGTCGTAGGGGAAATCCTTGTACTGCGCGTTGTACTGACAGTTGAGCGCACCGGACAGCTCCACGAGCCACTTGGTGCCCTTTTCCCCGAACCGTGCAAACCGGGGCTCTGCCTTGTTCTTCCGGTAAATCGAGTGAAAAACCTCCCAGTGCCGGTCCGGGTCGGCCACACGGACCCCCCGGGAGCCGTGGACCACGATCCCTTTCAGGTTCTTGGATCCGAGCACAGCGCCCATGCCCCCGGCCGAAGGAGCACGGTCGCGGTCACAGGTGATCATGGCGCTGTGCACCCGGTTTTCACCGGCCGGACCGATGAGCAACGACCGGTATCGGGGCTCATGAAGCTCCTTTTTGATGAGCGCATCGGTTTCCGCCACACGTTTCCCCCAGTAGGGTCGCGCGTCCCGAAGCTCCACCGTGTCATCCTCGATGCGCAGGTAGACCGGATGTTTGGCCTTTCCGGAGATGAGAACCGCATCGTAGTTGGCGTACTTCAAGGCACAGCTGAAATCGCCGCCGGTATTGGCGTCCAGATAGCCCATCAGGGAAGGGCTCAGGGCCACGGCCACGGCCAGCCGGCTCGAACCCGGGGTCAGGGTTCCGCTCAGGGTTCCCGGAGCCACGCCCACGATGTTCTTGGGGCTGAAGGGATCGCGTTCGGAGAAGTCGTAGTCTTCCCATATGAACCGCTCGAGGAACCCCTGCCCACCGAGCCACTTCACGGCAAAACCTTCGTCCAGCGGGATTTTCTGGATCTTCGACCTTGTCAGGTCCACCTTGATCAGGGTTCCGGCCCATCCATGCATCGACGGATTCCTTTTATTCTAAGGTTTCCTTGAATTCCTTCAGCTTTTCCTCTGCCCCCGTAAACAGGGCATCGGCCTCTTCGGACGGAGAGAGAAACTGGAGGGCCTCCGTGTCACAGACCTGCACGCATCGGGGTTCCTCCCCGTTGCAGAGGATACAGTTTGCGGTGGTTTCATCCTCCGGTCGCACCGAGATGGCGCCAAAGGGACACATGTAGATACACATGCGGCATCCGATGCACTTTTCGCGGTCCACGTGAACGGCCCAGGTCTTTTCGTTCCTCATCCGTGCCCCGGCGGGACAGGCCGTGATGCAGGGAGCTTCATCGCACTGATGGCACACAAGGGGAACATCGAACGGTTCCTCCCAGGAGATCACGTTGACGTGGGAGAGGGCAGGGTTGCAGATCCCCTGGTTGTAGAGCGAACAGGCGATTTCACAGAGGTGGCATCCGGTGCATTTGGTGTAATCCACCCTCAGTCTTTTCTGGTTGCTCGCATTCTCCATAGCGGTCCTCTATGGCAAGGGAATGGTTACGTCCTTCTACCCTTCCTCCTGCGTGTCGTACTTCTGTTTCGGGTTGTAGAGTTCGAACTGATGCGCCGCTTTTTGATCAATGGTCCTGGCAATCTGATACACCTTGGCCGTGGTGAGAACGTCGCCTACCTTTACCGAAATACCGGCCACCTGCACCTTTTCCACCCGCCACCGGACCTTTCCGAACCAGGAACCGTACGCTTCGTTGACACGGTCCGTCTTGATCTTCCGAACCTCGAACTCCTTGGGAGGGCTTTTGAATGTGAATAGAATCTTTTCCACCATCTCCGTGTCCCCTTATTGGGCTGAGTGCCGATCATACCTGCCGGGCCCAGAACGCACCCTCGTGAATGGCCGCGCCGATGTTTCGGGGGGCGGTACAGTCCCCGATGGCATGCACCTCCGGGACCCTTCCCACGAGCGACTCTTTGAGAAATTCGTTGGACACCCTGCCGCACGTAATGACGACGGTGTCCGCCGGCAGGAACTCCTCGTTCCCGTCCTTGTCCAGGATCGTGACACCTGTGTCCGTGATCTGAACCGCCTTGCGGTTCAGGCGAAGCCTCACACCGGCCTGGGGCATGTACTCGTTGACCAGCATCTGTATCCTCGACGGATCGATGAGGTACGGCCCCTTGACGATGCTCAACATGTTCGATCCTCCCAACCTCTTACGCACACGCTGAGGCAGGTGAGGCATGTGCTCAGGAACTGTGCGGCAAGTGCTAGGTTGTGCATGGCGTCGCTCCTCCGGTGGGCGGTGTTCGCCCGTCCTGTCACGGCTGGTTCACCTCAGTGTTTCCCCCGGCACACACAAATCCTCCCCGTGCGCCGCCACGTAGTTCGGGCAGTCGACAGCTACGCTACGGGAGGCGC
>CAYTRL010000248.1:0-8643 GCA_964439795.1 uncultured Thermodesulfobacteriota bacterium
GCAGATCTCCCCGAAGGCGGCCGTGGCCGTGATGGCCTCCGAAGACCAGAAGTTCCCTTTCCACTGGGGCTTCGATTTCCAGTCCATCCGGCAGGCCCTGGACGAGAATGCCATACGGCCCCGCGGCGCCAGCACCATCTCCCAGCAGGTGGCCAAAAACCTTTTCCTGTGGCCGGGCCGCAGCCTGATCCGCAAGGGCCTGGAGGCGGGCTTCACCCTGTTGATCGAGGCGCTCTGGCCCAAGCAAAGGATCCTGGAGGTCTACCTGAACATTGCGGAGTTCGGGCCGGGTATCTACGGTGTGGCCGAGGCCGGCGAAGTGTTCTTCCACAAGGAACCGTGGCAGCTGAACGGGAAACAGGCGGCGCGGCTGGCCGCGGTGCTCCCCAACCCGAAGAAGCTCCGGGCAGATCGTCCCTCCCCATACGTCAAGCGCCGCACCCGTGAGATCCTGGAGCAGATGCAGCAACTGGGCGGCATCCAGGCGCTCCAGGATCTTTGAGACAATCAAGCTCCCACCCGAAAGATCTTCTTCACAACGTACGGATTCTACTTCGGGTTGCGCAGCAGGTACACGCTGACCCCGCTGCCGATGCTGATCAGGAGCAGGGGGAGGGGGAGGGTCTGCAGAAAGAAAAAGCAGGAGATGGTGATGGAAACCCACAACAGGACCACCGTGACCTTTTTGGCCTTCCGGGAAATCCTGTCCGATGAAAATCCACACCCGCCGCCGGTGATGCGGAGTGCACCGTTCCGCTGAAGAGGCTCGAAGCCGAACGCCTTGCTTCCTTGATCGAGGAGAGGGCATTATGGGAACCGGTCCTTTCCCCTGTCAAGAAAAGATGCTTCTCCCCGGCAGCCGTTCCATTGATGGCGGGGACAGATCGCCGAGGAGAGCCGTTTCAAGCCTGCCGGAAAAACACCCTCTACGGGGGGGACTCTTCTCCGCAGCAAACAAAACGGATCCGAAACGCCGGACACGGAACAATCATGGGAGGCCCCGTGATCATTCTTTCTGAGCAACGGAAGCGAAGCTTCCTGGAGTTCGTTCAGTCCCGGGTGACCCTTACCCGCCGGAACTGGGAAATGTACACGAGGCTTTTCCCCTTCATAGAATGGACCATCCGACAGTTCAACCGCCCCGCCCTGGGCCCCCTGTTCCGGAAGATGGCGGCCGTGGACGACAAGGAAAAGCGGTTCAGCCAGGGATATATCATGACCCTGAACCGGGACCTGGACTACCGCAAGGACGCCCGGAACGTGGTGCTGCCGCACACCATGGTAAAGCGCCTCATCAAAAACTCCACCTACCGTGTCGTCATGGACCGGTGTTACTGCCGGGACGGAAAAAAGTGCGCCTCGTATCCGGTGGATTTCGGATGCATCTTTCTGGGCGAGGGGACCCGGAAACTGGTGACCTCCGGGATTGCACGGGAGGTATCCGTGGATGAAGCGCTGTCCCACCTGCAGCGGGCGGCGGACCTGGGGCTCGTGGCCATGTGTCTATGGATGGAGATGGAGGCGTTCGGCCTGGGCCTGAACGAGCAGGAGCACGCCCGCTTTCTGGAAATCTGCCTTTGCTGCCCCTGCTGCTGTCTCGGGCTGCAGCACTTCCGGGAAATGGGGCCTGAGGTAATGCAGCGCTTTCAGTCGATCGGGTGGAGGGCAGGCCCACGGGAGGGCTGTTCCGGCTGCGGGCTGTGCACATCGGTTTGCCCGGTGGGGGCCGTTGAGGTGTCGGGAACGGACCTGTCCGTTTCCGAAGCGTGCCTGGGCTGCGGCCTGTGCGCCGATCAGTGCCCGGAAGGCGCCATCGGCATGGACCAGACCGCCCCCATCCGGAAGGGCATCCTCGACTACTTCTTCGGGTTCCGGCCGGATATCTGAATAGAACCCGATTCATTGAATTCGGTTTGTTTTCCTGTAAACTAACAGGATGGCAGCAGGCTATAACGACACACCGAACCGGACCGGATCATGGCAGACAAAGATATTGACAGCCTGTTCGAACCGGACTCTGAAAGCGCGCTGACCGCCTACCTGCAGATCCTTCACCCGGCGGACATCGCCGAGCTGTTCGATCACGTCTCCGAGAAAAACTGGCTGCAGATCACACGCCGCCTGGACGCCGAGCGTTTGGCGGAGGTCCTGGCGAACCTCGACGAAGAGCATCTTGAAACCGTCGGAAAAAAGCTGAAACTCGAACGTCTGATCGAGGCGGTGGAGAAGCTGGAAACCGACGATGCGGCGGACATTCTCGCGGACCTGCCCGAAGAGAAGTCCGAGGCCATCCTGAAGGGGCTGCCCAACGAGGACCGGGCGGAGATTCAAAGCCTGCTGGCATACCCGGAAGACACCGCCGGCGGCATCATGCAGCGCGAAGTCTGCCAGGTCCGGGGGGACCAGCGGGTACGGGATGCCATCGAGGCCGTCCGGGAGGCCCGGGACGAGATGGACGACATCCTGGAAGTCTACGTGGTGGACGAATCCGGGGTGCTCAGCGGCGTGGTGGCCCTGGAAGACCTGGTGCTCACCGACGAAACCGTACCCATCTCGCGGATCAGCCAACCGATCATCAGCCAGGTGACGCCGCTCGTGGACCAGGAGGAGGTGGCCCAGCTCTTCGGAAAGTACGACATGTCCACATTGCCCGTTGTGGACACGGAAGGCAGGCTCCTGGGCCGCATCACCTTCGACGACGTTCACGACGTGGTGGAGGAAGAGGCCACCGAGGACGTGCTGGCCATGGCCGGCGCCGCGGGGGAAGAGCTGGTCTACGGAAACGACTTCCTGAAGATCGCTGTATTCCGGATGCCCTGGCTGATCTCTTCCCTGGTGGGGTCCCTGGTGACCACCATCCTGGTCCCCATGTTCTCCAGCGTCCCCGGGGACACCATCATTCTCGCTTCGTTCGTACCCGTGGTCATGGCCATGACCGGGAACGTTGGGACGCAGACCGCCATGATCATCACGCGCGGTTTCGCCATCGGCAAGGTGGAGCTCGAAACCCTGAGCCGGGCCTTCCTGCGGGAAGTCACGGTGGGAACGATCATGGGGCTGTCCGCGGGCACCCTGGTGGGGCTGTTCGCCTGGGTCAAGGACGGGGCCCCGATCCTGGGGCTGGCACTGGCCCTGTCCATGATCTGCTCCATGAGCTTCGCCTCCCTGGTGGGCACCCTGGCCCCGGCCCTGTTCAAGCGCCTGGGCATCGATCCGGCCATCGCCGCAGGGCCCCTGGTCACCACCGGGTGCGACGTGCTCGGCGTTTCCGTCTATCTGCTCGTGGCCTTCCTGGTCCTGGGCTGAAGGCTGCCGTGCGGTCCGGTCTTTGACCGGTTGCCGTTTTTTTCGTAAAATTATTTGATCTGGACGTACATTTTTTCTTTTCCCTTCCCGGGTTTCGTACGCACCCCATCAGCCGCAGCGTTTTCGTCGGGTATCTCGGGCAACAGAAGAGGGACGACCTTGTCTATCCTACCGAAAAAGTTCTCCGCCAAAGAACGGGAGACCCTGCTGGCCCTGGCCCGCGCGGCCATGCCGGCGGGCAGCCGGTTCGAGGCCCCCGGGGATGAGACCGTGGAACGGCTGGAAGCGTTTCTGGCCGAGGGCCCCGCCATCTCCCTGGCGGGAATCCAGGCACTGATCAGCACCTTTGACACGGCCTGCCGGGCCCGGCACCTGCGTCGGTTCTCCCGTCTCCCGCCGGACAGGCAGCTCGAGTTCATCCACCGGCAGCGGGCCCTGCCCTATCCACTTCGCATGGGCATCCGGGCCCTGCTGACGCTGGTGAAGGTGTCCTACTACAACGACGAAGAGAAATTCAACACCCTGGGGGTTCGCTACCAGGCCGGGCCGGCGGCGGCCCCCCGGGAACGCTGGATGCAGAAGGTCACCGACGGCTCCCAACTCACGGGAAACATGGAAATCGAGGCGGACGTTGTGGTGGTGGGTTCCGGCGCGGGCGGTGCGGTGACAGCCATGGAACTGGCGCAGCGGGGCCTGGCGGTGGTGCTCCTGGAGGAAGGGGGATACTACCACCGCTCGGATTTCACGGGCCGCCCCCTGGATATGCAGATGCTGCTCTACCGGCTGCAGGGGTACCAGGCTTCCGTGGGCAATGTCACCGTGTTCTGCCCTACCGGAAGAACCGTGGGCGGCTCCACCACGGTGAACTCCGGCACCTGCATGCGGGCCCCGGAACGCTGGCTCAGGCGCTGGCGTGAACGGTACGGCCTCCGGGAGCTCACCCCGGAAGTCATGAACGAGCTGTACGGACGGGTGGAGAGCGTCCTGGAGGTACAGGAGGCCGAACCCGAGGTCCTGGGCGGCAACGCCCGTGTTGTCGCCCGGGGGGCAGACGCACTGGGGTACTCCCACGGGCCCCTCCGCAGAAACGCTCCGGGGTGTGACGGGCAGGGGTATTGTGCCATGGGTTGTCCCCAGGACGCCAAACGCTCCACCAACATCTCCTACGTCCCCGAAGCTTTGAAATCCAACGCTTTCCTGTTCACCGGTATCGAGGTCTCCCGCGTTCTTACGAAAAAAGGCCGGGCCGTGGGGGTGGAGGGCCGCTCCCTGGCGAAACCCCACCACCGGCTGAAGGTGAACGCCCGGGCCGTGGTGCTGGCCTGCGGGACCTTTCACACCCCAACGCTGCTCCAGCGCAACCGGCTGGCCAACCGTTCCGGTCAGGTGGGCCGCAACCTGACGATCCACCCCTGCGGGTACGTGGGGGCCCTGTTCGACGAGGAGATCGACGGCTGGAACGCCATCCCCCAGGGCTACTGCATCGACCACTTCCAGAGCGAGGACCTGCAGTTCGAGGGGGCCTTCATGCCCCCGGACATGATGACCGTGGTTTTTGATCCGGTGGGGCCCGATCTCACGGCGATGGTGGAGGGGTACCGGCACTTATCCCTGTTCGGGTTCATCATCGCGGAGACCAGCCGCGGCCGTGTCCGCCGGGTGGCCGGAAACGTTCCGCTCATCCAGTACTCCATGAACGAGTATGACTGGGACCGGGTCCGCAACGCCTTTGAGATCCTGTGCGAGGTCTACTTTGCCGCCGGAGCCAGGAAGCTCTACCTGCCGGTCAACGGCTTTTCCGTGTTGCGGGACCGGGCCGACCTGGACCGTTTCCGCGCCGCCCGCCTCCGACCCAACGACGCCGACTTCTCCGCCTTCCACCCCCTGGGCACCTGCCGCATGGGCTCCTCCCCTGAGAATTCGGTGGTGGGGCCGTCCCTGGAGACCTGGGACGTGCGAGACCTGTACATCACCGACGGATCGGTGGTGCCCAGCCCACTGGCTGCCAACCCGCAGCTGACCATCATGGCCCTGGCCACCCACGCAGCCAAACATATCGCCGATCGGTTGTCGTAACCCTGCGGACAGATCCGGGACGACGACCTAGAGGGCATCACCCGTAGTGCCGCTCATGTCGTAATCGTTGTGCAGATACTTGAACCCGCCCAGAAGCTTGAGCAGGATCCGGTCCCACCCGTTCGCCTCAACGATTATTTCCGGCAGTTTCCCGGGCTCCGGTGACGGTTCCGGCCCTCCAGGGGCCTCCCGCAGCGCCCAGGCATTCCGCAGGCGGATATGGCGCTGGTAGTCCTGGTACAGTTTCCGTGTTTTCTTGGCGGAATTCATCCGTTCGATCCTCGGCATGATGTAGGGCACGGAAGCGAGGATCAACCCTTCCAGCGCAAACAGGGTGGGCAGGGTGACCTCGGGGCCAGCCTGTACGCTCAGAACCGCCGGCAAGCCCAGAGAGAATGCAACGGTTCCAAGCTTGCGCAGGCCCCGCTCCCGGGAGGTGAACAGGTAATCCCAGACCCCCTTGTACGTGTCTCGTCTCAGGTTGGATATGGTCCCGTTGAACCGGTGCCTGACCAGATCCCCCAACGAAACATCTTCTTCCATCCACTCAGGGATCTCTGCGGCGCTGCCGATCCCGATCTCCCCGGCCCGAAAGGCCTGAAGAAAATCAGGGATACCGTCCACAGGCCGGAGCGGCACGGTGTACTGGTCACCGATTCGCAACGGGGAGTGCGCATCGGTTCCGGCACAGAGTGCTTTCCCCTTGTTCGCGGCGAGTTCGATGGCAAACAGGTTCTCCAGCTGGCAGTCCCCGTTGACCTCCATCACGGGAAATGCGTCCGAGATCTCATCGAGCTGGGCGCCCGACAGCGGTTTTCTGGGCGTTCCCTGCCATGCGGGATGGTTCAGGCAAAACCCCAGACCGGCCTGTTCGCAAAAAACCGTAAACCTCTCGTACCCGAGCCGGGCGTGGGAAAGCAGCTCTCTGTGAAGCTCCAGCACCTGACGGTCCGGGAGGGCTTCCACGGTTCCCCCGGGATAATCCAGTCCCCACACCCCCGCGTGGATGGCCTGGCACTTCTCCTTTTCGTCCACCCAGACCGTGTATTCGCAACTGACAAAGGTGTCTTCCGGATGGACCCGCCGCATCTCCAGGGCGCCGAGAACCGAATCATGGTCCGAAAGCGTGCAGAACCGAAGACCCCTCTTCTTCATGATACCGTGAATCTCATTCGGGTCCGCGTAGCTCTCCCGGACCCCCAACAGCTTGGTTACCGGGGTGCCTACGTACCGGGTCGGCTCCCTGCCTGAATACAGGGAGTGCACGTGCCCGTCCACCCTGCAGTCCTGGAGCCTCCGCTTTTTCAGGCGGCCGTTCTCGATGCTGTATACGGATGACTCGTTCATGGCGCCCCGCTGAGGTTCGTGTTGAGGGTCATAGGGCCACCGGTTCCTGTCCCCCTACCAAGGCAATATGGATACCAACCAAGGGCTCACAAAGAAAAAACGCCGTTTCTTGTGTTCCTTTGAAGACAAAACATATTGAAGAAAAAGAGTTTTTCCCAGCAGGAAACCACAAAAAAAAGGAGAACGAAGAGAGGAAAAAAGGAAAGAAAAACGAATGGATAACACGTAGCTGGGAGACTTCAGACCCCAAAACAGGAAAAAAATTACCCTATTTTATCTTGAGTCATCCAGAGCTAATTCCCTAAAAATCCAGGAGGGAGTGGGGATACGAGGCGTACTTGAAGTACGTTGGAGCGACCTTAGGTCGCCGCAGCGACGCGGCAAGGGGGAACGCAGCAGATGGGCGTTTCTCGGAAGCCGAATCAGGAGAGGGCCTTTGCCAGGGCTTGCTCCAGATCCTCCACCTTGTACGGCTTCTTCACCACCGCGCAAAAACCGAACTCCTGGTAGTGAGCCATGATGGGATCGTCCGAGTAACCGCTGGAGACGATGGCCTTCAACCCGGGATCGAGTTCCAGAAGTTCCTGGATCGCCTCCTTTCCCCCCATGCCCCCGGGAATGGTCAGGTCCATGATCACCACATCGAATCCGTTTCCCGCCTGCCGGGCCTTTTCGTACAGATCGATCCCCTCCCGGCCGTCCCGTGCTGCCGTCATCTCGTACCCCAGCCGCTTCAGGACCTCCCCCGTGGACTTCCGGATCGTCTCCTCGTCGTCGATCAGCAGAACCCTGCCCCCGCCTCTGACCGTTTCCGGTTGCGTATGTCTCTCGCGGGCAAGAGGCTTCTCTGCCGCCGGAAGAAAAACATGAAACAAGGTGCCGCTGCCCAGCTGGGACTCCGCGCGGATGTGTCCGCCGTGACGGTTGACGATGGAAAAGGTTGTGGCCAGCCCCAACCCCCTTCCCTTTTCCTTGGTGGTGAAGAACGGGTCGAAGATCTTGGAGAGCAGCTTTTCCGGGATGCCGCTGCCCTGATCCTGGACCGTGATCTTCACGTAACGGCCCTGCGGGAGCCTCCCCAGGTCACCCTCCTCCAGGATCATGTTCTCGGCCCCCACCCGGATGACCCCGCCCTCGGCCATGGCCTGATCGGCGTTGATGATCAGGTTCTGCACCACCTGGCCGATCTGCGCCTCATCCGCCTCCACCGGCCAGAGATCGCCGGGCATGTCGAACTCACACCGCACGTTGGATCCGCTCAGGGAGAACTTCGCCGTTTCCTTCACGAGCCTGGAAACGGAAAGAGCCGTCTTCACCGGGGCGCCCCCCTTGGCAAAGGATTGCAGCTGCAGGGTCAGCCCCCGGGCGCGCAAGGAGGCTCTCTCCGCATCGTTCAGCATCTCGGAGATGTCCTCCTCCAGGTTCCCGAAGACCCTCGCCATGGAGATGTTGCTCAGGATGGCGGTGAGGATGTTGTTGAAATCGTGCGCGATACCCCCGGCCAGGACCCCCAGGGACTCCAGCCGCTGGACCTTGGAAAGATCCTCCTCCCACTTCCGTTTTTCCGTGATGTCCGAAACGATGGTGATGAAGCCCAGGTTCTTCCCCTGCTCATCCTTCATGATCGTGCTGCTCATGAGGGTGGGAAACGTGGTTCCGTCCTTCCGGAGATGCCCGATCTCCCCCACGGCCGCCCCGTACCGGTCCACCTGCCCGGCGAACGGGATGACCTCCTTTTCGAACTGCGCCTCGCTGTGGAACAGGGTGATCGGTTTCCCGAGGAGCTCCTCCCCCCTGTACCCGTGCATCTCCGCCCAGGCCGGGTTGCAGAACTGCGTGTTGCCTGCGTTATCCACCACCACTCTTGTCCAAAATAGGTTTTTTCTTGGACAGCATTTCCCGCCCCAGAAACCG
>CAYTRL010000249.1:0-8635 GCA_964439795.1 uncultured Thermodesulfobacteriota bacterium
GATGGGCATCCTGCATATTGCATGTTCAGGACAGGTCCCGGAGATCCTGTTTCCAGTCCTCCTCGGCAGGAACGATCGTTTCTTCCTTCTGGGAAAGAAATGCATCCATTGCGGCCTTTTCCTGGGCCTTCTTCAGAGCCTTGATGCTCAGACCGATCTTCCGTTCTCTGGAATCCAGGTGGATGATCTTGGCTTCCAACGGGTCCCCAACGGCTGCAAAGGTGCGGATGTCCTCCACCCGCTCCTCGCTCAACTCGGAGATGTGGATCAACCCCTCGATCCCCTTCTCGATCTCCAGGAAAACACCAAAATCGGTGATGTTGGTAATCTGGCCCTGAACGAAATCCCCCATTTTGTAACGGTCCGGGATGTCGTCCCAGGGATCCTTCTCCAACTGCTTGATTCCCAGGGAAAACTTGTTGTTGTCCTCATCGATGTTCAGAACCACCGCCTCGATCTCGTCGCCTTTCTTGAACAGCTCGCCGGGGTGCTTGACCTTGTGGGTCCAGGAGATGTCGGAGATGTGGACCAGGCCGTCGATCCCTTCCTCGATCCCGACGAACACACCGAAATCGGTGATGTTCCGGATGGTTCCATTGACGCGGGAGCCCTTGGGGTACTTGTCCTTGAGCAGGGACCAGGGGTTCGGTTCGGTCTGCTTCAAACCCAGCGAGATCCGCTGGTTTTCCACATCCAGGTTCAGCACCTTGGTCTCTACCTGGTCCCCCACGGAGAGGATCTGTGAGGGATGCCTGACCTTCTTGATCCAGGACATTTCGGAGATGTGGATGAGCCCTTCGATCCCTTCTTCCAAAGCGATGAAAGCGCCGTAATCGGTAAGGCTGACCACCTTTCCCTGTACGACGGTGCCGATGGGGTATTTGCCGGCGGCCGAGTTCCACGGATCTTCCGTGGTCTGTTTCAGGCCCAGAGAAACACGTTCCCGTTCACGGTCATACCGGAGTACCTTGACGTGAATCCTGTCCCCGAAGGAGAGGATTTCCGAGGGGTGTCCCACGCGCCCCCAGGACATGTCCGTAATATGGAGCAGTCCGTCCACGCCCCCGAGGTCGATAAATGCCCCGTAGTCCGTGATGTTCTTCACAATCCCCTCCAGAACCACCCCCTCTTCCATGCGCTCCAGGGTTTCCTTGCGGATCTCTTCCCGTTCTTTCTCCAGCAGAACCCGGCGAGAGAGAACGATATTTCCTCGCTTTTTGTTGAATTTCAGAATCTTGAACGGAAACGTCTTTCCGATCAGGTCGTCGAGATTTCTTACCGGGCGCAGGTCCACCTGGCTGCCGGGCAGAAAGGCGGGAACACCGATATCCACGGACAGACCGCCCTTGACCCGCTGGATCACCCTGCCCTGAACGATCTCTTCCTGGTTGTAGGCGTCCTGAAGTTCGTCCCATATTTTCAACTGGTCGGCCTTCTCCTTGGAAAGCCATACCGTACCTTCTTCATCTTCCACGGATTCGAAAAACACTTTGATGACATCACCTACATTGATATCGATGGTGCCGTCCGCCCCTTTGAACTCGTGCTTCGGCACTTCTCCTTCGGACTTGTATCCGATATCCACGGTAACCGTATCCGGACCGACGGCGATCACCGTTCCGGCGACCACTTCACCGATCTCGATATTGCTTTTACTCATGGATTCTTCGAACAAGGTGGCAAAATCGTCGGTGTCCGAGGAGTCTTCCGCAGGGGGATCTTCCTGGGAAACGACGGGAGGTGCTGTGGTTTCTTTTTCTTCTTCGATTTTTTCGGTGGTTGTTGTTGGATCCATTACCATTTCCTTTGCCGGTTGGGTTGAAGGTTGAGTAGAAAGGTTTCCATTGGCCCCGGATTCGGCCGATTCCGGATCCCGGGAACCGGATGCGATCCCACAGGGAACGATCCGGCGACGAGGAAACGATGAAACCCATGAAACTTAAAACATTTTTCCGATTATACTGGACGAGAATGAAAAGCGCAACCTCGACGATTCATGCACGTTTTTTTTTATTCAGCAGTCGGAGAATCTCCTGCTCGACCTCCTGGACGCTCTTTCGGGTGGTGTCCACTCGAACGCCGTCCTCGGCCAGCGCAAGAGGAGCCTCTTCCCGGGTACTGTCCCTTCGGTCCCGGTCCCGGATCTCCTGCGCCAGCTCCTCGGGGGACGCATCGATGCCCTTTTCTTTCCACTGACTGATACGACGCTGGATCCGCTCTCCTTCGTCCGCGTCCAGGAAGATCTTCAAATCCGCCCGGGGAAGGACCACGGTCCCTATGTCCCGCCCCTCCATCACCACCGATCCTTCCCGGGCGAGAGTACGTTGTTTTTCCACAAGGATTTTGCGTACCTCCGGGAACCTTGACAGGCGCGACGCGTCATCGCCGACCCCGGGCCTTCGCAGGGATTCGGTGACGTCTTCTCCTCCCAGAAACACCTTCAAACTGCCGGATTCCTCCCGGTATTCGATGGGAAAATCTTTCAGCATCTCCGCCAGCGCGGAGGGCGCATCAATCGGAACCTTCCGCTTGCGGGCCAGGAGGGCCGCGGCCCGGTACATGGCACCCGTGTCGATGTAGCGGCAGTGAAGCCGCAGGGCCAGCAACCGGGCGATCGTACTCTTTCCGGTCCCGGAGGGTCCATCGATGGCAATGACCATCCCCCTGGACCCGCAGGCATCAGGTTGCATATACACCGTGTCCTTTCTCTTCCCCCGGGAACAAGCAGCACCGAAGGAAGCCCGCGTTCAGCGCACGGCCAAGGGGGCCAGTCGATCCAGGAAACCGGGAAAGGAAACGTTCATGCAGGACGCCCCTTCGATCTCACTGGCTCCCCGGGCCGCCAGAGCGGCCACTGCCAGCGACATGGCGATGCGATGATCGCCGAAGCTGGCGCCCTTGAAGGCCTGGATTTTTCCGGTTCCCTGGATGGTCAACCCGTCCTGCGCTTCCTGGACCGGGACCCCCATTTGCGTCAGGTTTCGCACCATGGCATCGATGCGATCAGACTCCTTCACACGCAGTTCCTGCGCACCCCGGATGGTCGTAATGCCTTCCGCAAAGGCTGCCGCCACGCAGAGAACCGGGATTTCGTCGATGCAGGCCGGAACTTCCCCGGGTTCAATGTCCGTGGCCCGGAGCCGGCTGGAGCGGGCTCGCAGATCGGCCACCGGTTCTCCAGAGGCCAGGTCCGCGGGTCCCTGGTCGATACGGGCCCCCATCCTGTGCAGGACCTTGAGGTAGCCTGTTCTCGTGGGGTTGACGCAGATCTGCCGGATCCACAGGTCCGATTCCGGACAGATCAGCGCGGCCACAAGAAGGAAGGCGGCGGAGGAGGGATCTCCGGAAACAACGAACTCCTCCGCCCGCAGCGCCCTGCCGCCCGACAGGGTGACCGTGGTTCCCTCCCGGTGAATGTCGGCGCCCATGGACTGCAGCATCCGCTCGGTATGATCCCGGGAGAGGCTCGGTTCCGTGACCGCCGTATTTCCGGACAGGTTCAGCCCGGCCAGGAGAAGGGCCGATTTCACCTGGGCGCTGGCCACCGGCGACCGGTAATGGATCGCGTTTAAGCCTCCGCCCCGGATGGCGATGGGGGCGTACCGGCCCTGTTCTCTTCCCGAGATCTCCGCACCCATTTGACGAAGGGGCAATACGACACGATCCATCGGGCGACTTCGCAGGGACGCGTCACCGGTCAGTACGGAAAACACGGGATACGAGGAAAGCAGGCCGGTGAGCATGCGGAACGTGGTTCCGGAGTTGCCCGCGTCCAGCAGATCCACGGGTTCCGTTGGAATCCCGCTCCCCCACCCCCGGATCCTTACCGCGTCTCCTACCGGTTGGACGGATGCCCCAAGCATCTCCAGGCATCGCCGGGTGGATTTGACGTCCTCTCCGTCCGACAGGTTGACAATCCGGGTGGCTTCCTCGGAAAGGGCACCGAAGAGGAGAGCCCGGTGGGACAGGGATTTATCTCCCGGAACCGTGGTGGCCCCCTGGAGACCCCGGATCGGATCCACCCGCAGGGGTTTTTCTTCCCCTTGGCTTTGAACCGGTGGGGTCCCGGGTTGATCTGTTGACGACACGACGTCGATCCTTTCTATGAAGTGTCCCCTTTTCCCTGACAGGGGAACCGGGACCGTTACACAAGGGTTGGGGGGCTAGGTCTTTTCCGGGGGGGCTTTCGGAACCAGGTTATGCGGAATCGCCGCCCGGATATTGCGCGACTCCTGGAACCGTTCTTCCAGTCCCACCACGGTGGAACACAGCCCTTTCTCCTTCATGACGCGGGCCAGCGATCCGCCGATCAGCCCCACCCCCACGATGGTGACGGTTTCAATCATGGCCGTTCCCGGTGTCCCCGGGCAGAACGGTTCCGGACGACTCCTGGGACGGCAACCGTCCGCGTGGGTAGGACCCAAGCATCTTCACCTCGTTGCAGACCGGCGTGAACGCTTTCATGGCTTCCTGAAAGTTCGCATCGGTACGATGCCCTTCGATGTCCACGAAAAAGATGTACTCCCAGGCTTTTCGCTTGTGGGGACGCGATTCGATCTTCGTGAGGTTGATGTTGTGGTCGGAAAACGGCTTCAAGGCGATGTACAGGGCACCGATGTTATGCTTCAACGTAAACATGAGCGACGATTTATCCGACCCCGTTCTTTCCGCATCGCGGTCTCCGATGACCAGGAACCGCGTGTAGTTGAACGGATGGTCCTGTATGTTTCGTTCCAGGACGTTCAGATCATAGAGCTTGCCTGCGAAGCTGCTGGCCACGGAGGCGCTGTGGGGTTCCGCCGCCGCGATCTCCGATGCCTTGGCCGTACTCTGGACGTCGAGGATCTCCACATCTAACAGGTGGTTCTCTATCCAGTTCCGGCACTGGGCCAGAGCGTGCGGATGGGAGTAAACCCGGCGGATGTCCTGCAGCTTTTCTTCGTGAGAGAGGAGATCCAGGCTGATATCCATCAGGATTTCGGCCGATATCTTCACCTCACACTCCATGAACAGGTCCAGATGATAGGCGACGACTCCCTCGGTGGTGTTCTCGATGGGGATCACGCCGTAGTCCACGCGTCCCCGTTCCACGGCTTCAAAGACATCCCGGATGTTTTTTTCCGGCAAAAGGCGGCTCGACCTGCCGAAGTGCTCCAGGCAGGCCAGGTGCGTGAACGTGGCCCGAGGGCCCAAAAACGACACCTTCAGCGGCTTTTCCAGGGACAAGGATGCCGAAAGGATTTCTCGGAACACCGCACGGATGGCGTCGTTGGGAAAGGGGCCCGGATTTTTCGAGGAGAGACGTTCGAAGATCTCACGCTCCCGCTGGGGCGAGTAGAAGTCCAGATTTTGACTCGCTTTCGCCTTGCCGATCTGTATGGCCAGGCCTGCTCGCTGGTTGAACAGGTCCAGCAACGTGTCATCGATCCGATCGATGCGTTCTCTCAGTCCAGGAATGTCGTTTCGAATTCCGGGAGATCCGGCCGAGGCGGAAGGTTTTTTTTTCTGGGTCATGTGCTCTACCGCGAGGAAAAAAGTTGATGTGTTAACGATGCAGCGCGAACCAAACGTCTGCACCCCCTGTCGTTCAACGGTCCTGATGTCCCGGTCATGCAGCCTGGTAGGAAAACATGAAAGAAATTATATGGATACCGATCGAAAAATCAAGGGACACATGAAAAGGATGTCGGACTGTTAAAGTGATTTCTCGAAAAACCGGGCTTTCAGACAATCTCCTTTATCTGTCCCTGGAAAAACCGTTGAATTGTTTCGTAGATTTTTTCGACGGGATCGGTCTCATGAAACCACACTACCCGTTCCTGATGTTGAAACCACGTCCGTTGACGTTTTGCGTATCGGCGCGTGTCCCGCTTCAACGTCTCGATCGCATCGTCCAGGGCCCAGGTTCCCTTGAGTACGCAGGCCATGTGACGATACCCCAGGCTTTTCATCGGCGGCAGATCGGGGGAATATCCCTGCAGCATGAGCCCCTGTACCTCCTCCAGGAGTCCCGTCCGGATCATTCGGTCCACCCGCGTGTTGATCCTCCGGTTGAGCGTTTCGCGATCCATACGCAGTCCGACCAGCAGGGATTCGTACCGGTTCTCCTGGAACCGGTGACGGGAACGGAGGTCGGTGATGCTCTTTCCCGTCCGGAAAAAAACGTCCAGCGCCCGTTGTGCTCGTACGCTGTCATTGGGATGGATGTTGCGGGCGGCGGCTGGATCCACACGAACGAGCATCGGGTACGGGTCTTCCCCGAACCGCTGGTACGGTTCCATCCGCTGCCGCCACGACTCGTTCTCATGGCGGGGCGGATCATCGAAGAGTCCATGAAAGAGTGCCTTGATGTACAGCCCGGTCCCGCCAACCACCAGCGGCACCTTTCCCCGCCGTCGGAGCTCCTCGACGGTGCGATCCGCCTCCTGTTGATACCGCTTGGCATGAAACGCTTCGTCGGGATACACGATGTCGATGAGGTGGTGCACAACGGCAGCCCGCTCCTCCGGAGACGGCTTGGCCGTACCGATGTCCATTCCCCGGTACACTTGCATGGAGTCCGCGCCGACGATTTCCGCTTTGAGAAGATCGGCAAGGCGCAGGGAAAGAACGGTCTTCCCCACAGCGGTGGGTCCCACGAGTGCGACGACCTTCCCCGGCGCGGCCGGCGGGTCGTTCATATCCGCCGAAACCGTTTCTGGATTTCCTGCAGGGACCATGCAATCACCACCGGCCTTCCGTGAGGGCAGGAGAGAAGGCCCGGCTTCTCATCCAGGGCCCGGAGCAGCGCGTCCATTTCCCGTGGTTCCAGGGTGCGGCCCGCCCGCACCACCGTGTGACAGGCCATCCGTGCGAACACCTGGCTGCGCATGCGGTTCAGATGATGGGTCCTTCCCTGCTCCACCAACTCCTCTGCCACATCCTGGAGCAGACGTCCGGGATCCGCATCGGCCAGGACCGCTGGAACGGCTTTTACAACAAAACTCATCCCGCCGTAAGGTTCCACCTCCAGGCCGAACGCCGACAACGGTTCCCGCTGTTCGCGGACGCATTCCGCTTCCCGGGGGGGGAGCTCGACGACGGAGGGGATCAGCAGGGATTGTTTCACGATCCCCTGCCGATCGTAGGCATCCTCGAGCTGTTCGTACACGATCCGTTCATGGGCTGCATGCTGATCCACCAGGAGCAGTTGTTCCCCGTATTCACAGACCAGGTAGGTATCCTGTAACTGTCCCAGGATCCGGAACCGTGTGAACAGCGGATCCGGGCGGGGCGGTGGAACCGGGGACACAGGTTCCGGTTCCCCAGGCGATGCCGGGGGAGCGGGCCGGGGGTGACGGGCGGAGTCAGGCGGCCTCGGCGGGTCGCTCACCGGAGACTTGTCCGGCAAGGGCCCCGGGCTGTACGAAACGGCGGAGGCGTCCGAAGGATCTCGGATCAGCGGTTTCTCGACGGAACCTCCTGAGGGGCCTGGGACAGGAAACCAGGCGTTGCGCTCCAGCGCCCTGGAAACGTGCCGGACAAACAGGGCGCGGATTTCTTGTGGGTGGGAAAAATGCACCTCCATCTTTGTGGGGTGCGCGTTTACATCCACATCCGAGAAAGGCAGGTCCAGGAAGAGGATCGCAACCGGAACCCGCCCCTTGGGAAGGTTTCCCCGGTACGCCTCGTGAATCGCCCGCAGAACCATCACGTCCCGGATAGGCCGGCGGTTCACGAACAGGAACAGGCCACGTTGATTTCCGCGGTGCATGTCCGCGGGCCCCACGAGCCCATGCAGCCGACAGTCGCCGTCCTCACCGGACAGGGGTTTCAGCCGTTCCGCAAGTTCCCAGCCGAACAGGTGCGCGGCGCGTTGTTTCAGATCCGCAGTGGCCGGTGCTTGGATCCACGATTTATCCTTTTTTTTCAGATGGAAGGTCACGTCCTTGCGCGAGAGCGACAAACGGAGGAAGGTGTCCAGGATGTGTCCGGCCTCCGTCTGGCGGGACCGGAGGAATTTCAAGCGCGCCGGTGTATACTGGAAGAGGTCCTGGACCACGATGCGTGTCCCCCGCGTCATCCCCACCTCCCGGACCTCCGACACCTCTCCTCCTTGCACACGAACACGCACGCCCAGGTCCGTATCCTCGGTCCGGGTTTCGATCCGCAGATCGGCCACGGCAGCGATACTGGCCAGCGCCTCCCCTCGGAAACCCAGGGAGGAAATGCTGTAAAGGTCCTCCTCACAGGTAATCTTGCTGGTGGCGTGGCGCATCAGGGCCACGCGCACCTCTTCCGGGCTCATCCCGGTGCCGTCGTCCGACACCTCCAAACGGTCGGTCATGGCCGGCCACGCAGTCACCTCAACGCGCGTTGCCTGTGCATCCAGCGAATTCTCCAGGAGCTCTTTGATCACCGACGCGGGCCGTTCCACCACCTCTCCGGCAGCGATCTTTTCCGTGATTTCCCTGGGCAGTATTTGTATGCGCATGAAACCTTTCCCATTCCGGCGAACGATAAGCACCCGTCTGCCGCGTTGGACTCGGGCCGTGTCGCTGCGACTTACTACCTGTAATGTCTCGCGACCCGCCCCTTCGTCCGCCTTGCATCCCCGCGATTTCTGCATGCATACAACAGGCAAGCGTTCCGTCAA
>CAYTRL010000250.1:0-8628 GCA_964439795.1 uncultured Thermodesulfobacteriota bacterium
AGATTGCGAGCGGAGCGAAGCAACCCCCCGGCCCCGTGAGGCTTTTGTTCCCGGGGGGTTGCCACGACGCCTGCGGCTCCTCGCAACATTCGCCAAGAGAAGGCTGGCTGGCTCCATTTATCGACACCCTCGAACGCCGGGATCCAGGTGTGGCCTGAGGAGGAACGCCACAGAACCTCCCTCTCCTCTCCCCTGGATTCCGGATCAAGTCCGGAATGACGAAAAATACGGAATCTTTGTTTTTCAACACTCTCTTAGGCCCGGAGGGAAAGAAGTTCACAGCCCGCTAATGGGCGAACTGGGGTGAGGGCGGCTTAGGGGTCGGCTCGGACCGGTCCTCGAAGTGGGCGGTCACCTTCCGGATATCCTCCATGAGCATCCGGGCCATGTCGCCGCTGAACCCCTCCCGTACCACGATGCGCAGCACCGCCACGTCCTCGGCGTGCTCGGGCATGGTGTAAGCCGGAACCTGCCAGCCGTATTCACGCAACTTGTCCGAGATGTCGAACACGCTGAAACCGGTGACCTCCTCTTTCAGCTTGAACGCCAGCACCGGAATGGCGCGGCCGTCGCTGACCACTTCAAACGGCCCCAACTCCGCGATGGCGGCCGACAGGCCGGTGGCGATGATGCGCAGGGTTTCCATGATCTTCGTGTACCCCACCCTGCCCAGACGCAGGAAGTTATAGTACTGGCCCACCACCTGGTTTCCGGGCCGTGAAAAGTTCAGCGTGAACGTGGGCATATCGCCTCCCAGGTAGTTCACGTGAAAGATGAGGTCCTCCGGAAGGTCGGCGCTGTCCCGCCAGACCACCCACCCCACCCCGGGGTAGACCAGGCCGAACTTGTGGCCGGACGCGTTGATCGACTTGACCAGGGGCAGCCGGAAATCCCATCGGAGTTCCGGATGCAGGAACGGGGCCACGAACCCGCCGCTGGCCGCGTCCACGTGCATGGGGATCTCCCACCCGGTCTCCTGGTTCTGCCCTGCAAGGGCCTCGTGGATCTTCTCGACCGGCTCGAACTCTCCGGTGTAGGTCGTACCCAGGATCGCTACCACCCCGATGGTGTTCTCATCCGTGGTTTCCAGGACCTCCTCCGGGGTGATCACATACCGGCCCTTCTCCATGGGGATATACTTGGGCTCCACGTCCCAGTAGCGGCAGAATTTCTCCCACACCACCTGAACATTGGCGCCCAGCACCAGGTTCGGCCGGTCCGTGGACTTTCCCTGGGCGCGTCGCCGCTCCCGCCATTTCCACTTCAGGGCCATGCCCGCCAGCATCACCGCCTCGCTGGACCCGATGGCCGAGGCCCCGACCCCCTGCTCCGGCGCGTGAAACAGGTTGGATACGATGTTCACGCACCGTTCCTCGATGGCCGCAGTCCGGGGATACTCGTCCTTGTCGATCATGTTCTTGTCGAATGCTTCGGCCATGAGGCGTTCCGCTTCCGGCTCCATCCAGGTGGTGACGAACGTGGCCAGGTTCAACCGCGCGTTTCCGTCCAGCATCAGCTCGTCGTGAATGATGTTGTAGGCGCTGTCCGGCGCCATTTCGTGCTCCGCCAGCCGGTACTTGGGCACGGGCTTCAGGAGGCTCCGGCGTCCGTATGCGGGGGTCAGGAGGGTGTCCTTCCGTTCAAGCATGGTCAGATCGGCTTTCTTGGTCACCATGGCTCATCTCTCCTTGTGTTCTGGTACGTGTTCAGGGTCCACGCACCGGGTTTCCGCCTTGGCGGCGGCGTCTCCCCCGGCATCGAACAGTTCGGGGATCATAAGATAACTCGCAACGAAGAAGCAAAGGGCGCCTGTCATCGTCAACGTGTTGGCGGTCCACGCGGCCCCCCCCGCTCCGGGATGGGGAGGAAAAAAACTGAAGAGGGCCGAGGCTTGAAACGCAATAGAGCCGAGCAGGTTGAGGATCACAATCCACCAGTCCACCTGCCGTGGCGCCCAGGACCAGAACGTATGCGAGACCTCGATCAGCGCCAGGTAGCTGGAGGCCAGAAAACAAACGCTGCCCACCATGTTGGGTGTCCAGATCAAGAGATCCGACTCAAGCCATGTGAGCCCCGGAAACAGGGCGTCGCCGGTGTTGAGGTTGAACATCAAGGTGCCGATGAACTGGATCAGGCTTGACAGGTACCCGGCGTTGCGCGGCCGCCATGCGAACCATCGCCATTTCTTTCGCTCAATGGCGGAGATCCTTCCGATATCCGCCACGTCGCCGTTGATCGACTCCAGCCATTGGAGCCAGGCAGCACTGGTGAAGAAGATCGAGCCCACGAAAAACACCTTGCCAGCCGCTGCAGCGTCAGCCAGCGCCGCGGGTACCGCGTGGGGCCAGTTCGATGCAAAACTCGCCATGGCAAAGCAGGCGGACCCCACGATAAACAGGCAGGCGATCCACCAGGCCAGACGGTCGGGGGCCCACAGGTGAAACCAGGGATGGGGTCTGAGCCCGGTTCGGTGGCGGGTCCCGTCCCCGCGCAGCACCACGGGCGGCAGTCCCTTTCGGTGACGCCTGGAGTGGAAGATCAGGCGCAGGTCACCGGATAGCGTCTGTACGACGCGGGTGACAAACGGTCCGGCGGCGTGCCGCAGGGTTTCCGGTGCTGTTTGTTGGCTTCCCGAATGCATGGCTCATGGAAGCATAACCAGACCCTGGCTTCCGGTCAAGAAACACACTTTCTGATGGCGCTCTCTTTGGAAATCATCTCGTTCATCAACCGTAATGTCGGGCTCCCATTGAAAAGACAGGGGGCACACGAAGAGGCCGCGCCCCCGGTGAAGGCATGCGCGGCCTTTGGAACGGTTCTGAAACCTGCGGGTGTTATTTCCGCCGGTTCAGGAATCTCAGGAAAACAAACGCCCCAAAGGGGAAGAGCAGAAACACCGCCTGATTGAACATTCCCGTTGCCATGAACGAGCGGGTCCCAAAGGCCATCGCGTGTGAACTGGGGGGATAGTCCGGGTTGCAGTCCGGGTCCTCCGCATCCGTGAGCCCGTCGCAATCCTCGTCGATCCCCAGCCCGTCACAGACCTCCGCTGCTCCCGGGTTCACGGCCGGGTCGCTGTCGTCACAGTCCACGGGCCCGCAGTCCCCCCCTTCCAGGCTGTAGCCGTCGTCGTCGCCGTCCGTGCACACCGTGCCCACACACACCGGCGTTTCGGAGCATGCCGGATCCTGGCAGCAGGGGTCGTCCGGTGCCGAGGCCACACACGCGAATTCGCACGTGTCGGTGCCCTCATCACAGGCATCGTCGGTACACGCTTTCCCGTCGTCACACCAGACCGGTGGTCCCGCCTGGCAATCCGACACGGGATGACAGAACTCGACCCCGTTGCACCACAGACCATCGTCGCAAGAATCGTGGTCCATCGTATTCACGCACGCGTCACCGGTCTCGTCGCAACTGTCCTCAGTGCACCCCACGCCGTCATCGCAGTCCGGCGGCGTGCCCGCCTGGCAGTCGTTTACCGCGTCGCACGTCTCCGCGCCGTTGCACCACAGACCGTCATCGCAATCGCCGTGGTTCACCGCGTTCACACAGGTGTCGCCGGACTCGTCGCAGCTGTCGTCCGTGCATCCCACGCCATCATCGCAATCCGGTGCTGTGCCCGCCTGGCAGTCGTTTACCGCGTCGCACGTCTCCGCGCCGTTGCACCACAGGCCGTCATCGCAAAGGGAGTCATTCGGCACGCTGAGGCAGCCCTGCGTGTCCTCGTCACAGGATTCTTCCGTGCACCCGATCCCGTCGTCGACGCAGTTCACCGGCGTTCCCGCCTGGCAGACACCCCCCGCGCAGTATTCTTCTCCATCGCAGAAGAGTTCGTTCCCACAGCTGGCCGACGCCCCCGGCTCCTCGTCCACGTCCCCCTCACAGCTGTTGTCCCTGCCGTCGCACATCTCGGGAGCATCCGGGTAGGTCCCCGGGTCGGTGTCATCGCAGTCCCAGAGCAGGTGCGGGCACAAGACGCCCGGCGGATCTCCGTAACCGTCGCCGTCCAGATCGTTGCAGGGCCCTCCCAGCGCATTTAAAACAACGGAAACGGTGCCCCCGTACTGGTTGGCAACGGCAATGTCCTCGGCCCCGTCCAGGTTGAAATCATCTACCACCAGGGATGCGGGCCCGTCCCCCACATCCACCGCTCTGCCGGTCTGGAACGTGCCGTCCCCCGCCCCCTCCAGCACCAGGATCCGGTCGTCTCCCCGGTTTGCGGCCACCAGGTCCGGATCGGCCTCCTGCGTCAACAAGCCCACCGCCACGGACGCGGAATCCTGCCCAGTTGGGTAAGGGACCAACGTCTGGAAGGATCCGTTTCCGTTGCCCAACAGGACGGACACCTGGCCCGTCTCCCCGGTATAGCCCTCACAGGAAACCACCAGATCCAGGAACCCGTCCCCGTCCAGGTGTGCGATTCTGACAGAAGAGGGGCGTCCCGGAACGTTTGGGTCCGAATCGACCTGGAAGGTTCCATCCCCATGGCCCATCAACACCGAGACGTTGTCGTTCTCTTCGTTGGCCACCACCAGGTCCGGCGCTCCATCTCCGTCCAAGTCCCCCACGGCCACGTCCATGGACCCATACCCGGTTCCGTACGGCACGGGCCCCAGGAACGACCCTCCCCCTTCGCCCAGCAGCACGGACACATTCCCCGCTTCCCCTGCATACCCTGTGCACGCTACGGCCAGGTCCAGGATTTCGTCCCCGTTCAGGTCCGCGATCTCAACCGAAGCGGGCCTCCCCGGAACGTTTGGGTCCGAATCGACCTGGAAGGTTCCATCCCCGTTGCCCAGCAACACCGACACCGTGTCGTTCTCCTCGTTGGCCGTCACCAGGCCCGCAAACCCGTCACCGTTCAGGTCCCCCGCGGCCACCGAAACCGGCTGAAAGCCCACCTCGTAGAAGACGGCCGTCTGGAAGGTGCCGTCCCCGTTCCCCAATAGGACGGACACCCGATCTTCCTGAGCGTCCGCCAGAGCCAGGTCCGGAACATTGTCGCCATTCAGATCCGCGGAAGTGACGGCTACCGGTTCCGTACCCCCGGCGTAATATGCGACAGGTTCGAACAGCGGGTACAGGCACCCGGAGTCCAGGGTGTCCACGCTCCCGTCACAGTCGTTGTCCCAGCCGTCCGAACAGGTGGCCTCCCCATGAGGCCCCTCGGTCATGCCCGGGTTCACGGCCGTATTGGTGTCGTCACAGTCCGTCTCCGGGTACGTGCAGTTCTCCCCCGCCGGGTCCCCATACCCGTCGCCGTCCAGATCTTCACACGGAATGCAGCCCGGATCGTCCAGGTCCGCCACTCCGTCGCAGTCGTTGTCCACCGTGTCGAAGCAGACCTGGTCCCCGTCCGGCCCTTCCCATGCGCCCGGGTTCACATCCGGATCACTGTCGTCACAGTCCTCCTCGGGGTGCGGGCAGGCCGGGTCCGCGGGATACCCGTACCCGTCGCTGTCGTTGTCCTCGCACAGCATGGACAGGTTGAAGTTGGACATGCCGAAGCTCAGGCTGTTTGCGTGCCCCGAGTAGGCCACCCAGAAGGTACCGTCGTCGTTGGGCCCGGCGGTGCTCCCCCAGCTGTTCTTCAGCAGGTACGCACCCTTGGCGTCGTCCCAGCCGATGATCAGGACCGCGTGTCCCCCGGATACGCTGGACCCCGCAGCGTTGACATAAACCTCTCCCGGGCTCCCGCCGGACCAGTAGGAGCTGAAATCGCTGTACACGGTGAAGCGCCAGTAGCTGGGCCCTTCCTCATAGCAGGAGGTCTTGAAGTCCGCGCTGCTCACCGTGTGCCAGCCGGTGACCCGGTAGGGCAGTTCGGTGCAGGCGCTCATGGAGGAACAGGAAACCGAGGAGTTGGTGGGGCAACCGGTGCCGCTGTCCCCGTAAGGCCCGCAGGCCTCGGTGATCGGTCCGGTGCTCTCCCAGAAGCGCGGCGCCGAGCTGCTGCCCCCGCAGCATCCCGACATGCTCGTGTTGCAGCTATTCTGCTGCTGCTCGGAAAGGTTGTACAGCGCTCCCCCGGCCGCCAGGATGTGGGACTCCATGGCCCCCACGCTGGCAAAGGCCCGGCAGGAACCGCACCCCCCTTGGTTCTTGGCCGAGGTGACGATCCCCTCGTCCCGGGCGTCGTAGGCGGAGGGCAGGCTCTCCCGCATGCTCTCCGGGTACACCTTCAGGTAGCGCTGGTAAACTTCCGGGTCCAGCGGGATATCCCCGAGCGCGTACTCCTGGGCCCCCGCCGTCGAACCGGCTCCCAGGACCAGGCTCAGGCACAAGATGACAACGGACAAACCGGCCTTTGTTCCTGGAACGCGAAACACGCTCATCTTCTCTATCCTCTCGGAAAAGGTGGAATGCAGGGCAAGCCAGCTCTTTGTTTGTCTATATATGAATATATTTTATTATTGCTGAAAATGCAAGAGGGAAACATAAGACGCACTTCCTCCGGAGGCGGAAGACACCATCCCTTTTGGAGAGGGTCGATCATGACCGAAATGATGGAGTGAGCGATACGGTTGATGCGATCAGTCCCGGTTCGGTGGAGAAGCCGCGTTCAATACTTTATATAGGTTTGCCGATTCTGTTGTATAATAGATGGTGAAGGTTTTTTCCGATGGATTTCCAAGAGGGGGGCGCAGATTTTATCGTACAAAGAAGGGTAAAAGGCTCCCCCGTTGTTTTCCCACGAGGGTTGAAATGAACGAGCCGCTTCGACCCTGGAAAACAGAAGTTCTCCTCCCCCTTGCACTGGTGTTGCTCCTGCTTGCCCCCCCAGCTGCATCCCGGGAGCAGGCTTCATCGGACCCGGACCCTTCCCCGGCGCTGTCACCGAAGATCGAAACCCGCATCCTTCAACGAAACGAAACCCTTCTGCAATCCGAAGTCCGGGTGCTCCCGGGCGGGGATCCCGGCCGCGTACTCTGGACCCGGATCGACGTGAGCGATTCCAAGGGGAAACGAGTACGGTCCAAGATTTTCGGCGGCGGCATCGGAGCCCAGGCGTATTCGATCCGTTTATCGGACCCCCTGTTCTGTGAAACCTATCGCATCACCGTGGAGAGCGTGGTGAAACCCCCGGCGCTGGGGGCGGAACAGCGGATCTCCAGGGAGACGGATGTGATCATCCTGGACGACGACCTCGCCCCGCCCGCCATCGTCATCGACCCGAACGACCCGCTGGAAAGACCGGATTCGTGGGACACGGGTTTTCAATG
Organism: uncultured Thermodesulfobacteriota bacterium; assembly: GCA_964439795.1. Lineage (GTDB taxonomy): Bacteria > Desulfobacterota > DSWW01 > DSWW01 > DSWW01 > CAYTRL01. The sequence goes on from CAYTRL010000250.1 coordinate 7,227, forward strand.
GTCGGTGACCGATCCGAGCGGTCTCCATGACGTGAAGGTCTCTCTTTTCAGGAACGGATCCCGTGAGGAATTGTCCGGCGATCCGGAGGGTTCGTATCTCCCGGTGCACCCGGGAACGTACCGGCTGGAGGTGCGCGCCGAGGACGGAGACGACGACCGATGGGAGGACCGCATGAAGGGCGAGAAGCTCTCCCCGGTCATGACCGTTTTCGACGACGATGATCATCCCCCCGTACTGGATATACGGTTCTCGAAGCGAACCCCGGAAAAAGAACCTTTTCTCGCCGTGGACCTCCTTGCCTCCGACCCTTCGGGGATCGGTGATATCCAGCTTCTGCACGAGGGTGAGGTGTACCGGCCGCCCCCGGGGGAGGTGTACGCCCGGGGGGATGTGGCAGGTTCGTATCCCCTGACCTTCCAGCTTTTGGAAACCACCCGCCGGGGGACCGGCACCTTCGGCCCCTGGGCTCACGACCCGCGGGAAGGGGGTTTCCGGATCTCCGTGGAAGACGACCGGACAGATGGTCCCGCCGGCTTCCGGTTTACCCTTCTCTCGGATCCCGTGACCCTGAAGGCGCCCACGGCATCGGAGGCGGGCCACCCCGGGGAGGCCCCGTACTTCTCCTCACAGCTCTCCGGTGTGTTTCTGGACCTGGAAGTACAGGCCGTGGAATCGTACGAGGCCCTTCTTTCATGGCAAGGCGCCGAGACAGAGGACAGGGAAGGACGGAACCGTGTGGGCGTGTTCTACCGCATCAACCGGGGATCGTGGGTGGACGCTTTCCGTGTAGAGGGGAACGGGCAGAACCCGTTCCTTCCCTGTTCCGTTTCCCTGCCGGCCCTCCCATCCGATGAGGTCCAGGTCAAGGTGGTCTACGAGGGGGAGATCAACGCCTTCTTTTCCAGGGAGTACAAGGAAGCCCGGATCGCCCGGGCCGCCGTACAGGCCGGGTTTTCCTGGGAGGTGGTGGAGCACGAACCGGTCCTTCTGCCGGTCCCCCTGTCTGCCGGTGTCCACACGTTCACCGTCACGGCCACGGACGGTGACGAAGACCGTGAGGGGGACCCCTCCTCCACGGAAGAGGTCTTTTCCTTCACGGTACCGGCCGCCGGACCCTCCGTGTCCTCTTTTCCCTGACAACGGTTTGATCCGCCTCCGGAACATCATTTCAGTTCAAGAACAAGGTCCACCGGTCCGTTGTGGTCTATGGAAAGCTCGTAGGTCCCCGCAACCGCATCGAATACGGTTTCGTGGAGGAACCCTTCGTGGCCTTGAATCTCCAGAAGCGGTTCCGCCTTCTGTCCACGGACCCGCACCGTGGTCCGGCGGAGGGCCCCGTCGGTGGGATCCGGAATGTAGATATTGTTCACGTACCCGAGAGGATCCTGGAACACATACTGC
>CAYTRL010000251.1:0-8627 GCA_964439795.1 uncultured Thermodesulfobacteriota bacterium
GAGACGGAAGGGAGGGCGCCCGCCGGTCACCGGCTTCATGGCCCGCTCTTCCGCGTCCTCGGGAGAGAGCCGGAGCAGCTTGTGCAGGTAGCGTTTCCCGCCCCGGAAGGCGACCTCTTCCTCCTGCCTGTCCTGGCAGATCTCGTGGAAAAACGAGTCGATCTCGTCTTCTCCGGGAGCCGGACCGAGATCCACGCACGTGCAGGGGATGCCGGGGTGTTCGTTCATGATCACCCTGCCCAGGCCCCACAAGGGGGCCTGTTCCACTGACACCGGCCCGTTTTCGGCCCCCGCCGGCTGGGACCCCGCGGTGATCAGCCACAGGTTCGGCTGTGGGTCCATGTTCAGGTCCGTCAGGGCCCGGACCAGGTTCAGCACGCTGGTCGGACCGGAGACGCAGGAACGCTCCAGTGAATCCATGGACAGGTTGCCGCCGTCCAGGCTCCAGAGATGGAAGATGCCGTGGAGGGGCGTGTCGCCCCCTGTCACGTGACGCAGGAGTTCAGCCACATGCTCCTGCGCCGACGGGTCCGCTGAAAACCGATCGCCCCCCAGGGGCTGGAAGTCTTCCCCCTGAGTGACCAGGGTGCAAGCCTGGCCATGGGCCCTGAGCTTTTCCGCCAGGCGGTCGCCCACGCCGTTCTGATCGCTGAAGATCAGCCAGTTCCCGGGGTTGTCCGCCACGGCTTCAGGCAGTTCGGCCGCAGGCGCCGTGAGGCTGACCTGCCGGTTCCTTGCGAGAAAGACGTGCTGGGCGGACTGCCCTTCAGCCGCGTCCGTGACCCCCAGGACATCCGAGAAGCCCATCTCCTCCAGCAGGCCGGTCCACCGGTCCGCGGGCAGGGAGGGGTGGCCGGGGCGGAGTTCCAGGTCGTTGAACATCCACCATCCCTCGGTCATGCCAAACACCAGGTCGAGCCACCAGGGACACCGGGTCACCTCGAGCAGGAGAAGGGTCCCCCGAGAGGCAAGGAGGTCCTGGACGTTAGACAGGGTGCGCCGCAAAGACCGGGTGGCGTGGAGCACGTCCGAGGCGATCACCAGGTCGTAGCCGTGCGGGTCCGGGCCCTGCCCGTCAACCGCTTCCTCCACGTCCAAGGGCTGAAACTTCATGAAGGGATACGTGCCGTGAAACCGCTCCTGCGCCTGCACCAGGAACATGGTGGACAGGTCCGTAAAGGTGTATTCCGTTCTCTCCGCGGGAAGAAGCGGAAGCACCACCGAGGTTACCCCCCCCGTACCGGCGCCGATTTCCAGGATGCGAAGGGTCTGGTCCTCCGGGAGGCCGGCCAGGAGCAGGCGGATCGATTCCCGGACGATCTCGTTGTATTTCCGGAACGAAAAGCTCTCGCGGTAGAACGTGACGATGGCGTCCCACTCTTCCTCCGGGAACAGGAGGCGCACCGGGTCCACTTCCCCCTGGAGGACTCCGGCGATGTGAGGCCCGCAACGGCCCAGCAGGGCGAGTTCGTGTGCAAAGGCGGGGAACGTCTTCGAAAGGGCCCGGTGAAGTCTTTCCGGGTCCGTGTTTTCCGGGGCCCGGGTAACCGTCCGCCGGGTCCCGTCCGTTTCCAGGGCCCCGTCCTCCTCCAGGATTTCCAGCATCCGGGTGAAGAGCTTCCGATGCGGCCCGACGACCCCGAGATCGTCCGCCAGGGATTTGGGCGTGAACCGAGCACCCGTTTGGAACGGGAAACCAAGTTCTCTCAGGCCGTTCACGATGTAGGCGGACGCCAGCCGGTTCAGTTCCGGTTCGAAGGCTTCGAAGTACTCCTCCTGCAGGGGCCGTGCCCTGATTTCTTCCGTGATTTCGGAGAGGCCTGCTTCCAGGGACGGCGGAGAGGGGAGATAGCGTTCCGGCGCCCTGACCCGGGCCTGGGAGGGCCGTTCGGATACGGTCCACCTGTGCTCGTAGAGGCACCTGGACAGCACGGTTTCCTGGTCCCCCCGGGACCCCTCGAGATACCGGCCCTTGAAGCCCTGGAACTCGGCACAGATTCTCCCACGGTCGTCGAAGATCCAGATGTCGCCGGTGATAAAGTCCGGGCCGTGCTCCAGCAGGCGGCAGTAGCTCCACAACCTCCCGGTGGGCTTCCGGTGGAACTTCACGCGCCGTATGTGGATGGGGATGTAGACCCCCACCCTGTCGTGGGGGTCGTGCTTGACGTAGGCCGACCCGAACAGGGCCTGGAAACAGGCGTCCAGGATCGCGGGGTGGAGGTTGTAACGGTGAAAATCGGCGCGTAGGCTCTCCGGGACGATGATTTCTCCGATGGACTCCCCGTGACAGTCGTCCCGGTCCTTTCTCCAGAGCCGATCGATGCCCTGGAACGTGGGCCCCAGGTCCAGGCCGCTGTCGTACAGTTCGCTGTAGAGATCCTCGATGGGGACCACGTCCGTCACGCGCTTCCGGATCTCGGAGAGGGAGATTTCGTGCGAGTGAAACGCGTTTCCCATGTGCCGGATCTTTCCGGAGACGTGCCGGACCCAATCCCTGTCTTTCCCGGAGCGGCTGGCGATCTGAAAAGAGCCCTCACTACCGGAAATCTCCAGCTGCACCGTGGGTGGGGCGCCGTCCTCCGGGAGGAACAGCACGCGTTCGAACTGGATGTCCTCGAGAAAGCGGAAGCCGTCTTCGTAGCTGTCCAGCGCGGCGGAGACGGCCAGCTCCACGTAGCCGGCCCCCGGGAAGATGATGGGCCCCTGCACCTTGTGATCCGCCAGGTAGGCGTGTTCCCGGACGTCGAGATCGACCCTGCACACCTGTTCGTTCTCCGAGCCCGCGGATGCCGTTCGGTCCAGGAGAAACGGGTGGCTCGTCAGGCCCAGTCGGGTCGTCCGGTAGGCCTCGGATTCGATCCAGTGCCTCTCTTTGTTCCAGGGATAAAAGGGAAGGCGGACGAAGCTGCCCGCTCCGTGAACCCTGCCCAGGGCCGGTTCAAACCCCATGGTGTGCAGGGAGCCCAGGCTCCCCAGGAGCGTCTTCATCTCCTCGTGCTTGCGGCGGAGCGAGGGGACCACGAGCCCCTGCCTGCCCGCCTCCACCAGCAGGTCGTTAACGCCGCCGGACAGGATGGGGTGCGGGCTGATCTCCACGAAGTAGGTGTCGAAGCCGTCAGCGATCAGGGACCGGATCGCCTCCACGAACCGGACCGGCCACCGGACGTTGCGGAACCAGTATTCCGGGCCGTACCCATCCTTTTCCACCCGGGCCCCCATCACGGTGGAATAGAGCGGGATGTTCGTGGGGTGCAGGCGAAGGCCCTGGAGCGAGGAGACCAGCTCGTCTTTCAGCGGGTCCATGTGATGGCTGTGGAAAGGGATCGGGACGCGGAGAAACCGGTGGAAGATATCTCTCTGGTCCAGGTCCTGGGCCAGGACTTCCAGGGGTTGTGCATCCCCGGAAAGGGCCACCATTTCCGGAGCGTTGATTGCGGCCACGGACACCCGGTCTTCGAACCCGGCGATCTCCTCCCGGGCCTGTTCCTCGGACAGGCCCACCGCGAGCATCCTGCCCTTGCCCGATGCCCGGTGCTGGACCCGGCTCCTGTTGAGGATCACCCGGACGGCGTCCTCCAGGCCGAGGTGACCGGAAACGTGCGCCGCGGCCACTTCCCCCACGCTGTGCCCCACCACGGCCGAAGGTTCCACCCCCAGGGACACCCACAGCCGGGTCAGTGCCACCTGCAGGGCAAAGATGGACGGCTGCGCGACCGGTGTTTCGTGGATGCGCGACCGGTCTTCGTCCGCGGTGAATTCCCGTATCAGGGACCATCCCGCGTGCCGGACGATCATCTCGTCGCATTCGGCGATGCTTTCCCGGAAGACCGGTTCGTCTTCGTACAGCTCTCTACCCATGGCCCACCACTGGGGGCCCTGGCCGGAATAGATGAACACGGCCCCGGTCGCTTCTCCGGAAAACGGGCGGCCGTGATGCATGGCCTCGCTCGCTTCATCCCGCAGGAACCCGTCCAGAAGGTCCCGCAGTTCCTCCTTGGTCCGGACAACCGCTGCCAGGCGATGGCTGAGATGACTCTTCCGGATCCCGGCCGAATAGCAGATGTCGTCCAGGGACACGTCCCCGTTGTCTCCGTTCCTCCCCAGGTACTCCGAGAACTTTTTGACGTATGCCTTCAGCGAGTCGGAGCCGCGGGCCGACAGGGTGAAGAGCCCCGGGCGATGGCCTGCCCCCCTGTTCCTTCCCTTCCGCGGGACAGCATTGAAGTCCGGCCTGCGCTGCATGACGATGTGCGCGTTGGCGCCGCCGAACCCGAAGGAGGTGACGCCTCCGTGAATGACGCCGTTATCGGTGTCCGGCCAGGGCTGCAGATCGTCGGGCACCTTAAGGTTCAGCTGCTCGAACGGGATCTTCGGGTTGGGGTTCTTGAAGTGGATGTTCCCGGGGATCTCCCCGTGATGCATGGACAGGGCCAGCTTGATCATACCGGCGATACCAGAGGCCGACTCCAGGTGCCCGATGTTTGCCTTGACGCTGTTGATGATGCACGGATTCCCCTCCGCCCTGGCCGCGCCGATCACCTCGCCCAGGGCCCTGGCCTCAACGGGGTCCCCCGCAGCAGTGCCCGTCCCGTGGGCCTCGATGTACTGTACATCGGCCGGGGAGACGCCGGCCCGTTCATAGGCCTCGCGCAGCATCTCTTTCTGGGCCTCTTCGCTTGGAAACGAGATGCCCGCAGTGGCGCCGTCCTGGTTCACGGCGGAGGAGATGATGGCCGCATAGATCCTGTCTTCATCCTCCAGGGCCCTTGACAGGGGCTTCAGCAGGAAAATGCCCGCGCCCTCGCTCCGGATGTACCCGTTGGCCCGGTCGTCGAACGAATAGCTCCTGCCGTCCGGGGAGAGAAACCCTCCCTTGCTGAACGCCATGGTGATTTCCGGCCGCAGGATGATATTGACCCCCCCCACCAGGGCCTTGTCGCAGTCGCTGTTCCAGATGCTCTGGCAGGCCACGTGGGCGGCGTTGAGCGCGGAAGAACATGCCGTGTCGATGGAGAGGCTCGGCCCTTTCAGGTTAAGCAGGTAGGAGATGCGGTTAGAGGCGATGCTGTTGGCCCCGCCCACCATGGTGTGGGGCCCGATGTGAATACGTTCCATGGGGCTGGTCTGGATGTCGCCGTAGTCGTGCGACGAGGTGCCGATGAAGACGCCCGTCCGGGAGCCGCTCAGCGTTTCCATCCTCTGGCCGGCGTCTTCCAGGGCCTGGTATGTGACCTCGAGCAGGATCCGCTGCTGGGGGTCCATGTAGGCGGCCTCCCTGGGGGAAATCCCGAAGAAGCCCGCGTCGAACTTGTCGATCTCATCGATGAACCCGCCGGAACGCACGCTGATCCGGTTCTTCCGGGTGAATTCCGGGTCATAAAAGGAATCCGCGTCCCATCGGTCCGCGGGCACCTCGGTCACGGCGTCCACGCCGTTTCGAAGCATTTTCCAGAACTCGTCCGGGCTGTTCGATCCCCCGGGGAAGCGGCAGCCGATGCCGACAATTGCGATGGGTTCTCTTGTTTTCATCTCTCGCTCACTCTCTGGCTGTTGCTTTTTTCAAAATCCGAATGGGGACCCATCCTTTCGAGCCGGATGAAAGAGCCAGGCCCGCATGGGGGATTCAACTGAAAACGGCTTTTTTCATCTGGTTACGTCTTCATCGTATGGATCGAGGAACGACACATCCCTCGAAAAGAAGCGAAAACAGGGAAACCACAAACGAATCCCCGCCATCCCGACCGGGATGGATGTACGCCCTCCTGCACACCGGAAAAATAATATTCACCCTGAATGAAAAACACCCTGTGTGTCAAGGGAAAATACAACATATTGATTTCTAGTAGGTGCAGGCCACAATATCTTGTTTTTTTATTTCGTAAACCTTCCATGGATAAAAGGCGGTCATGGGGTGCTGAAATATCCGGGAAGAACCCCCGGGACGACAGGAGAGGTTGATGCCGGATGTCTCGGAATCACACAGGCAGGCTACCCAGCTACCGGCCGGGAGGCCAGTTCCAGCGCTTTCCGGGACGTCCGTTCCGCCATGGTGATGGTGATGCCCGGCAACCCGGGTTCCGACCGAGTAAAGACCCTGGAACATCAGGTTGAATGTTGTTCTACTGTAAACTTATTTCCTGGTTCCTGCCGAAAAACGTCTATCCGCTGGACGACGCGGTTCGACCTCCCGGACCGCCCCGCTGAATACCCTTTCCCACAGGGCCCGGATTCCCCTTGCAAAAGAACAGGTTATAAAAACCCCGGGCCTTCTCTCTGTTTTTCTCTCTTCCTGGCACGGAATTTGTTACTCAGTATTTCCGGAGCCGGGTTGAAAGGACATGGCAGGATGACAGGAGGAAGGAAATGAAACAGAGGTGCTACCACTGCGGAGCCGAGCATTACGGAGGCACCTGCAAGCACTGCGGGCTGGGGGCAGACCTGCGGGACATGCGGCCCTCGCCCCTGGACTACGCCCGCATTCTTCGCCAGATCATCTTCACCGGGTCCGGGCAGAAAAAACCCTCATCCCGCAAGAAATTTCTCGGGCACTCCAAGGAAAACCCGGCGCACTGAAGCTCAAGTACTCGTCGGCTTAAATGCGATCATGCATCGGACGGAAATTGCGAGGAGCCGAAGGCGACGAGGCAATTCCCCGGGATAAAAGGCCTCAGGGGGCTGGGGGGTTGCCGCGCTTCGCTCGCAATCTCCAATTTTGTATCTCCCTGCATGTAATTGTGGCGATGAGCCGAATGCTGAACGTCGACAGCTGGCAGTTGATATCGACCACGCTTCGCTCGCAAGTTCCCCACTGGAGCGGCTTCGAATTCGAGTCTGTATTTCTAACGGCAGATACTTTCGCTCAAAGGGCGGCGCCCAGCCTGCGCAGGTGCAGGTCCGGGGGCCCCAGCCGAAGTTCCAGGGCCTTGGCCCTGCGGTAGTAGAACTGCAGGTCGTACTCCAGGGTGAAGCCGATGCCGCCGTGCAGGTGCTGCGCGCTGAAGGACACCCGCCGGGAGGCCTGGCCGGTGAAGGTCCGGGCGATGAGCAACTCCTGCTCCGCCGGAAGCCCCCGGCTCAGGCACCAGACCGCCTTGTACGCCGCCAGGCGGGCGCCCAGCACATCGGTGTACATGTCCGCAGCCCGATGCTGGACGGCCTGAAACGTTCCGATGGGCCGGCCGAACTGCTCCCGGATCTTGATGTACTCCGAGGTCAAGTCCAGCTGCTTCTGCGCGCCCCCAGCCATCTCCACGCACTGCAGGGCGGCCGCTTTGTCACGTACAACCTTCAGCAGGGATAAACTCTCATCCGGGCGGCCCAGAACCCGGTCCCCGGCCACCTTCACTCCCTGAAAATCCACCTGGAACTGCCGGTCCCCGGAGATCGTCTTCATGGGAGAGCACCGGACCCCCGGCGCATCCCGGTCCACGAGAAACAGGGAAACCCCCTCCTCATCCCCCGGAGCGCCCCGGGTGCGGCCGGCCACCAGGATCAGGTCGGCCATGGTGGCGTAGGGCACGAACGCCTTGGTACCGTCCAGGACATACCCGTCCTTCCCGGATACGGCCCGGAGCGCCAGCTGTGTCGGGTCGTAGTGCGCCTCAGGTTCCTCCACCGCCGTGGTGAGGATGAGCTCGCCGGCGGCCACCCGGGGCAGCAGGTCGCTCTTTTGGGCCTCGCTCCCCCCCTCCATGACGGCCAGGGTCCCGGTCAAGGTGCAGAGCATGGGGCCCGGCAGGGCGGCCCGGCCGATCTCCTCGAAGAGCACGGCCTGTTCCATGAGCGTGCATCCAAGGCCGTCGTACGCCTCGGGGATCATCGTGCCCATCCATCCCAGCTCGGCCATCCCCCTCCACAGGTCCGGGGAGAACCCCGCATCGGAGGCCTCCATCTCCTGGATCACGGACTTGCCGCAGCGGGTCTCTGCAAACTTCCGGGCAGACCGCTTGAACAGTTCCAGTTCATCGTCAAAGGTCAGGTCCATGAGGTTCTTCCTCCGGTTTTCCGGTCATCGGGATTTGGGCAGGCCCAGGCCCACCATGGCGATGATGTCCCGCTGGATCTCGTTGGCGCCCCCGGCAAAGGTAAAGAGCAGGTCATCCCGGAAATGGCTCTCCACAAGCCCGTTCAGGGGCGCCCGCTCGTCCCCGGTCTGAAGCTGGCCGCTCAGGCCCATGATGTCCAGGAGTTCGTGGTTGATCCGGATGTTCAGCTCGCTGCCGAACACCTTCACGGCCGAGGACTCGGCCCAGACCATCTTTCCGCGGGCCATGTTGTCCACCACCTGGAAGTTCAGCAGCTTGAGGATCTCCACCTCGGCCAGCAACCCGGCCAGTCGCTCCCGCACCCCGGGACGGTCGATGACCGGGGCCCCGTCGATGCTGTTCTCCTTGGCCCACTTCACGGTCTCCCGGATCCTCTTGGACATGGGGGAGGAAGGGACCAGGGAAAAACGCTCGTGCTCCAGTTGGGCCACGATCAGGCTCCACCCCTTGTTCTCCTCTCCCACCAGGCAACTCCGCGGCACACGCACGTTCTTCATGTACACGGTATTCACCCGGTGTCCGCCCAGGGTGTAGATCGGGTCGATGCGGATGCCCGGGGTGTCCATGTCCACAAAGAAGATG
>CAYTRL010000252.1:0-8606 GCA_964439795.1 uncultured Thermodesulfobacteriota bacterium
GTTCCGGGTTGTTCTTGCGGACCGCCCAGGCGATCTTCCCGCCCTTGCGGATCGCCAGGTTCTTGTACACCGTCAAGTCCTGGAAAACGCTTTCCCAGAGGAGCGCCATCTGGCTGTCCGCGACGGTCAGGGGAACGACACCTGCGTTGACCATCTCCAGGATGTCCTCGGTCTCGAGACTTTCGTCAGCCTTTTGGAGCTTCACGGGGGGCAAGCCTTCTTCGCTGAACCTGCGGTTCAGTTTCTCCAGCGTTCCCCAGTAGCTGCTGCTCGGACGCACGAACACCTCCCGTCCGGACAGATCCTCCATGCTGTGCAGTCCCCGGACTTCATGGTTCGCCACGATCACCTCGTCCACGTTGGTCAGGTAGGGGATCGTGAAATCCACCAGCTTTTCCCGTTTCGGAGTGATGGTGAGCCCTGCTGCGGCGATGTCCCCGTAGCCGTTCACCAGGAGGGGGATGAGACGGTCCCTGGAAACGGGAATAAAATCCAGGACGATTTTCAGGTCTTCCCGTCCCCGGTCCCTGTTCAGGTACACTTCATAGCCGTGGAGCATGGAGTATTCATACCCGAAGGGTCGGCTGCCTTCCAGAAAGAAGTTGGTCTTGTTGAAGGTGGTCAGCACACGGATGTAGCGCCTCTCACGAAGCCCGTCCAGGTCATCGGTGTACCGGTTCTTCAGGTGGGACGCCAGCGGGGTGATCTGTGCGGTCTCTTCTGCGATACGGACCAGTTCCTCTTCGGAAAGAACGATCTCTGACGCCTCGCCCTGGTCCGGGCTGGATGGGGACTCCCCGGCATGCGGGGAAGAAGGGGGCTTCTCTCCCCCGGTACACCGGGGGAAGAACAAGGCGCCGATCAGGAGTGGAAACACAAACTTTTTCCACGGGTTCTGCGCCATCCTCACGACCATTCACCCCTTTCCGGGAGGTTCAGAAACAGGGGAATCTTGTACAAATCCATTGATTACCCTATCATATTTCCCCATGCTGATCGAACGCAAGCCCTTCCCGAGAAAACGGAAAAAGCGCACCGGAACGTTGCTGTTTTACCTGCTCCCGGCAGTGGCGGTGGTCCTCCTGTTCATCTATGTGATCCCCTCCCGGACACCCGATAAATCGTCGGTTCGAGAAACCGTTTCCCTTCCGTCGGCGGTCCTGGATCCAGCGCCCCCTCCGGTCCCGAAAGGACCGGTTGAGGAGGTCCGTGAAGGGTCGGTCCGGAAGGGGGAATCGATCACCACTCTTCTTGGGGAGCACCTGTCCCCGCAGGAAATTCACGAACTGGCCGGCAAAAGCCGCAAGGTTTTTCCCCTGAAAAAAGTGCGGGCCGGACAGCCGTACCGCATCCACCTGCTGGATGGGCGGTTTCAGGGGTTCGAGTACGAAATCGACAGCGAGGAAAAACTGATCTTCCGCAGAGAGCCCGAAGGTCTGGCCATCCTCCGCGAACCGATCCAGTATGAGATCGTCACCGAATCCGTTGCAGGCATCATCGAGTCCTCCCTGTTCGTGGCGGTCGAGGACACCGGCGAAAAGCCGGAACTGGCCCTGCGGCTTGCCGAAATCTTTGCCTGGGACGTGGATTTCATGCTGGATATCCGGGCAGGCGATTCGTTTCAGGCTATCGTGGAAAAACGGCACCGGAAAGGCGAGTTTACCGGTTACGGAAAGATCCTTGCCGCGGAGTTCATCAACCAGGGCACCGTGAGCCGCGGTTTCCGGTTTGAAGACGACTCGGGCCGGCCGGAATACTACGACGCCCAGGGAAAGAACCTGAGGAAGGCCTTTCTCAAAACACCGCTCCGGTTTACCCGCATCTCGTCCGGTTTTACCCGGTCCCGGCTGCACCCGATCAAGAAGGTGAGGATGCCCCACCCCGGGGTGGATTATGCGGCCCCCAAGGGTACCCCGGTGAAGACCATCGGTGACGGAACGGTTCTCGCCCGAGCTTACAGCGGGGCCAACGGAAACTACATCAAGGTGCGTCACTCCAGTGTTTACGAGACCGTCTATCTCCATCTGTCCAAGTTCGCCCGCGGTATCAAGAAGGGGAAACGGGTGAAACAGGGCCAGGTCATCGGCTACGTGGGCAGCACGGGCCTGGCCACCGGCCCGCACCTGGATTTTCGCGTAAAGAAGAACGGCCGCTACATCAACCCGAGATATCTCAAGGCGCCGGCCGCGGCCCCGCTTCCCAAAGGGAAAAAAGAAGAGTTTCAGCGGATCATGGATCCGCTTGCCACCTGGCTGGACGGGGGGAGATCGTTCGTAAAGAGGGAAGAACCGGATGCCCCCGGCGCGGATCCCGCTTTCCTGCCGGACTCCCGGGGGCGATAGCCTTCCCTTTCCGCCCAGACTCCTGCCATGTCACGGAAACCTCGGACCCAGCATCTCAAGGGAAAGGCCGGGTTCGCCGAACAAGAAGGTAGCAGCAGAACGCGTAAAAAAGGCTCATTCAACGAAAACAGCGAGCCAACCGCCCGGGAGGCGAAACCTTTACCTGCCCCATGGGTCTTATTAAAGACAACGGCGGCCCGGACGGCTGGACCGATTGATGTTTTTGCGTCCGGAAAAAGCCGAAGTCCGGTACTCCCGGGGGAAAACAGGAAGATTCATCTGTAAAAGGCAGCCGGTAAGAGTACAGCACATGGACAACACGGCAAAAAGAAGAGTCGTCTATTTCCTGTTGCTGTCCTGTCTCATCCACCTGGTCCTGCTATATTCCCTGTCCCGTATCCATTTTCAACCCCCGGAAGCGCAAGAAGATCAGCCCCTCATCGTAGAACTGCTGGATCCCACGGAAACCAAACCCGATAAGACTGCTAAAACCAAGCGGTTCGACGCGATGGAGGTGAAGGAGGCCCTGTCCGAGATCCCCGCCTCCCTGTCCAAAAAGCGGGAAGACTCCCTGATGAACGAACAAACCACCCCGTCTCAGAAGCCTGCCCCTCCCGAAAAAAAACCCGTGCAGGAAAAAACGGTGGCTGAAAAGCCCTCACAACCCCCGCCTGAGCCCCAGCCTCACCGGGATTGGAAACAGCCGCTCGAGAAGAAAACAGCCAAGAAAGAGCGGAAACCCACGAAAATCGTGCGCAGGGCCCCGGAGAAACCAACTCGTGACATGGTGATCGAGAAGCGGATCACGGCACGCCCCCGGGAACTGCCGTCCGTGAAGGACCTCATCCCCAGCATCAACGACATCTGGGCCATGAAGGCCCCCGGGGGAAGCCTCTACGAACACTCCACCATCGTTCAGGACGGGATCGGGGAGCGTCAGGCAAAGGTAGCCTTTGACGAGTATCTCGCTGAATTCAAGAGTCGGGTAAAAATGAACTGGAAGGTGTTCGACGACCCGTACATGCACGAGAGCACCACGGTCCTGCTGATCATCATCAACAACGACGGGAGCCTGCAGTCGGTGAAGAAGATCAAGAGTTCCGGCATGCCGGGCCATGACACCGAAACCTTGTTCGCTGTGAGACATTCCTTTCCCATGCGCCCCCCCCCGGAGATCCTGCTGGACGAAGAGGACCGCCTCACCATCCATTTCTCGTTTCACTTCCTGGTCAGAAACACCGCAGGCTCCGATCAGCGGGGCCGGCCGGGTCTGGGCAGGCAGGGAACACGGCAGCAGGACCCCGGGTGTGTGCCCCCGTGTTACCGCTGGTGACGGACGCTCCCCCGGCAGACGGCATGGACAGATCCGCGTTGCAGTTCATGCGCGAAAAAACGGGGAAACCCCCAGGTAGACGCCGAACAAGATCATGAAAAGAGCGCAGACGGCAAGGATGCTGTAGTAGGCCCGCCGGTTCAGGTGCTGCAGGCCGAAATAGGACAGGCAGGAGACAATCACGTACCAGACCAGGTCCCCGGCCTCGTGCCCCAGGAAGAAGGAGACCAGCCGGGGCCACTCCTGGAAGGAGACCCCGAACTGGACCATGAAGGCAAATCCGATGGTGGCCCACCAGACCCACCAGTACGGATTGGCCATGGAGACCAGGGCGCCGCCGAGGACCGGGTTGTCCAGCTTTCGTCGCTCGCCGTCAACCGCATCGGGTTCCCCACCTTCTTCGGAGGTACCGGCCTTCGCTCCCGACCTGAGAAAATCGGTGGGGATCCTGCCCCGGAGGACGTCCCGGACAATCGAGGCCCCGAACCAGACCAGAAGCCCCCCCCCGACGACGCCGATGGCTCTCACCACGAACCGATTCTGCAGCACGAAGGAAAAACCGAGCAGCAGAAAGGCGATGATGAGCACCTCCAGCAGGGCATGGCCGGTGATGACCCAGAACCCCATCAGGTACCCGCGGCGACGGGCCTGGGCGGACTGGATGATGGTGTAGGTGAGCAGGGGCCCGGGCGACATGGCGCCGGTCAGTGCCACGAGAAAAGAGAAGGAAAAGATCGCCCAGAACGAGGACAGTGGCTGCTGGAGTTCACTCAACATGTGGCTTCCTTGACAGACTGCTGTGGAATGTCCTTCGGAGGACTCAAGGACCGGAATCCTCCGGAAAGGGTTCTGCGTGCGAAACAGCCACGATCCAGGTTCACCCGGCGGCGGCCGGAAAAGCCAGATAGACGGCCTCCCCGGTTGCCGTCACCGTCACCCGGCCGCCTTCCTCCGTTCCGTTCAGTATCAGATGACCTTCCTGGTCATAGAGCGACCACGTACCCGCGGCACCGGCAGGCACCGGCAGGACAACGCTCTCCTCCATGGAGAGGTCGTCCCCGCCGTGCCACAGGCCGATGGTGGTCGTTCCGGCATCATCCTGGAATACGAGCGCGTAAACGTCCCCCCCCCAACCAAGCGCCTGGCGGAGGTCCCCTGCGTACCGGGCATCTCCCATCACATTATGCGCCCCCTTCAGGGCCCGGTAGGAAGGTTTGGCCTCGGTTTCGTACGGCTCCGCGGGATAGGTGAACAGGCCGAAATAATCCTCGGTGGGCAGCGATGCACTGCCGGAACCATCCCAGAAGGTGTACCAGTCGTACATCTCCACCCGGTTCGCCAGCGCCAGCATCACGCTGCGGGCCAGGTAGGCCCCCTGCCGCTGCGTACCGATGAGCAGGCTGGGCCACCCCACCTCGGTGAACTGAACGCGCTTGTCCGGACAGCCGATATCCGCCAGCGATTCTCGAAGGAGATCGATCTGGCCCACCATGTTGGGATAGTGGTAGATCCCCAGATCGATATCCAGTTCCGGGTCGGGCTGCTGCAGGAACGTGTAGGGATGGATGGAAATAACGTCGAAGTATTCGCAGATGTTCGGATGCGCCTCGTGCACCCGGTACAGGAAGTTCCAGATCCCGCGCGGATCGAAGAAGTGCACCTCGAAGGTGGAGAGCCCGCCGAAGATCACCGTGGCGTCCGGGTCGTTGGCATGCACGGCGGTGTAGGTGGCCTTGAGAAGTTCCCCGTAGTGGGCCGGGTTGGGCTCGGGCGGCCAGAACCGAGAGGTGTTCTGCTCGTTCCAGAATTCGTAGGAATCGATGCGGTCGGCAAAGTGCGCGGCCACGTGCCCGGTGTACTCGGCATATTCCTGCGGGTCGATTTCATCCGGGCTGTCCCCCGGGGTGGCCCATTCGGGAGCGCCCAGGAAGATGGCGGTCACCTGGAGACCGGCGTCCAGGCACAGGTCGGTCATGACGTCGTATCCGTCCAGCGCCCACACGTCGTCTTCCGGCTCGATCCGGTACCAGTGGAAATCGTTCCGGACCATGGTCATGCCGGCCTCCACCAGCTTCTCGATCTCGAACTCCCGTCTCCAGCTGAAGTCCACGCCGCGGCTCATGTGGCTGGAAACGCCCAGGATCTCGTCCAGGGTCTTCCCCGACGGCGTCATGCCGGGATAGGGAGGGACCGTTGAAGTCTCTGTGAGGGACACCCCGCTGTCCCCGCTGCAGGACATGATCAGAAAAAGGAGGGACAGCAAGACGGGCGTCAGGTTCGAGGTGATCCACGTTCTCATGATC
Organism: uncultured Thermodesulfobacteriota bacterium; assembly: GCA_964439795.1. Taxonomy (GTDB): domain Bacteria; phylum Desulfobacterota; class DSWW01; order DSWW01; family DSWW01; genus CAYTRL01. Next base: position 5,979 of record CAYTRL010000252.1, read on the forward strand.
GGCTCTCTGCGTCGGGTTGCCTGTTTTTCGCACATTTTACAGGATTTCGGTTTGGAAGTAAGCACAGGAGAGGATGTTTCCGATTCTCAGGCATGGAGTCCATAGGTTTTCAGAAGTCAAAAAAGGCCACATCCGCTGATGGATGTGACCTTTTGTTGTTTGTCGTAACGGATGTGCTTACTTCGACTTGCGGGAAATTCTCAGGAGGATAACTGCCCCGAGCGGAATGAGAAGGAGTGCAAGGCCGTTCATCACATTCGAGCTGGGAAGAGAACTAGAACCTCGTTTTCTTGACGGGCATCTGTCCGGGTGCAAAAATAGATAGATGTCGGGAAGCCTTACGCAAAGCGGATCGACCAGGATGGTTCCGTAAACAAAACGCACCCCAATCTCTTGAGGGTAACTCATGGCAAAACCAGGAATCAACGTGGCAGTGGAGGCCCTGATCGAGGGCGGGATCGATCACGTGTTCGGCATGCCGGGCGGTGCGGCGCTCCTGCTCTACGACGCCCTGTACGAACACCGGGACCGGATCCACAGCGTGCTCGCACGGCAGGAAGGCGCCGCGGCATGCATGGCCGACATGTACGGGCGGCTCACCGGAAAGCCGGGCGTGGTGATCGCCCAGGGGGCCTGGATGGCCTCCAACGCCGCCTTCGGCATCCTGGAGGCCCACCTGGCCGGCTCGCCCATGCTGATCATCGCGGACATCACCGATTACGGCGGACTCACGCAGCACGGACCGTGGCAGAACGGCGCCGGCGGGTACGGCGCGTACGACCTGGTGGGCGTCATGCGTTCCATGTCCAAGTTCACCACCTACGCCACCAGCCCCTCGGAGCTGGTGCACGGAATCCGGCTGGGCATCAAACACGCCACCACAGGCCGGCCCGGCCCGGCCTGCGTCATCGGCCGGATGAGCGCCTTCTCGGGCGAGGTGGATCCCGAGACGTGCACCCCCAGGCTGTACCCCCTGGCAGGGCACCTCCGGGTATCCCCGGCCTGCATGTCCCGGGAAGATGCAGGGAAGATCGCCGATCTCCTGCTGCAGGCCCAGCACCCGGTGATGATCGCCGGGCGGGGAGTCCACAGCTCCGGGGCCCACGCCGAGGTGCGGGAACTGGCCGAAACGCTGGGCATGCCTGTGACCACAAGCTACATGGGCAAGAGCGCCATCGCGGAAACGCACGACCTGGCCCTGGGGACCATGGGCGGCATCGGACAGCCGGTGGCCAACCACAACATCACGGCCGCGGACCTGCTGCTGGCGGTGGGCACCGGGTTGTCGCCGGAAAACACCAAGATGCTCCATCCCGATTTCATCAACCCGCAGCGCCAGAAGATCGTCCAGATCGATATCGAGCCCCTCAACGCCGGGTGGACCTACCCGGTGACCCTGGGGGTGGCCTCCGATGCGCGGCAGGGGTTGCGGATGGTGATCGAGGCCCTCCGGGACCGGTCGCTTTCCGCGGACGCGGCCGGCCGCGTGGCGGAACTGAAGAAACAGAAAGAGGAGATGGGCTTCTTCCGCTGTGAGGAGTTCGCCTCGGAGGAGACACCCATCGCCCCGGAGCGCATCGTCCACGAGGTCCAGCAGGCGGCGGACGAGGACACGATCGTCTGCCTGGACGCGGGCAACAACCGCCAGTGGTTTGCCAGGCACTTCCAGAGCCGGTCGGCGGGCCAGGTGTTCGCCCCGGGCGGGGTGGGCGGAGTGGGCTGGGGCATCCCCGCGGCCCTGGGGGCCCGGATCGTGGCGCCCGACAAGAAGGTCATCGGCTTCTGCGGCGACGGCGGTATGGTGATGATGCTGCACTGCCTGGAGTCGGCCAGGCACTACGAGGCACCGGTCACTTATGTGGTGCTGAACAACTCCGTGCTGGGGAACGTACGGGATTTTCAGGCCCCGGGCCGACAGCTCTCCACCGACTACCCCTGCCCGGATTTGACGGCCTACGCCCACGCAGCGGGCTGCCGGGGCGTTCGGGTCCAGGACCCGAACCAGCTCCAGGAGGTTCTGCGGGAAGCCCTGGATGGCGACCGGCCGACCCTGATCGAAGTGATCACCAAGGAAGAACAGCACTTCAAACTGATGATCTGACACCGCAACAAACCGGTGCGGAAAGAGAACACACGCCATGCTGTTTCACTGCTCAAGCATTCACCGGTGGATCCAACCAACCCTTTCGGTTCTTCTTACGACCCTTGTTGTCTTTTCCGGCACGGGTTCCACGCTCGGAAGCCCGTCATCCCGGATGAAGGTCTGGGTGGAACCCGCCTTGAACCGGGTCTTTCCCGGGGACCTTCCCAAGATCGGCCGAGTGGCCCGACTGTCCGCGGCACGGAACGAGAGTGAGGCGTTCCAGCTGGTAGTGCGCGGGGTGACCGTCCCGCTGAACCATGTCGACGTCAACGTGGGGGATCTCACCGGGCCCGGGGGGGCTACAATCCCGGGTTCAGCGTTCACGCTGTACCGTGAGATCTACGTGCGGGTGGAGCAACCCTCCTTTCTCGGGGGTGTCATCGGAAACAAGAGGAAACCGGGGGAGTATCCGGTCCCTCTTCTCCCGTTCTCGGACCCTTACGACCCCTCGCAGCCTCCTGTGGGTACACCCTTCGATGTGGAAC
>CAYTRL010000253.1:0-8568 GCA_964439795.1 uncultured Thermodesulfobacteriota bacterium
AGGAAGAGAGGAGGATCCGTGGGTTGCGGTTCCGGGTGGACCTCGTCTGCGCGATCTTTTACCAGAAGAGGATGAGGTTGGAGGAGGCATTAGAACTGATCCAGGCCGTCAAGACGTATGCCCTGGAGCAGTTTCCCGACAAGGAAGAGACCTTTGATCTGGTTTACGGATCGCGGTTTCGAAGGATCCTCGCCGAGCGGTTTCCCGTCATCTAAGGAAACGGTGGTTCAACAAGGGTTACCCGTCGGTGCCGGTTCTGAGGTCGCCTTCCTGCTGTGATGGTTGCTCGTTCGCGCTCGGGTTGGGCCATTTCAGAAGCGACTGCATTTCCTCCGGCATCAGGAGGTTGTTGTCGAACGATTTCTTTTCCTTGTACCGGTTATAACATTCCTGGAACCGTATCAACCGGTTCTGGTAAAACTTCACCGTCTTGCCGGCATGATCGATCAGGTCCTTGAGGACTTCCCTTTCGGCCTGCGTCCGAACGATATTGCGTTCGGAGAAAAGGAGATCCAGGAACCTCATCTCCCGTTTGATGTCGAACGGGATGAGCTTCAGCTCTTTCTTGAGCTTTCTAAGGTCGATTCCTGGAAACTTGTCGGCCACTTTACCCTTCTTTCTCTGTCTTGCCATTTTCTCGACCCCACCTGTCGGTCTTGTTTGTAAGTTTGCAGGGTTTTTCGATTTATTCTCAACGATAAGCAAAACCCATGCCAGTTCCTTTCTGGAACATGTTTTCCTTCAACCCGTTCTATTTTTGGATTTATGACCAGCTTTACTATTGTTTTGATGAACCAGTGTGGACAGATGTTCCCCTTGTCAGAAAAAAAGTTCCACTTTTCCTCCTGAAACGGCTTTCAACCTCTCCCGTTTCTTTCCCCACACTGCGCTCCACGCAAAGGCCGGGCCTCATCCTGACATGTGATCTGGAAAAAACGTCCACAATCCGGGGCAGAACACGGGGCAGGGGGATGAGTACCGCTTTTCCGCCCTGGAGAAAGGATGTCTCTCTTGCGTGCTCCCGGATGATTCCGGGAAGCGGGGAGTTGAAAAAGGCGGGAACGAAAAGAGGGCATCCGGGATCCGGTTGCTGTGGGCTGAGAAGTGTGATATCAAAGGTTCTCTGCCGGAAAGAACAGGGGAGGGTGTTCGTTATCTGAGGGGCACGCGTACCTTTCTTCCGCCGGGGATATGAATTTTTTTCATGGAAGTGCTTGCTTTTGTCTCCCCTCCGGGGGAACGGAAAAACGAAACACAAGTTTATATCAGGTTCAACAGGGAGGAAAGAAGCCATGAAGAAGCTCTCAGGATCCGTTTTGATCTGCCTCTTGGTTGCGTGCCTGTTGCCTGCGGCCGTTCCGTCGCCATGTGCCGCGCTAGAGGAAGGCGACGTCACGGGCAAGGTGGAGGGTGTCGACGGTAAATTCCTGCGGGATTATGCAACCCTGAATTATAAAGGGGAGAAAAAGTGGGAGAAGTGGGGGGCGGGCCTCAAGTCATTAGGGTGTATCACGGTGCAGGGAGACTCGGGGGAACTGAAAGACCTGTTCCTTCTGATCATCGATACCCGGACCCGGATTTTGAAACAGGATGGCAGCGAGGGGACGTTCTCTGATTTTAAAGCCGGCCAGAAGGTGCAGTCCTCCTACCGGATGGGGTGGGATGCTCTGCACGCCCGGGAAGTGAAGATTCTGGAGTGAGTGGCGGGGCTGTTTTCCTGCGGTATCCCGCGGTTCGAGGGGGCCGTACGGCAGGAGCGGAACAGGAAAATCGATTTTGAACGCCGTCAGTCCTGGTCTATTTTGGTCGCTTTCTTGATGGTAAGCAGAGAGTTTCTCGCGCCCGGGAGGGCGCCCTTGATCAAAATCAAGTGTTCTTTTTCCCTCACCTGGACCACTTGAAGGTTTTGGGTGGTGACCCGGGTTCCGCAGTACCTTCCAGGCATTATCCGGCCTTAGACCGTATGCTGGGTTTACCTTCAGCCGATGGATCAACCGTTGCGGAACTATTCGTGGGTGCCGTGGGTCGCCCGGAAGCCGCTGAAGTTGTGGCGCTTCATGACTCCGGTAAACCCCCTGCCTTTTGATTTCCCGCTGATGTCCACAAAATCCCCGGGTTTGAACATGGAAACATCCACCTGTTGTCCCAGGGTAAGTTCCGAAGCCTCTGTATCGGAGGTCCGAAACTCCCGCAAGGTCCTGAGCGGGGTGGTGCCGGATTTGGCCAGGTGTCCCAGTTTCGGTTTGTTGAGCTTCCGTTCCGGTAAGGGATCGAACCCCAATTGAACTGCGGAATACCGGTCGGTTTCAAGAGACTTGATCTGGGTTACGAAGCAGGGCCCCGCTTGAACAACGGTGACGGGGATACAGTTACCCTCTGCGTCGAAAAATTGTGACATTCCAACCTTTTTTCCGATGATTCCCATCATTTTCATGACCTTTCTGCTGAGATTCGATGCGTTCCCTCGGTCTCGAAGAACGGTTCGCAACGAAACAGGGGATGACCCCCCCTTGCTTTAAAAATATGATACGCTAATCTTAAACTTTACTATTTTATTGCGATTTTGAAAAAAGTCAATTTGTTTGTTTTCGAATATCCTCTCTCCCTTGCCGTTTTCCTGAAAGAGGAACCAAAAGACGCCCGACCATGTACAAACGAAAAGATCATTACTGGAAAAAGGCAAAAAAGGAAGGCTACCGATCCCGGGCCGCATACAAACTTCTGGAGATCCAGAAACGGCATCGGATCCTCCGCTCGGGAGACAGGGTGCTCGACCTCGGATGTGCGCCGGGCGGGTGGGTGCAGGTCATTGCGGGGCAGGTGGGGGCCGGCGGTCGCGTTATCGGTGTGGACCGTCTTCGTATGACCCCCGTGCCCTGGAAATGGGTGGACCTCCTGAAGGGTGACATAACGGATCCGGATTTTTGTGAACAGATCCGAGATCGATGGAGTCGCCGGGTTCGTGTTGTGACATCGGACATGGCGCCGGATACAACGGGGATCCGTTTTCAGGATCACGTCCGTTCCTGTGAACTTGTACGGCGGGCCCTGGATCTTGCCCGCAGTGTGCTGGTGCCGGGGGGGACGTTTCTGGCCAAGCTTTTCCAGGGGGAGGATGCCGGGGGGGTTCTGGAGGAGGCGCGAAAAGATTTCCAGAAAGTAAAATGGGTTATTCCTTCCTCATCGCGCAAAGAATCCTCGGAGATTTATCTCCTGGCCACCGGGTTCCAGACGGACATCGTTTAGAAGAGGCCTTTGTTCTTTCTGTTGTACAGTTCGATCTGCTCCTGTATGCTCATATGTGGCATCCCGGACCGGTTGTTTCCCCTGCAGGTATTGCACCGGGTCTCACTGCAAAACTGACAGGCATGGCAGTCCGGGCAGGGATGTTTCTTATCCTTTGCACAGTGTTCCCGGGGACCGCGACCCCTGTCGCCGGACTTGTCCTCCTGGGTGGGGAGTATCCGTGTTCCCGGGCTCGGAGCTTCTGCTTTCATGAGTGCCTGACCCTGGACCGATTGGGGTTCATTGATTTTTTCCTATATACAACATTATAATTTACTTAGAATCCTGTTTCCTGCTTTCAAGCCCGGGCTCTCCGGCGGGCTCGAACCCCTGACGGGTCGTTGGAGTACGACCGGAATAAAGCCTGATCCAGAAGGTCCCTGACCCATTCAACACATCGGGAGAAACAGATCGTGAATCCAAGAAAAACGACCCGAGTGGGCTTACTGCTCCTTTGGATGCTTTTCACGGCCTTTTCGAGTGTTCCATGCCGGGCCCAGGAACCGGATAAGCTCGACTTTTCCCTTCGAAAGGCCCTGCAATCAAGGGATGAATCTGGCAAATCAATTATGAGTACAGGGTCTTATGAGAAAAAAGGAATATCTTATATTACATTTTTCATGGAACTCTCCGAATATCCAGTTGATTTTAGCGGTTTTGACGTGGAGATCCTCTCCAGGTCCGGAAATTTTCTGGTCGCTTCGGCCCCCATGGACCAGCTGAGAGAGCTGGCCGGCCTTCCGCAGGTCCTCCGCCTGGAGGGCCCGTCTCAAGCGGCACATTCGCTGGATCTCAGCGTGCCGAATGTCCGGGCGGACAAGATATGGGAAGAGCCGACCCTGGGCTGGGATAAAGGGGAGGGTGTCGTGGCGGGTATGGTGGATTCAGGGATCAACCTGCAGCACGAGGCGTTTCTGGATGACGCGGGAAACACCCGGATCAAGTATGTTTGGGACATGACAGGCGCCGGCGGTGGTTCCCCTCCGGAGGAGGATGTGTGCGGGTACTGGGACGTGAACGGAGACTGGGTGTCGGAATCCTGCGACGGTGTCGAGTGCAAACCAAAGCAGATCTCCGAGGGCACCTGTCAGGAGAGGGACATTGAGAAGCCCGGCGTCATGCCGCACGGCACGGCTGTGATGGGGACCCTGGCCGGGAACTGGTTTCACTGCTCTCAGGATGTTGAAGAAAAATGCAGGGGGGTGGCCCCCCTGGCGGATATCATAGCCGTTAAAACGCCGGAGGAGTTTACCACCGTGGATGTTGCGGAGGGTACGGCGTACATATTCAAGAAGACGGAAGAGCTCAACCAGCCCGCCGTGGTGAACCTGAGCGTGGGGAGCCACCGCGGGCCCCGGGACGGGAGTTCGGTTTTTGAACAGTTCATGACCAGCCAGATCGATCCTGAACAGCACCCGTACAGCCCGCCACGGATCGTGGTGGCGTCCGCGGGAAACGAGGGGCTTGAAAAAGATCACGCCGAGGTAACGCTTACCCACGTCAATCCTTCCGCCCGGGTCTATTCAATAATGGAATATAAACAAAGTGCGAGTGTAAAAAGGAAAACGCATCTTGAAGGCTGGTACACCTTTACCGGGGACCAGGAGATCGAAGTTAGAATATTACGCAAGTTTTTTCAGGATCCTGAAGTCCTCATCGACTGGCAGCAGTTCGGCAGTTCGGACTCTGTGACTGGTCCCGGCAATAAATATGAGGTGGCCCTTTTCAACACGGAATCCACAGGGCCGGCCAGGGGTTTTGTGGTGGAAATCGAGACGGAGACGCAGGCCTCCTGGCAGTATTTGATCGATGTGCGTTCCGAAGGTTCCGGTGCGGAAGAGGATGTTGTCGTGGATCTGTGGATCGACCCGCTCGCAACAACCGTGGGGACCGATGGAGAGCCCCTGTTCTATTTCGAGGATGAGTCCGTTTCCCCCGCAAAGACCCTCACGCCTCCCTGCACGGCCGACAATGTGATCTGCGTTAGCTCCTACAACACCCGGTGTCCTTCCGGCCTGTGCAACGAACCCCTGGGGGGCAACCTGGGCAACGATGAGGTTGAGACCTTTTCAGCGTTCAGCAGCCGGGGACCCCGGAGGGACGGGGCGCTCAAGCCCGAAGTGGGGGCCCCGGGACAGGCCCTGATCGTACCCTACTCGCCCGGTGAGACATCGTACCGTTCCTACGCGGTGGGAACGAGCTTTTCCTCGCCGCACGTGGCCGGGACCATGGCCCTGCTGCTCCGGAACAGGCCGGATCTTTCCTACGATGAGCTTATACAGTCCTTTGGAGGCACGGCCCGGTCCTGGGAGATAAGCGAGACGGAATGGGAGAGTCAGACCACCGGGTACCGGGGCGTAGGGAAGCTGGATGCCTATGCGCTCGTAAAGCTGCTCAGCACCCTGCCGATCCCTCCCCGAGGATTGAAGGCCTGGGTCGTCGAAGAGAACCGTGTAAAGTTAAGCTGGGATGCCTCCCAGTCCGAGAATGTGGTTTCGTACAACATCTATTACGACGGCGGATCGGGGAAGATGGATTACGGAAACGCCATCGGCAGCGTACCGTCCGGCACACTTTCCTGGGTCACCCCTTTTGCCCTGACCCGGGGTACCTACAGGTTCGGGGTGCGCGCGGTGAATGCGGAGGGTGACGAGGACAGGAACACCTATGTGGTTACCGTGAATTTCAGCCCTCCGTTGTTCGGCGGTTCCGGAGACGACGACCTCTGCTTCATCGCCTCGGCGGCGTTCCGGGACGCGGGAGCACCTCAGGTAGACCGGTTGCGGGAGCTCCGGGACCGGTTTCTGCTGCCGTATGCCTGGGGGAGGGCGCTCGTGGATCACTACTACCGGCTGAGTCCACCGGTGGCGGAATGGCTGAAGGGGCACCGGCGGATTTCCGCCGGGGTCCGCGCGGCCCTAATGCCGGCCGTGGGATGTGCCGAACTGCTGGTACACAGGACGTTCACTGCGCGGATCCTCATGGTCTGCATGATCATTTTCCTGGCAGGCGTTCTGTGGTACAAGAAGAGAACAAAATTTCGAGGAGAAAGGGGTTTTTGAAAAGGTCCCGGACCGACCGTGTGAATAGAAGTATGGCAAAAAGCGCAGCGTTGACGATCGATGAGTCTAACCGTCTGTGGATGGAGCGCGTTTCTTGGCGGGCGATGATCCGCTGTCCCATGCGCGCGGGTCCCCAGCATCCAACGCTTCAGGGGAGTGGGTAGTGATGATGAAAAAAACAACCGGTCTGCTTCTTTGCCTCGGCCTCGTACTCGTCTCCGGTTTTGTGGAGGCGCAGGACAATTGGATGGAAGAAGAAGAGCTCCTTGCCGAGGATCGGCAGTTGGATTCGCTGGAAGACCCCGCGACCGAGGCCCGGTCTAAGTTCGCGCTCAGCGCCAAGATCGGCTGGCACTGGTTCTGGAATTCAGGCGTGTTGCGGGCGTCCGGTGACTCCGGAGTCTCGTCCTCCGACCTCATGGGACCCATCGGTGAGATTGACGTGGATTACTTTTTCCGGGAGTGGCTGGTCTTTACCCTGACAACCGGAGGGTACGGGGCGAACCTGTCCCAGTACGACCAGGGGTACCTCACAGGGTACGGACTTCTCTCCGCCAAGCTCCAGAAGCCAGGAAGGATCGTGGACTACTACGTGGGTGCCGGTTTTGGAGCCTACCTGGCCCGCGTCAGCAACAATGTGGATACCGCCTATGCCCTGAAGCCTGGGCTCCACGCTCTGGTGGGGCTCCGGTTTCACCTGACGCCCGCCTGGTCCCTTCTGATAGAGGACCGGGTGGCGTTCACCCTCAAGGCCAAAGGATTGTTCGAAAGCCTGGACCTGGGTGGGAACCAGTTGTTCCTGGGGGCCTCCTATCGCTTCTGATCTTCATCGTTGTCCGTCCGGAAACCGAAACCAAGAGTGATCTCCTGTCTCGCGAGGAACCTCCAGACAGGGGGGTTGCAGGTGAAACCCACAGCTGCCCGGCATCGTCCCCCTGTGTCCGGGCAAGAAGACAGGAAAAGAAGATGGGCATGACCATTACGGAAAAGATCCTGGCCGTCCACGCGGGAGTGGAGCGTGTGGCACCGGGGGATATGATCCAGGCCCGGGTGGATCTGGCGCTGGCCAACGATATCACCGGGCCGCTGGCCATCCAGAAGTTCCACGAGATCGGAGTGGATCACGTGGCGGACCGCGATCGCGTGGTGTTCGTCGCCGACCATTTTGCCCCCAACAAGGATGTGGAGGCGGCAAGGCACTGTTCGCAAATCCGCGCCTTCGCCCGACAGAACGGACTCACCCACTATTATGAGATGGGGGATGGGGGGGTGGAACACGCCCTGCTGCCGGAAAAAGGCCTGATCGTACCCGGGGATCTGGTGATTGGAGCGGACAGCCACACTTGCACCTACGGTGCCCTGGGCGCGTTTGCCTCCGGGGTGGGGAGCACAGACCTGGCGGCGGCGATGGCCACCGGCGAGATCTGGTTGAAGGTACCGGAAACCATGAAGATCGTCTTCAACGGACACCTGGCGGAGTGGGTGGAGGCCAAGGACCTGATCCTGTTCCTGATCGGTCAGATCGGTGTGGAGGGAGCGCGGCACTGTGCCCTGGAGTTTTCAGGAGAAGTGGTCTCGCAGCTGGATATGGCCGGACGGATGACCGTTGCCAACATGGCCATCGAGGCGGGTGCCAAGAACGGGATCTTTCACACGGACGGGAAGGTGGACGCCTATTTGAAGGGGAGGACGGACCGGAAGGGGATGCGCTACGAGAGCGACGAGGATGCGGCCTGTCTGTCTGAAAAGGTGTTCGATGTTTCGCGCCTGGAGCCGCAGGTGGCTCTCCCGTTTTCACCGGACAACGTGGCGCCCGTGCGGGATGTGGGAAACGTCCCCATCGACCAGGTGGTGATCGGTTCCTGCACCAACGGGCGCATCGAAGACCTGCGTTCCGCGGCCCGGGTGCTCCAGGGCCGCCGGGCAGCCCGTTCCGTACGACTGCTGGTTCTTCCGGCTACCCAGGAATGTTACCGTCTGGCGCTGGAGGAAGGCCTGTTGATGATCTTTCTGGACGCCGGGGCCGTCATCGGTCCCCCAACCTGTGGACCCTGTCTCGGGGGACACATGGGGATCCTGGCGGAGGGGGAACGGGCCGTGGCCACCACCAACCGAAATTTTCCCGGAAGAATGGGGGCGGCGGGCAGTGAGGTCTACCTGGCCAATCCGGCCGTGGCCGCGGCCAGCGCCATACTTGGAAGGCCGGGAAGCCCGGAGGAAC
>CAYTRL010000254.1:0-8567 GCA_964439795.1 uncultured Thermodesulfobacteriota bacterium
CCGTGGAGCCACCGGCCGCGGCGGTGATCCGCTCGAGCCCCTACGTCGGCAGCGTCGACGGAGAGCTCGCGCGCTTCGCGGTGACCTATCACGTCGAGTCTCTGAAGGACGACTGGAGCGAGCTCGCGGTGCCGCTCGGCAACGTCGCGATCGAGTCCGTCGATCTCGGTGGCTCCGAGGCCATCTTCTGGGCGAGCGGCGACGGCTACAGCCTCCTGCTGCCAAAGAAGGGAGCCTACGAGGTCAAGCTCGGGTTCTCCGTGCGCGTCGCGAGCGCGCCCGGCAAGAAGACGCTGACCTTCGGGATCCCGCCGGTCGCGGTCTCGAGCGTCGAGCTGACGATCCCCGACGAGAGCGCCGGAGGCGAGAGGATGGACACGACGGGGGGCGTCGTCTCGCCCGGATCCCCCGGCAGCACGAACGGCGGGGGGCCCGGGGCCCGCGACCCGGGGGTCAATGGGCCGCCGGCACAGGAACATTTCGGATGAAAATATTAATAAAGGCTCGGACAATCCCCTGCGGGCAAAACCAACCTTTACGGAAGCACAACACTTTTCTGAGGAAAACAGCTTGAAACCTGACGGAATCCTGTTTTATCCTTTTGCCTGTCCCCCTGGTATTTCTCTTCTTCAACCACCCCTTCGGGAGGCAGGTGTTGAACGAACGCAGTGATGAGGAACTGGTAACCGCCTATCAGAAGGGAGAGTCCCTGGCCTTTGAGATCCTGCTCAAACGGCACGAAAAAGGAGTGTTCAACTTCTCCCTGCGCATGGTGGGCAAACGAATGGAGGCCGAAGAGGTGACCCAGGAAAGCTTTCTCCGGTTTATCCGGGCTTCGTCCCGGTACAGGTCGGAATCCGGCTTCCGGAACTACCTCTACCGGATCGCCCGCAACCTCTGCCTGGACCTGCTTCGCAAGCGGTCCCGGGGGGGCGAGGTGACGCCCGAAGCAGCCGCCCCGAACGGCAACCTGGAATCGGTCCCCAACGGAAACCCGGGACCGGATGACCAGGCGGACGCCCAAAGAACGCGACAGGCCCTTCAGCAGGCCCTCCGGGCCCTGCCCCCGGAACAGCGGGAGGTCTTCCTGCTCAAGGAGGTCCGGGACATGAAGCTACAGGACGTGGCCGCGGTCACCGGGGCCAACATCAACACGGTAAAGAGCCGGCTCCGGTATGCGCTCCACGGTCTTCGGGAGCAGCTTACCCGGGAGGGGTTGGGAAAGGAGGCCGGCCATGCCGTGTAAGATCTGCGAAGAGAAACTCCTGGAATACCTGTACGGGGAACTGGAGGAGGAAGAACGGCTCTTGATGGAGCGGCACCTGGAGGAATCCGGGCCGTGCCGCGAGGTGCTGGAGTCGTACCGGACCGTGCGGGAGGCGGCCGCGGGAGCGCAGGATGAAGACATCCCGACCGGCCTTCATACGCGCCTCCTGGCACATGCCGAAGAGGCCCGGGGGAAAAAAACGAAACGCTCCCTCCGCGCATGGCTGTTACATCCCGCCCTGGCTACGGTGGCCGTGGCCGCGGTGGGCGCCGTGGTGTACGTTCACACGATCCGCACGCAGGGTGAAATCCCCCTGTACGATCGCTCATCCATGGTCCTGGAACCCTACAGCACCCCCGGGGAGGGAGAAGTCGAGGAGTACCACAGCCCCTACAAACTGAAGGATCTCCAAGACCCGGATGCCGAGGAGGAGGTCTTCGTGACCGGGCATCTGGAAAAAAAAGAAGCGCCTTCCCCCCCCCCGCCGCCCATCAAGGAAGCCATACGGCGGGCGGACGCTCCGGCCGAGCAGGAAACCCGGACCGCCATGGCACGGACGGATACCGTGAAGTTGGGAGAGGCCCGGGATTCGACCCCCAGGAACCGTTTATTTTTTGAGGACGGCCCAGAGGGCTCCTTTAAGTCCGTCTCCAAGGGGGAGCCGACAAAACCCCTCCCCTCGGAACCGGTGTCCCCGAAAACCCACCCTTCCATGAAGGAGGCGGACGAAGCAGACGCCGGCCGGCCGGTGGGGGCCCCGGCCGCAGCCGGGCGGAGGACAAAAGTACGTTCCCGGATGGCGGCGGCCCCACTGGAAATGGATTCCAGGGAGATCTCGGAGAAGGAGGCCCGGCAGCTTTCCCTGAAACGGGTCGAGCGGCTGACGGAGGAGGACCGGTGCGACGAAGCCCGGATCTGGGTTTACATCTTCCGGGCCCGGAACCCGAAGGATGAGGAAACCGGCCGCATCTGGATGAAGGTAGCCCGCTGCTTTCACCGGAAGGGGGAGCACAAGGAGGCGGAGGACGCCGCCCGGGAGGCGATGAAAACCCCATCTATGGTGTCCGAGGCGGAAACATTTCTCCAGTCTCTGCCGCATCCGGGTCCCGGCCCCCTCCCCCCGGATTGATTCCCGGGAACGACTGTGGCAATCTTTGAGGTCGTTCCCTGCTCCATGGGCCGTGGCCTCAGCCCGGCCTGCAATGCTTACGACAGGAAAAGAACCGTATCCTTTCCCCCCGCAAGAAAGATGAACGATGAACGATAACGCCGTCACCGTCCTGGATGCCGTGGGCAACACTCCCATGCTCAAGATCTCCCGGCTGGCCAGGGGGGAAATCCTGGCCAAGGCCGAGTTTCTGAACCCCGGGGGCAGCATCAAGGACCGGATCGCCAAGTACATCGTCGAAAAGGCTGAAGAGGCGGGCTCCCTGAAGCCGGGGAGCGTCATCGCGGAAGCCACCTCGGGCAACACGGGGATCGGGTTCACCCTGGTGGGGGTCCAGAAGGGCTACAAGGTCATCATCATCATGCCCGAGAACATGAGCGACGAGCGGAAGAAGATCATCCGGGCCCTGGGCGGGGAGCTGATCCTGACCCCGGCGGAGGAGAGCCTGCAGGGGTGCCTGGACAAGCTCAAGGAACTCCAGGAGCAGATCCCGGACCTGTTTATCCCCAACCAGTTCACGAACCCGCTGAACCCGGAATGCCACTACCGCTTCACCGGACCGGAGATCTGGAAGCAGAGCGGGGGCGAGGTGGACATGTTCGTGGCGGGGGTGGGAAGCGGCGGTACGCTCATGGGTGTGGGCCGGTTCCTGAAGGAGCAGGACCCGCATATCCAGATCGCCGCGGTGGAGCCCAAGAACAGCGCCGCCCTGCTGGGCAGAGAACCCGGGCTGCACACCATTCAGGGGATCGGGGACGGCTTCGTTCCCGACGTGGTGGACCGGAACATGATCGACATCGTGATGACCGTGTCCGACGAGGACGCGGTGGAGATGACCCGGTCCCTTGCCAGCCGGGAGGGGCTGCTGGTAGGCACCTCCTCGGGCGCCAACGTGTGGTGCGCCGCACGCCTGTCCAACCGCAAACAGCGGATCGTGACGGTCCTCCCGGACCGGGCGGAACGCTACTTCAGCACGGCCCTGATCTGACGGCGGAACCAAAGCATCAACAACACAGCAGGCGGCAGGAGCATGAGCAGGCCGTTCGCCTCGTTCGATCGCCGCACCGACTGCGTGCCGAATGTCGAGGCGACCGCCTCCTTTCCCACGCCCCACGGGTCGGGGCCCGGTTCTCCTAAGGCATATTGTACGGTGTCACCCGCGGAGTAGGCGATCGCCGGATCCTCCCCGGAAAAGGCAAGGGCCGGCCGCGAAAAGGAAGAGGCGCCGTTCACGACCTCCCCCATCCAGTCCGAGGCCAGGATGCACCCGGAATCCGGCACGGCGCATTCATAGTATTTCATCCCGAAGGTCGGATGGAAGGAGACGATGCCGGGCTTGGCCGTCTCCGAAAGGGCAAGGTCAAAACCGTCCCAGTCGCACCCTGCCCCGCCGTCGTCGAGTTCCAACAAGACGGAGTCCGAACAGTCCGGGTCCGAACAGCTCAAAACCCCCATTTTCGCAGGCTCGACCACCGAGTAGACGAAACGGGGCCCGCCAGCGGTGTTCAGGGTCAGGTTTGTGTACATGGTGCAGCCTGCCACCGAGCCGATGCTGATTTCGCCGCTCCAGTTGGCGGGATCATCGCAACTCGTCCCGCAGTACTGGTATTTCATGCCCAGCGAACCCACGCCACCCTGCCCCTGAATATAGGAAATACCGATCCGCTCACCTGCGGCCGCGATGGACATGTCGGCCCTCAGGGTTGCATAGGCCGTCAACGTGACGGTAGTCGTCCAGTTTACCGCCTCGTGGCAAGCATCCTGGCAGTGCAGGTAGTGGGTTTCAGAGTCCAGCAGCGGATTGAGATAGGTGGTTGTCGTGCCGAGTGTGCCGTTTCCGTCGATCACCAGGTCGGAGCGGTAGGCCTCGGACCCGGGAATACCAACCTGGACAGGCGCGGACCAGTTGCCAGCCGCCGTGCAACCCCCGCAGCACTCCATGTAAAAATCCCCGTCAAAAACGATGTGCAGGGTCCCCGTTTCCCCCACGGCCAGCGCCACACCAACCCAATCACTCTCGCCGCTCGAGCTTCCCAGAACCGTTCGGACCCAGTCCCCGGTCTCGCACCCCCCGGTGCAGGTGGCGTATACAAGCTCGAGGGAGTCGTTCACGTAGACTACGTGAGGGGTTCCGGAGCCGTCGAAGGCCACATCCAGGGCCTGTGCGGCGGAATCCGGGTCGATCTCAGCAATTTGCCAGCTCCGCGCGCAGGCATCGCCGCTCCACCCCAGGACAAGCGCCACGAAACACCAACAGAAACCAAACAGGACGGGTTTTCTTCTCATGCCCTCTCCCTTGCTGAATCATGGATAACCCGGAAAGGACGCCGGAATCCGATAGAACCAGAATACAAAATGTGTAATACCGTGTCCAGCAGGAAAACGGAATATAGCGTGTTTTTTCCTTGACCGCCGGCCAAATAAACAAGTAGGATTTTTCCATGCCTGCCAAAATATCGTTATTTGTTGCTTGATTGCCGGGCGCGTTCCCCTGCCGGCCTTGACCGGGCCTCTTCATGCATCGGCAGGCATGACACCCCCCTACGAAACTGTCTTGCCGGACAAGGAGTGATGATGGACGAGATCACACTCAGCCGCCGAGGGTTCATGCAGGTCGGGCTTTATGGAGGCACGGTGCTCCTGATCCCTGTGGCCGGCGTCGGATGTGGAGATGATGCAACTACCGGCCCGCCAGACGGGCAGCCCGAACCGGATCCCACATCGCCGGATGAAGGCCGGTTCTTCGACCCTCACCAGTATGAGACCATCGAGGCGCTGACCGGGCTCATTATTCCGGAGGATGAAGACCCCGGCGCCGTCACGGCCCGGGTGGTCGACTACATCGATTTCCTGCTGGGCGCCTTCAAGGTGGACCCTCCCCGCATCTATGCAGCGGGGCCCTTCAGCGGCCGGCACGGAGGCGAAAACGGGTTCTCGGTCTACCTCCCGCTGTCACGGGTCAAGGAGATTGCCTGGAGAAACCACATCGAGGGTTCCCAGGGGCTTCCGGAAAGAGAGTTCAACGGTCCCGTGGTGGGTCTTCAGGAGATCTACACTCGAGGAATCGAGGAACTGGACAGGCTTTCCCGGCAGCGGTTCCAGGCAGACTTCAAGGACCTGAACCCGGCAGACCGGCAATTTGTCTGGACCCGGCTGGACGCGGACTTCCGGGACATCGCCTTCGGACATACCGTCGAAGGGATGTACGGCGCGCCCGAATACGGCGGCAATGCAGACCTGGTGGGCTGGAAGTATATCCAGTACGAGGGAGACCGGCAGCCGATCGGATATACCCGCAAACAGGTGGAAGAACCGGACGAGGAGAACGGTTCGAGTCTGACCGCTGAAGAGATCCGGCAGGCCACGGAACAGCTCAAGGCCATCGCTGGCCGACGGCTGGGGAGCCCCCTCTAGCAGCCGGCTGAGAATCCATTTGGATCAGGAGGTTTGGTGCTGATCCACCGCACCATGGAGAGACGCGGCCCATGAAAAAACGCTCCCTTCCGAGGAACGGTGGATGGCTTCTGTGGTTCTTCGCCCTGGTCGTTGCCCTGGCTGCCTGCGGAGATGACGAGCAGAACGCAACGCCGGAACCCTCGGCCCAGGATTGCGCGGCATGCCACGCCGTCCCGGCAGCCGCCTGGGAGAACGACTCCTCCCACAAGCTCATTTACAAGGAATGCGGTTTCTGTCATGAGGAGGCAACCCCCACCCCCGGAAAGGGACATCGCCTCTCGCCGTGGTGCGACTCCTGCCACAGCGAGGTCCGGCACCCGCCGGACCGCGTTGCGGCGGAAGGGAAGACCCGGGACATGCCTTTCACTACCTGCGTGACGTGCCATTACCCCATGGGCTCCACAAACCAATACCTGATCCGGGAAGAGATCCAGGTCGATTCCGGCAAACAGGCTTCCGTGGATTTCCGAAGCCTGGAGGGCCGTTCGGACGCCGGCCATGCAGAGCTCGGTGCGGACGAGGGAGGCGAGAACCACCGGGAACCCGGCTCCGGAGTCTGTGAAACCTGTCACACGAACACCCGCTTCTACAACCGGTCAGGGACCGGTGACGGGCACTACCGGGTGCGCTGCTCCCGTTGCCACGACCATGCCATCGCCTTTGCGGTGGACGCCTCCTGCAAGTTCTGCCACACACCGGAAGTGAACAATATCTTCGACAGCCTTCACACCACACGGCAGGGGATGAAGACCTGGTACGCGGCGCAGAACGGGGGGTTCGAACTCCTCACCGGTGTGCCTTACGACGACCTGGCCTGCAAGAACTGCCACCGGGCGGACCAACCCGGCTGGAAGGAGCCCCATTGCAAGGACTGCCACGGGACCGCCGGACACGAGGTACGGGATGATACCTGCCTGAAGTGCCACGGAAGACAGGCGGCGGAGATCAACAAACACCAGCTCACCGATGTGCACCGGGACGCCGGAATGGGCTGCACGGACTGCCATGCATTCGCCGAGATGCATGGAGACGGGGAGAAACACGACTCCATGTTCGCGCCGGGCGCCATGCAGACACGGTGCGAGACCTGCCATAAGTTTTTGCCCGGCAATGCCTATCATACACTGCACGATGGAACCGTGGACTGCAGCGCATGCCACACGCAGACCGTGCTGGCCTGTTACAACTGCCACTTCGATTCCGAGGTCCTCGGGAAAGGGAAGGTCGCCTACGGGCAGTTCAAGAACTGGAAGTTTCTGTTGAACCGGAACGGGAAGGTAACCCCCGGTACGATCCAGACGCTCAAGTACGGGAGTGCAGAGAAGGGGAACGACGCGACCTTCACGGTCATCGCCCCGTACTATTCCCACTCGGTGAAAAAGAACGCCGTGGTCTGCGAGGACTGTCACCACAGCCGGGCCGTAAGGGAATACCGGGACACGGGGCAGATCAAGGTGGTCCAGTGGAACGAGCAGACCGAGAAACTGGAGCAGGCCACAGGGGTCATTCCCGTGCCCCCGGACTACGAAACGGCTTTGAAGTTCCACTACGTGGACTGGGACGGGACGACCCTGGACGGGGCCGGCAAGCCTGTGTGGACCTTTTTCAAGTCCGAGACCGACGCGTTTCAGATGATGAACATATACGGCTCCCCCCTCACCGAGGAGCAGATCCGGAAGCTCGAGTAGGACAGCGCCGGGGTTTCCGTGGATCGGGGTTGGGATGGAAGATCCGGACAGGCCCCGGAAAGAGTTGCCTGAACGGCTTTCCCTGTGAGGACAATGAAACGACTTCCTGATCCAGAACGGGAAACATCCACGACGCTATTCCGGCGTTTCGGGTTGTTGACCGCCACGCTGGTGGTAGTGGCGAACATGATCGGGACCGGTGTCTTCACCACCACCGGCTTTCTCGTGCGGGACATGGGATCGCCCATGGCGATCCTGCTCTGCTGGGGGGTGGGTGGCCTGATCGCGTTGTGCGGCGCATGGAGTTACGGGGAACTGGCCGCCGCACTCTCCGCCAACGGCGGTGAGTATTACTTCTTGAGCCGCCTCTATCATCCGGCCGTGGGTTTCGTCGCAGGCTGGATTTCGTTCGTGGTGGGCTTTTCCGCGCCCATCGCCGCGTCCGCTCTCGCCTTCGGCAAATACGTCCAAGCCGTATGGCCTTCGGTTCCAGCTGCACCCGCGGGCATCGTGCTTATCCTGATCGTTTCCATGGTGCACGCCGTTCATGTGCGGGGCGGCTCGGGTTTCCAGAATGTCTTCGCGCTTGCCAAGGTCGTGTTGATCCTGGTGTTTATCGCCGGAGGCCTCTGGACCCTCGATGTGGGTGAGACACTGAGTTCCGGACCAGCAAACGCACCCGGAACGCTGCTGTCACCGGCCTTTGCCGTAGGACTGATCTTTGTTTCGTTTTCCTACAGCGGCTGGAACGGCGCTGCCTACATCGCGGGAGAAGTGCGTCGGCCCGAGCGCAACATGCCGCTCGCCCTCCTCATCGGTACAGGCCTGGTAGCGCTCCTGTACCTGGGGCTGAACTGGACATTTCTTGCAAGCGCTCCGGCTTCCGAACTGGCTGGCAGGGTGGAGGTGGGCCACGTGGCCGGCGCACACATTTTCGGCGATCAGGCCGGGCAACTCCTTTCCGGCCTGATCGCGCTGGCCCTGGTCT
>CAYTRL010000255.1:0-8558 GCA_964439795.1 uncultured Thermodesulfobacteriota bacterium
GAGGATACCAGGAACGGCCCATACCTTCACCCGTGGACCGCGGCTTGAACACGTGAACCGCCCCGCCCATCACGGCGATTGTGGCCTTGGCCTTCATCACATAGAGCTTGGGTTCACGGATGCTGAAACCCATGGCACCCACGCACTTGTCACCTTCCATGAGCGGCTCGACGGCAAATACGCGCTCGAGGATCTCACCGTCGTCGCCCAGGGTGGCCAGGGCGTTCTTGGCGGCCTCGGCCACGATGACCTTGTAGGACTCGCCGTTGATCATGACCTGCCAGCGCCCTTCACGGACGTAGGCACCGTTCTCGTCCTTCCAGATCGGCAGGCCCCATTTCTCGAACAGGTGCACGGAACCGTCCACGTGACGGGCGATGTCGTACACCAGGTCCTCGCGGGAAACACCCATGAGGTCCTGGCGGACGTACTTGACGTATTCTTCTACCGTGTTCTCGCCTTCCTTGATGCCGACGTACTCGTTGATGGCGGAAAGGCCCATGGCCACGGCGCCGGAACGGTCCATGGCGGCCTTATCGACAACGGTCACCTTGAGGCCGTTCTTCTTGGCCCAGTGGGCCGCCTCAAAGGCCGCGCCGCAGGCGGCCATCCCGCCGCCCAGGATCAGCAGATCGGTATTGACTTCTACGGTTTCGAATTCTGATGGCAGCATATCAAACCCTCCTCGTTCACTACTTTTTCAGGGTGGGAAGTTCGTAACCCAGGGAATCCGGCTCGGTGCAGAGAAGCGCGGACTTGAGGTCGTCGGTCCCTGTGTCCCAACCGGCGAGCGGCTCGGCCTTGCCTTCCGGGGTGGTCCGGATCGGAAACTTGAAGCGCTTCAGGTTTCCGTTGCGGAACTTCACGGTCCACATGATGTCCTCGGAACCGCGCAGCGGGACCACGCTGGCTCCCATGGGAACGAAATCGGCATAGCCCTTCACATCGACAGCCTGCTGGGGGCAGATCTTCACGCAGTTGTAACATTCCCAGCACCAGTCCGGGGCCCGGTTGAAGGCAATGGGTTTTTCCGGGTCGGTATCTTTGTCGAGCACCATCAGATCGTTCGGGCAGATGTGCATACAAGCGGTCTTGTCCTGCCCTTTGCATCCATCGCATTTTTCTAAAATGACGTAGCTAGGCATGCGTTTTCTCCTCCTTCTCCACTTAGCCTAAAAAACGGGGCATCCCCATCCGGGGACCCCCTGACCGACACAACATGTTCTACGCATTCCGCGTAGCCCTCATACATGAGGATCTGTTCCCGTTGCCACCTCCTTTCCTGGCCCTTCCTGGCATCGTGTGATTCCGCGTTGTTATTTACCGGTAACCAAGCCCGGGATTCCATCTTATGCTGGCATACATATAGAGAATGATCCGGTGCAGACGGTACGACGCCCGATCATACGCACACGAACCAATTTCGTCAATAGCCCGACCGTCCTTCCTAACGGACTTACGAACCAGGAATTCTTCCCGACACTGCACTTTTTCGGTACTTTTTCTTTCTTCTGCCCCATGAAAACCGTCCGGAAAAACAAAAAAACCTTTCCCGGGACGCACGACCCGGAAGGCTCCATACCTTTATGATATGAAGTCGGGTGCCGCGTTCCTGTCTGGAAAGGTTCTTCTCATCCGGGTGATCTACCGCTCTCTGCCTGGACGGCAAGGGCTGGGGAAATCTGAAAAAGATCCCGGGCACGTACGCGCGCCGATGTTTCCCGTTCCTATTTACGATTTTAAAAGGCCCGGACCTTCAGGTCCTCCGATACACTCAAGAAGCTTCTTTCCGTCGCCGGAATCTCGATAACCAATTGGAATACTTAACGAAATCGAGGAATAACATTCAGTGAACGGCAACGTTTCGTCTGGCGCAACACAACAAGAAAAAATGAATGATTGTTCATTCATTACAGACGCAGGACTTATGAATTTAGCATGAAGATATCGCAGTGTCAAGAGCGTATTTCGGGTTTTCCACGGATTGCGGGGCCGCGGTTAAGGGAGCGAGTCTTTTTCAGGATCCGGTCAGAAAAAAACGGCATTTTAGAAAAAAGGCGATAGCGTTTTGACCGGCAGGAGGGGTTCATGCCTTCACATTTTTTTCTCAGGATTGAATGGCATCCGCCACAAGCTCCACAATGCTCTTTACATCCACGCCCAGCTCATACGACCGGTTGAGCTCTCCGATCTGCGTCCGGCAGTTGTAACAACCGGTGGCCACAATGGGGGCTCCGGTCCGCCGGATCTGGTCGGCCTTCGCCTTGCCCACCAGGATACGCTTCTGGCCGTAGTCGCCCGTTGCGGAGAGGCCACCCCCCCCGCCACAGCAGAAGCTCCACATCCCGTGCGGCTGCATCTCCACGAAATTCGGGGTGAGCCGTTTCAAGATCCGTCTCGGTTCTTCCACGACCCCCCCCAGCCGCCCGATATTGCATGGATCGTGGAAGGTGACGGGCCCTTCCAGGGCCTGCTCATCCAACCGGATCTGCCCGGACTCGATGGCCCGGTCCATGAGCTCCACAAGGGTGAACACATCAAAATCGAACGGCTTTCCGAGCATCTCCTCCACTTCG
Source organism: uncultured Thermodesulfobacteriota bacterium (assembly GCA_964439795.1). Taxonomy (GTDB): domain Bacteria; phylum Desulfobacterota; class DSWW01; order DSWW01; family DSWW01; genus CAYTRL01. Next base: position 2,577 of record CAYTRL010000255.1, read on the forward strand.
TACCGCAGCACCCGGTACCCGTGCCCGCACGGGGTGAGCACGATGCTCTTTGCGCCGATCTTGTCCCGGGCCTCCAGCATCCGTTCCACGATCTTCAGGGTGTTCTCGCGGCTGCCCTGGTAAAATCCGTAGTTGGTGGTGTCGAAACAGTGCGAGGAAAACGTGTAGTTCACGCCCGAGGCCTTCAGCACCTTCACCGAGGCCATGAACAGGAACGGGTAGTCCCGGACCTCCAGGGGGTGGGGGATATACAGGACTTCCGCCCCTTCCTTGTCCAGCGGGATGTCAAACTCCTCCACCTCCATCTCATCCGCCAGTTCCTCGGCCACCCACTCGATGTTCTCCACGAAATCCTCGGTGGACAGGCCGATGTAGTTCCCGGTTTCCATGGCGGTCTGCACGGGCCCATCCAGCCCCGAAGGCAGGGTCCCCACGGCTGCGAACATCTTCCGGGCCAGGAACAGGGTGCGCCGCGTATTCAAGCCCATGGGGCAGGCCAGGGAACATCGCCCGCATAGACTGCAGTTTTCAAAGGCCGCCTTGTACAGGGTTGCCTCGGTTTCCTCATCCATCTGTTTTCCGGCCCGAGAGGAGCGCCTCTTCCGGAACGGACCGCCGAACTCCCGCATGATCGAGGATACATTCCTGCTCTTGCAGGCCGGGATGTGATCGGCATCCGCCTCCGACACATAGTAGTGACAAGCTTCGGCGCACAGACCGCAGTGGATGCATGCCTCCTTCATGAAACGCGCAAAGCGGCGGCCGGGATCGTGCCCGAGAACGTCCATCATCGTTTCCATCCGCTCCGGAGCTTGCGGAACCGCCGGTTTCCCTGCGGGTGTCTGATCGGATTGTTCCTGAGGAAGGCTCTCTTTCATGACAGGGCTCTCCATTCCGTATCTCGTTTGATATCAGGGCCGGGAAGCGATTCCCTATCACAATACAAGGAGCTACCGGGATAGGCAACCTAGGGATCATTTGCCAAAAACCCTGCTGACCGATAGCCTGTTTTTCGGGCCGAACAGGCCGCACTGGATGGACGCGCACTTCTTCCCGCTCTGTACGGATCAGGAACAAAGGAACAGATCATGTCGGATCAACCACCGTTGTCTTCCTTCCCCGGGCCCCTGACATTGACCTTCCGTTCCGGCGGAAACCCGGAGACCTCGGAAAAGATGGAAGCATGGATGAAGAGGCTCGAGGTCGAATCCGCGGGCAGCATCACCGGGGAGAGGACACCCCCCGGAAGCGGGATCCACCCGCCCGCCCTCACGGTCCCCGGCGCCGGAACATCGGAGATATCGTACCATTTTGTGCCCGAGGGCCCGGAAGAGGATGCGTTTCTCGATCTGCTCCGCATGAAGGTGGAACGGGGCCCGGGGGAGGAGACGGCCGCCGCCGGGCCCGCCGGGGCCACGGAACCGGTGGAGATCATCCTGTTCGTGGCCAACCAGTGTCCCAACTGCCCCCGGACGGTCAGGACGGTTCATTCCCTGGCCCTGGACCCCGCCGCTCCGGGCCTCCACGTACACCTGTTCGAGGCCACCCTGTCCACGGAACTGGCCGAGCGTCATCAGGTGAAATCGGTCCCGACCCTCCTGATCCAGGACAAATTCCGGTTTGTGGGCCCGCCGGATCCGGAGAAGCTCTCCGGCCTGTTGAAGTCGGGAGACGCCGGTGCATTCCTGAGGGAGCAGGTACGCCAGCAGATCCGCGAGGGGGAGGCGCCGGAAGCGGGACAAAAGATCGCGGAGATGGACGACCCTTCCTTTCTGATCCAGGATCTGGAACGATCCACCTTTCAGGAAAGGATCGGATGGCTGGTGGCCCTGGAAGAAGCCATGGAAAGCAGGCCCGGTTGCCTGGACCCGCTGGTGCCGGGGCTCGTGTCTCTCCTGGAAAGGGCGGAGACGGCCCTGCGGGGGGATCTGGCGGCCCTGCTGGGAACCATCGGACGGCCCGAAGCCCTGCCGGCGCTTGAGCGCCTCTTACAGGACCCCAACCCGGACGTGGCGGAAGCGGCCGGAGACGCCATCGAGGAGATCCGTGAGAAGACCGAGTGAACTGTTCCCGGAGGCTTTCCAGAAATGGATGCCGCCGGTCTTGGAACGGTGAATGTGGCAAGGTCCACGGGTATTTAAAGACCGGTATCCTCTTCCGGAAAGACACCCACCGGTTCCACTTCCAGGGGGAGCCGCACACCGAACTTGTCTTCCACGCGTTTCCGGACCTCCCGGATCAACCAGCATACGTCCCCCGCCGTGGCCCCCCCCAGGTTCACGATGAAGTTGGCGTGTTTCCGTGAAACCTCGCCCCCCCCCTTTCGGAGACCCTTGCAGTCCGCCTTCTCGATGAGCTCTCCGGGGGTAAGGGCACCGGGGACCCTCTTGAAGACACTCCCGCAGGAACGCGGTTCCTTCGGCTGCGTTTCTCTTCGAATCCCCAGCAGCCGATCCCGTTCACTGAGCACTGTTTCAGTGCGGGCTTCGTCCAGAACCAGGCGCGTGGAAAGGATCACACCGTCCCCGAGCCCCTTTACTTCGCGGTACCGGAAGGAAAGGTCCCGGCCCTGGAGACAAATGTGCTCCCCGTCCCGGGTCATCATCTCCACCTCCTCCACCCGTTCCCCCAGTTCCCCGCCGAATGCGCCGGCGTTCATCTTCACCGCGCCGCCCAGCGTTCCGGGGATCCCGGCGAGAAAGGTGACTCCCCCCAAACCCTGTTCCGCGGATTCGCGCAGGAGCCGCCCGAGAGGCACCGCAGCCCCGGCCCACAGGTTCCGTCCCTGGGCTTTCATCCCGCTGCAACATCGGTTCAGGCGGATCACGACCCCCCGTATCCCCTGATCACTCACCAGCAGGTTGCTGCCCGCCCCCAACCACAACCCGGATACACCGTAGTCCCGAAGAAACGCCATCACGGTTTTCAGGTCTTCCAGGTTGTCGGGTTCCACGTACAGGTCCGCAGGCCCGCCGATCCCATAGGTGGTGTGCCGGGCCATGGGCTCCCGGGCGAGCACCCGCCCGCTCACCGATTGCGCGAGCCGGTCATAAGGGGCCTTGTGGGAGGAAGGGGTCGAACGGTCCATGGGCACGGATGGTTCCCCCGGTTTCTTTCACAGGTTATTTTACCGGCGCGCTCAGCCTGCCGGTTCTTCCCGGCAGGAGATGTGCTGCTGCTTCATTCGTCGTAACACATCCTCCCGTGCAGGGATCCCATGGATCCCCTCCCCTTCCACCACGAAGGAGCCCACGCAGGATGCAAAGCGGGCTGATTCCAGCACATCCCCGGTCTCCCGCAACCGGATCAGGAACGCCGCCCCGAAACAGTCTCCCGCGCCGGTGGGATCCACCTCCCTGGCGGAATACGCGCCCATCTCAATGGTTCGATCAGGCAGATAGATCACGGCACCCTGCTCGGCACGCGTGATCACCACGATGGGTGTGAGCGATCGAAACTCATCCACCAGATCCTCGTTGCCCTCGATGTCCTTCTCGCTGGCAATCAAGAAGCGGACCGACCGCAGGAGCGGATGGAACCCTTCCCAGCGACGGGCCCGGATCCTCCCCTCTTCGTCCCACGTACGCATCCATCCCTGGGGGGCCGCGCCGAGCAGGGCATCCGGAACGGCCCCGGCCATCTGCATGGATACCTCGTGGAGTACTGGGCAGAGGTAGACGATCTCGGATGTTTTCCACTCCGGAGGAAACGCGCCCACCGCCAGGGGATCCGCCTGGCCGAAAACCTGCTGAACACGACCCGCTTCGGTGTACAGATTCCGGAAGGTGGACGTCCGGTCTGCGGGCACGACGCGGGAGGGAACCCCGTTGAGAACCTTCGCGCCTGCAAAGTCCTGCCCGTAGGAGGTGAACAGGGCGGCTCGCTTACCCAGCCGGGAAGCGGTGATGGAAGAGTACAGAGCGGCCCCGCCCAGACGGATCTTTCCGTTGACGAGATCGTGGGTGACATGCCCCACGGCGACGAATTCCGGCGGTTGGTTCCCGGGTTCCAATGCAAACTCCTGATGTGGAAAGGTTCACGGAAGCAGGTTACAGGTTACGTCCAGGAGAAGGTCTCCATACACGCAGAGGCCTTGTCCGGGCCCACAAGGGGATGTTGTTCCAGGGCCTGACGAAGCTTTGCCGTGTCTCCGTGGAAAATCGACTCCGCCGCCAGCCGCTCGCACGCACCCACCCGCCGAATCAATGCAGAGCATGTTTCCGGGACGGGACGGGTCAACAGGGGTTCCGGCATTCCCCCACGGATCCGGCAGCTCACCTCCGCAGCCACCCGTTCCGGCATTCCCGGCAAGGGGGTCTGCGGCGGGACCACCAGAACGCGAACCCGGTTCGCGGGATCGGGCGCCCCCTCCAGCACATCCAGGGCCACACCGGCGTAACCTTCAGCGCCCGCGGTCTCGCCCCAGGCACTCTCGTGCCGTCCCTTCCGTGCGTAGGCCATATAGGTTTCACTCCGCTCCTCGTGATACGACAGAAAACGGTCCAGCGCCCGTCCCGTATCCCCCGCCTCGAGCAAACCCTCCAGGTCCGCGATCAGCCGCTTCTCCTGCTCGGCCAGCCAGACGCCGCGCAGGGGCCGTGCCGCGGCCATCTCCCGCATCGCCCGTTCGGGCCACAGGTAGTAATAGAGGTACTCGTTGAAAAACAGGCCTTCTTCCCGCTGCGCGGGCTCCAGGAAGAGATCCTGGCAGGCCTCCAGGAACCGGACGTCCCGCAGCAGATCCTCCAGCAGGTCCTTCCCCCCGTGCCAGAGGGCCCGGGTCCAGGAAAGATGGTTCAATCCGAACGCCTCCGGCTGGATGTCGTCCGGGTCCAGGCGCAGGTAGCGGCAGGCCTCGTACAGCGCCTGGTTGGCGCTGTCGCAGATCCCGAGCACCCGGACGAACCCCCACAGGTGAAGCCCGAGCGTGGTGATCCCCACGGGATTGGTGAAGTTGAATATCCAGGGACGGTTTCCGAACCGCTCCGCGTCCCGGACGATCTCCACCAGGGCCGGCAGGGTCCGGCATGCCATGGCGATCCCGCACACCCCCACCGTCTCCTGCCCCAGAACCCCCAGAGAAAAAGCGGTCTGCTCGTCCGCGGCCCTCCGGGCAAGCCCGCCCGGCCGGATGGCGATGACCACCGCATCGGTCCCCTGCAGGGCCTGCTCCCGGTCCCCGGTCCCTGCCACCTGGATTTCCCCGGGGGTCATCCCCTCCCGTTCCAGCAGCAGAAGCCCCACCCGCCGCATGAGTTCCATGCGGGATCGATCCAGGTCGTACAGGCGGATCTCCCCCCGGAACCCCCGACGGTACGCCGCCTGGAGAAACAGGGGACTTCGAACGCCGCCGGCCCCCACAAATGTCAGCACCTTTTTCCCGATCAATCCATGCCTCCCGACATCGGCCGTTCAATCCCGTGCCAGCCGGTACGGAACACACTCCCGGGACCGTTGCCATTCTCCGGAAGCTTTTTTATAATCCTCTCTCTATAGCGGCTTCCGACCTGCCCTGGTGCAGTCCTCTTACTTACACCCTTTCCTGCACAGGATGCAACCGGTCCTGTCCGGGGCCTGCCGGCTCCCGGAGGGTTCCGGACCATGAGAGCGGCGGGAGAGAAGCTTCCCTTCAACCGGCCCGGAACGGACCCCGCCTCGGGCGCGTTTCGTCACGGAAACCCTATGTCCACGCTGATCTTCTCGTTTCTCCAGATCCTTCCGATCTTCTTTCTGATCGGCCTGGGCACCCTGCTCCGATGGCGTCACGTGGTGAACGACGCCTTCCTCAAGGATCTGAGCGGCCTGGTGTTCTACGTCCTGATCCCCCCGCTCCTGTTCCTGAGCATCGGGGAAACGGATCTGAAAACCTCCTTCGACCCACGGATGATCTTCCCCTCGCTGGCCGGAGTCCTGATCTTCAGCGTTCTTATCTAGAGCCTGTCCCAAAACCGGGCTTTTTCATTCACAGCTGACGCAACCGGC
>CAYTRL010000256.1:0-8541 GCA_964439795.1 uncultured Thermodesulfobacteriota bacterium
CCACACCACTTCGCAGCCGGCCGGACAGGGTCAGGAACACCGTCCGGTACTCGAACCGCATGGCCACCGCCGCCCCGGTCAGTGCGGCCCTCGCCAGGGTCGGTTCGGTCAGGTCCGGAACCACCAGGTGAACCTCGTTTTGATCGAAGAGCTTCGGGTCAAAGAGCCAATCCGCCACCGAGGCGAGGCTCATAGGCACGGGTTTCCAGGAATAGACGATCTCCAGGTGGGAACGGTCCATCTCAAGCGTGGTCCAGAGCACGGGATCCTGGGGATCGCTGCACTCTTCCGTGTAGTTCTGGGCCACCGAGAACTCCAGGTTGTTGTACCCCGGTGTAAAAAGTCGAGCCGGAATCTTGAGGTCCACCTCCCCTTCCGGGGCCTGGGCCTGAAGGGGCACCTGGGCCAGCACGCGGCGGTTCAACCGCACCACGAGCAGGGAGCGGCTGTCGATGAGCGCCGCGGAGTTCACGAAAGCAAAGTGCAGGCGGGCCTCCCGGACCTGCCAGCGTTTCGGGATGGGAACACTCACCGTGAGCCGGCTGTCCGCTCCCCTCAGGTCCGCCGTTGGAAACGGCACGAGTTCCGTCAGGGGCACCTCCACCCGGTTCGTTTCCGTCTCAGCGGCGCAGGGCCGGGCCACACAAACCAGCAGCAGTAGAAGAAGGGAGACGCCCGTCGCCCAACATCCAGCCTTCGTGTGATTCACGTTTTTTTTACAACGGTTCCCCATAGCAACACTCCATAGGTTCTGGTTTTCTGAAAAGACAACCGGGCCGTGGCCGCCAGGTTGCGTGCCAGGCCCCGGACCCCTTTGAGAAACAAGGTGCCCACGCTCCTCCCGAAACCGGCCGGGGTTTCCCGCCTGCGCAGCCAGAAACGGTTCCATCGCTCACTGTCCCCGTAGACGAACCCCACGATCTGGGTGAAGGTCAGCTCGTCTTCCACCACAAAGAGGCACCCGAGAAACGTGCCGGCCCTGCCGGGTACGATCCTCACCACCTCCGCCGGGATCCGGTAGTCCTTTCCCTGGGAGTCTACGGCCAGCAGCTCGATCCGGTCTCCTGTGGACACCGGGAACGGTCCTTCCACTTCCAGTCCGGCTCCGTCCTCGGACAGGTCCCGCAGGGTGGCCCGGATCTTTCCGGGCTCCCCGGCCGGACGTATGTGCAGTTCTTCGCGGGTGTGGATCCTGTGCCTCCGCCGGATCTGCTTCCGCTCGGCCACCACGCCCATGCAAAGGAAGACAAAGACAAGATTGAAGGTGCTCCAGAACAGGACGATCAACAGCACGTCGTGCTCCAGGGGAAAGCGAACCCACCGGTACAGGGCCAGGGGGTACGCGGCCAGGAGAAGGAGAAGAAGCAGGTAGAACGGCAGAGCAAGGGGGCTCACGAAATCGCTCTCCAGGCTCTTATCCTTTGGGGTGACCTTGAACCGGGGCGAACGCGGCCGCAGGAAGGTACTCACCACGGCGGGAACGTTGTACAGGCTCAGAACCGACTCGTACAGTTCCGAGAAGAAGGGGCGGCGGACCTTGCCGAACATGAAATCGGAAAGAAGCATGGCCGCCGCCAGGTACGGCAGGGCGTACGCCGCTACCTGGGGGATCGTGGCGTTGTAGATCCGCAGGCCGAAGAACAGGTAGAGCAGCGGCGCCATCAGGAACACGAGCCTGGCCAGGCCAAAGAACCAGAAACCGCAGGTGTTCAGATAGGCGAGCCGCTGGTACAGCTTGAGCCCCTTCTGAAAAAGCGGGTTCTTCAACAACAGGATCTGCGTCATGCCCTGGGCCCACCGGTTACGCTGCAGTACAAAGTCCGAGAAGGTTTCCGGGGACAGCCCGCATACCATGGGCCGGGCGCAGTAGGCGCTCCGGTACCCGCTTGCATGCAGGGAAAGCGCGGTCTCGGCATCCTCGGTGATCGTATCCCCGGCAATCCCGCCCGCCTCCTGGAGGCACCGGCGCCGCAGCAGCGCGGCCGACCCGCAGAAAAAGGCCGACTCCCAGAAATCCAGGCCCGGCAGCACCTCGCCGTAAAACATCTCGTTCTCACCGGGCGTATCCAGGAAGGTCTCCAGGTTACGTTCCACCGGGTCGGGGTTGATGAAAAAGTGCGGGGTCTGAACCAGAAACAGCTTTTCGTCTCGCTGGAAAAACCCCACGGTGTTCTTCAGGAAATCCCGGGTGGGAACGTGGTCGCAATCCAGGACCAGGACCAGATCGGCACCCCGTTCTCCAAAGGTGTCAGCCAGGAGTGAGGGGTCGGTCAACTCGCTCCCGATCTGGCCGTGCGACGTCCGCTTGAGCGCCTGGTTCAGGTTCCCCGCCTTGGCATGATCGTTCTTTCCACGCGTGGTGTAGTGGATCTCCAGGAACTCGGCCAGTTTGCGCAGGGTCTCATGCCGCGTGAGCGCCTGGAGGGCCCTGGCGGGGTCCGGGTCCATGCGCTTCTGGTGCGTGGCCCCGTCGTCCAGGATGTAGATGTTCAGCTTTTCCCTGGGGTAGTCCATCTGGGTCGCCGCGGTGGCCGTGATCGCCACTATCTCCTCGGGTTCCGAATAGGTGGGGATAAACACGTCCACCGTGGGGAGCCCGTCGTCCCCCGATGCGGTCGGCATCGGCTCCCGCCTCAACGGAGACAGGTTTACGAACGCGGACAGCAGGAAGATGGCGATGGCGTAACACTCGGCCAGGTACAGGAGCGTCATACCCAGAAAATCCGCCGGTCCCGTGTAAAACAGGGTATACCCTGTCCGGAAGAACCAGTATCTTCCGGCCATGATGAGGCAGAGCAGGATGAGCACGATCCGCTGAAACTCCGGGTTCCGGAACCTGCTCCACCGGACACAGAGGATGAGAAGCACGAACCCCCAGCCGAACGCCATTTGCTCCCGGAGCCCCAGGCGAACGGAACAGACCCAGGCAAGGCCCGCAACCGCCAGGATCCCGAGAAACAACAGGCATGCCCTGGCGAACCTTGCCGGAAACGGCCGTCCGGAACCGATCTCCCTGGAATGAACTCCGGTTTCCATCTCGTTCCGCCTCAAAGCTTCCCTTCCGGATCAATCATCGAACACCTTCCCCTCAAAACCCTTCACCATGGTGAACTCGTTCCGGTCCCCCACGCGTTCCATGTTCACCTCATCCATGACCGAACGGATAATGAACCGTCTCACTTCGTCTTCCGGTATGGTATCCATCTTCTCCGGGTCGAACGCCGCAGGCTCCCTCGTTTCAGGCTCCACGGGTTTGCCGCTGTCACAGACCTTGAGCACCATGCGGTCCCTGTGGAGCGACACGACGACCTCCACTTCGTGAACGCTCCCCGGTTGCCCCGCGCGGAGGATGGAGCGGTTCACCGCCTCCACCGTGCTCAAGCGAACGTTGTATGCTTCCCGCTCGGAAAGCGGTGAATACATGGCGAACGACTGCACCGCCATCCCGGCTAGGAAGACGTTTTCCAGCCGGCCGTCGATGATCAACCGGATGGTCCGTGGTTCGTTTGTTTCGCTCATGTTCCTACTCCACCACATCTGATTTTGTTCGCAGATCTTGAACGACAAAGATCAAGCGGATGGATCCCCGCGCCTGCCCCGGTCTCTGACCCGGAGTTCGCAGGCACAGGCTCCGCAGACGGCGGCTTCCTGTTCGCCGGAAAAGCTCTACCAATTTTTCGGAATCAAGGGTGGAAAACGTGAGAAAAGTATTAAAAAAGAAAGAAAAATGGGGCGGGAGGAAAAGGATCGGGGTACGCAATACTCCACGGATATTCATTGGAAGGGAAAGGGTTGAAAAGCTTCCGTGTCCGTGATACTCCACGGTTTTCAATGGAAAGGAAAAGGAACATGAAAAAAGCCGTATGCTTCCTGGTCTTCCTGCTCGCCCTGCCCGCCGTTGCGGACGCCGGTACGCTCCAGACGTCCCAGTCCGCGCTGGTTCAGGCAAGCCCCGATGAGGTCTGGTCGCTGCTGACGGACATCGACCGGTGGGCGGAGTGGAACCCCGCGGTGGTGAGCGCCGAGCTCACACAGGGGGACGGAGAAGCCGTTGGAAGCAAAGGGAAATTCCTGCCCCGGATCGGAAAGAGGAAACCCCCGTCTGCTGTTCACGGAGAGGTGGCCGTGAGCCGCAAACCCGAACTCCTGGAATACAAGGCCCGGGTCATGGGGATGAGGATCGTGTTCGGATTCCGCATTCAGAAGGAAGGCCGGGATCATTGCAGGGTTACGAGCTACGAGACGATCCAGGGCTGAACCACCTGGCTGTTCAAGCTCCTGTTCTCCCAGAAAGCCCTGGACCAGGAGCACCGCACCTGGGTGGAGTCGATCAAAAAGAAACTGGAAGAAAGTGGATCCGGATCAAATGCTTTACCGGAACAACCTGTGTCCGGGACATGACGCTTGACGGCCGGTCTCCTCATGGATTCAGTGCACCACCCACACGGCCTGGTCCCCGGCGAGCTGCAGCACCTTGTTGCCCACCCGTCCCATAATGAACTCTTCCACCTTTGACAGTCCCCTGCGCCCAACCACCACCGTGTCGAACCCGCCCCTCCGGGCCTGCTGCACGATGGCGCCCGCACGGCTCTCCCCCTGGGATATCTTGCAGCTGATACGGTTCCTGTCGAACCCCTTTTGCTCCCATCGCTGCAGGGTGTCCTCGAACATGGCGTCCATGCGGGCCTGAACCCTGTCGAACTCCCTGATGGCCTGCTTCACCCAGTCTTCCTTCTGATCCAGCGCGTTCAGATCGTCATAGTCCGGGAGAAAGCCCTTTCGGCCCCGGATCACGTGGAAGAGCAGGATCTCCGGGTGCCCGGATTCCGGACTCAGGATCTTCTCCACATATTCCAGGATCCGGAGGGATTCGTCCGAGCTGTCCAGGGCCACCAGGACCTTTCCCGGGGAGGGGTCGTTCCCCACCACCCACACCGGCACATCCATGATCCGGTTGAGGATCTTGCTGGTGATGCTGCCGAACAGAAGATCCTTCAACGAACCCAGGCCCCGCCGGCCCATCACCAGGGCGTCATACCCCTTTAGCGCCTCCAGGGCGATGTCCCGGGCGATGCCGACCTTCCGCTCCTGCAGGATCGTTGTCACGGACTCCCGCCGGTGCCCTGCCCGCTCCAGGATCGGGAAGCACCGATCGAAGAAGACGTCCACCCTCCTGTCCTGCACCGCTTTCCATTGTTCTCCGCTGAACCGTTCATACCCGGGCCCGGCGTCCGCCTGCAGGTCCCAGTAGACCTCGGGCACCCGGTCCATGACATGAAAGAGGCTGAACCAGGCCCGTTCCGGAGGAAACAGGCGCGCCACGTACTGGACCGCCGCCAGCGACGGATCCGACCCATCCACCGCCACCAGGATGTTTGCCGGTTTCTGTCCCATGGTCTCCTCCTTTTCTTTTCCTGCGGCCGCCTCCCTGCTATGCCAGCTTACAGTTTATATTGTACAACGGTTCACGGACCGGGGACACTAATATTTTTATTCACAAAGAGTCCGGGACTCGACACGGCCCGGGAAAGCCGGCCGATCTATACATTGGAAAGCAGGCCCGTTACCATGGGGGTAAAGAGACCGGGGACGACATCATGATCAACAGACGGGATTTCATCCGCATGGGCCTGGCCGCATCGGCCGGGACCCTGTTCGGGGCCTGTTCCGGGGAGGAGGCGGGGGACCGGACCGGCGCCGGTGACCCGGCCCTTTCCGACGAGGAAGCCCTCAAGGCCCGCCTGGAGTCGGAGGCCCGCCGGGTGTTCCAGACCAACCGCGTGGTGGCGGAACAGGGGATCTTCCACCTTCCCTCCGTGGAGACCTACCGGTCGTTCTTCGCCTGGGACTCCGGGTGGAACGTAATCGGCCTGGCCCATCTCGACCCGGAGACCGCCCTCCTCGAGTTGGAAACCGTGTTCCGCATGCAGTGCGACGACGGCCATGTCCCGCACGAAGTCCGGATCCCGGGGCTTTGGGAAACGGATCCGCTCCGGATCCTCACCCTGATCGTGGTACGCCGTCAGTACGACGAAAAGGGGCGCAGCCGGTTCATCGACCCCCCGTCCTTTCTGCTCGCTGCGGAGGTCCTGTACCGGCAAACGGGAGATCCCCGCATCCTGGACCTCCTCCCTGCCATGGAGCGCTGCGTGGACTACCTGCTGGGCGCCCGGGACATGTTCGGAGACGGCCTGGTGTCCATCATCCACCCGTGGGAATCCGGCACGGACAGCGCGCCGGTCTTTGACGAGCCGATGGGCCTGGACATGTCAAACCCGCTGGTGATCCTGGACTACCTCACCCTGTACCCCGGCCTGCTCAACTTCTGCGCGGACCTCGACTGGGACACGGCAGCCCTGGCGGATGCCGACCGGTTCGTGTTCGAGGATGTGGGCTTGAACGCCATCACCGCGGCCGGGCTTCTCTCCATGGCGTTCCTCTGGGAGGAGGCCGGACAACCGGACCGGGCTCTCCGGTGCCGCAACCGGGCGGAGGACATGGTCCGGGCCATGGAACGGTTCCTGTGGGACGATGAGGAGGGGTTCTTCTACCCCCGCTTTGACAGAACCAACCCCCGGAACGCCAGGCGCAGGTGTATCACCGGCCTGGCCCCGCTGATCACGGGACTGGTGCAGGAAGAAAAGGCCCTGCGCGTGATACGGAACGGCCTGCTCAACCCGGACCACTTCCTGGGGCCATGGAGCGTCCCGTTCAACTCGATCTCGGAGCTTGAGGAGAACATCCCCTTCGAGGATACGCTGCTGTGGAGGGGCCACTGCATCTGGGCGAACATGAACTGGATCGCGGCCCGGGCTGCAGCCGCATACGGGCAGGAAGACCTGGCCCGGGAGATCACCCGGGCCACCGCCGCCCTTGTCTCACAAGAGGGGTTCCGGGAATTCTACGACTCACGGACCGGCCGGGGGGCCGGGGCCCCGGGCTTCACCTGGCCGGCCCTGGTGCTGGACATGATCGACCGGCACGGTCTGTGAACTTTTATCCCCGGAAAAACCGCCCCGCTTTTCAGCCAGAGTTTTCTTCCTGTAATGACTTTCAATGCAACCCTGCTGTTCGCCTATCCATTTGCATAGATTCCGGTGCAAACGCATGGAAGAAGGGCCCCAAGCCTGTCTCATTGGCATGGATACTGCTGATTCATCCGGCTAAAGAAGCAGGGGCGTATGGATCGATATCGCCCCATGATTGCCCGCGCAGCTTGCAGAAGGTAGAATTCACCCACAATAAGAACCCAGGGGAGAAAATCATGGATGATCTCGACCGGATCCGGCAGCGACTCCGGGAAAGTGCGGCGGACCGGGAGGAGCAGGACCGGCTCGTGGCTCTTTTCGACAGGGCCTGTGCCGGCCTGGAATCAGGCACGGCCAAGGGGGTGAAGGCAGAGATGGAAACCCGGTTCCAGGAACTTCTGGAAAAGCTGGAACAAAACGCTGAAACGGTCAGGGAGACCATCAGGGAGTGACGCGGATGCCCGCAGGACTTCGCTTGAAAGAGATCACTATTTCCGGGTTCCGGGGGTATGCGGAAACCCCGGAAACCCTGGACCTTTCCCTGCCCGCCGTTCTCTTCATGGGCGGCAACCGGAGCGGGAAAAGCAGCACCCTGAACGCCATCGAGTGGGCCCTGTACGGCGACGAAGTGGCCGGGGCCGGCAAGGTGGGGATCGATGAGAGAAAGGGCTGGCTGGTGAAGAACCGCCAGGCCTCCCGGGTCCGGGTGGAACTGGTGCTGTACTCCGATGCGGGAGAGGTCCGGGTGGTCCGGGAGACGGTGAAGGGCCGGAAAAAGGGGGGCACCTTCTCCTGCACCGATGAAAACGGGAACCGGCACAGCGATGAAGCCTTCCTGTGGAACCGGCTGGGCCTGGGGCCGAGGGATTTCATGAGTTCCGTGTACCTGCACCAGGAAGTGATCCGGGACATCGTGGTCACCTCCCCTCGGGTGAGAAAAGAGGCCCTGGACCGGCTCCTGGGTATCTCCCACCTGCGCAATCTGTTCGAAGCCATCAAGAGCGTCAAGATCGGCAGTATCGAGGAGAAGATCAGTTCCGTCTACGAAAGGCTCGAGTACCAGGTCGAGACAAAGGCACAGACCTACCGGGAAACTTTGAATGCAGAGATGGAACGAGGGGAGGAACTGGGCCTGGCAGGGGACTCCTTTACACAGGAGCGCCTCGAGAGCGGGTGCCTGGAACTGCTGGAGCATCTTCACGACCTGGAAAAGCAGGCCGGGACCGGGCCCTGCGGGACCCAGGCGCCGGCTTCACCCGGGGGGCACGACTCGTTCGTCCGCGAGGTCCGACAGGTGATCAACCGGCTCAGGGCGGACCATCCCGGGATGCGTTCCCAGAAGGCCCTGGATGAGCAGCGCAGCGGCCTGGACGGTGCTGTTTCCAGGTTTCGAATCAAAAAGGCGGCGCTCCTGGCGCTCAAGCAGGAGAAGAAAGAGATCGAAAACGGATCCGGGACGATGGAGGTCATCCGGGAAAAGATACAAACCATACAGCAGGACCAGCATGACTTG
>CAYTRL010000257.1:0-8529 GCA_964439795.1 uncultured Thermodesulfobacteriota bacterium
TTTTGGTTTATCAAAACGAGTTGATCGTCACGGCACATTTGAGAAAAATGTAGAATGAAGACCTGACCCCGGTTACTCTGAGGGAAGGGAAGGAGGCGCGCATGCCGGCTAAACAAGGGACCCGTGGGGATTGGGATGTCCTGGTCATCGGCTCGGGGATCGGGGGGTTGACCGCGGGCGCGTACCTGGCCGGGCAGGGGGCCCGGGTCCTGGTTTGCGAGCAGGCGCGAAAACCGGGCGGCTGTTTTAATTCGTTCACCCGGAAGGGGTACACGTTCGACGGCGGGATTCAGGGCTGCGAGGACATCGGTCTTCTCCTTCCCATCCTGCGGCAGCTCGGACTGGACAAACGGATCGAACTTCGCCGCAGCCGGCCGGCCTTTGCCATGCCGGGCTTCTTCCGCCGGCTGGAAACCCTTTCGGACATGGAGCAGATTTACGAGCACCTGAAGAAGGTCTTTCCCCATGAAGCCGGGGCGCTGGAGCGCATCGGCCGCGAAGCCCTGGCACTGTGCCGAGTGATGGAGTGCATGGCCACGGCGCCCAACCTGTTGTTCAAGCCCTGGCGGGAGGTGATGGCCGAGGCGCCGGGATGGGTGCGCAGTCAGGGTGCCTCTCTGAAAGGACTGCCGACATTTTCCCGGCTTATGAGCCGTCCCGTGGAGGAGTACCTGGGCACGTTCGTGCGGGACCCCGACCTCATCCGCTTTCTGGCCGTGGGATATCGCGGCAACCCCGCAGCGTTCAGCCTCTCCTTTCTCTACAGCATGATGGATTATTATTACCCGGCCCATGGCGGGGTCCAGGCCCTGCCGGATCTGCTGGCGCGCTGTATCACGGAGTCCGGCGGGGAGGTCCGCTGCGGTTGCCTCGTGGAGAAGATCCTCGTGGAGAAGGGCAGGGCCGCGGGCGGTGTGACCCGGGACGGGGAAACCTTCCGGGCGCCGTTCGTCATCAACAACGGCGACGCGCGAAGGACGTTCGCCGGGATGCTCCCAGGGGAAGAGGTGCCGGAGGCGTTCCGCCGGAGACTGGACCGGAGCCGGGTGAGCGAGTCGGTGTTTTCCGTGTACCTGGGCGTGGACATCCCTCCCGGGGAGATCGCCACCCGGGGGTGCGCGCACCTCTTTCTGATGCCCACCTACCGGACCCGGGATTTGAACGAGATGCACTGGAACCCCGATTTTTTTCGGGACGCGCTCCTGATGGTCATGGTGCCCACGCTCCAGGACCCCGCCCTGGCGCCCGGGGGAAAGAGCGTGGTGATCCTGCAGTGCGCCGCGTCCGAAAAATCCCTGGATCGGTGGGGGACCCGCGGCGGGAAACGCACAGAGAAGTACCGGGCCCTGAAAAAGGAGGTAGCACGACAGCTCATCGCGAACGCCGAGACGGTTCTCCCGGGCCTCTCGGAACGGATCGAGCTTCAGATCGAATCCACCCCGCTGACCCTCCAGCGGTACACCCTGAACAGCGAGGGGGCGGCCGTGGGCTGGACCTACCACCCCCGGGAGACGTTCCGGGGGGGCCTGAAGGGGGTGTTCGGCCGTTCCAATACGCCGGTGAAGAACCTTTACCAGGTGGGCCACTGGACCCTGTCGCCCGGCGGGGCCCCCGCCGCCCTTCTTTCCGCCAAACTCGTCAGCAGCGTGATCGCGAAGCGGCTCCGCTGGGGACTGTAGCCCTGTCGACAGGATGTATCACGCGTACAGCTTCTCCAGGCGGTCCCGGTATTTCTCCGAGACCACGCGGCGCTTGACCTTCATGGTGGGCGTGATCTCGCCGGCCTCCTCGGAGAAATCCCGGGGGAGGATAATAAATTTCTTGATGGTTTCGTAGCTGGCCAGGTGACGGTTCTTTTCCCGGATGATTTCCTCCACCCGGTTCCGCAGGAGCGGGTCCTCGCACAATTCGGCCAGAGATGCGCCCTTGCATCCCCGGGTCTCGGTCCATTCGTCGAACGCGTCCGGGTCCAGGGTGATCAGGGCGGTCAGGTACGGCTTTCGGTCCCCGTACACCATGGCCTGGCTGATGAACGGGCTGGTCTTCAGCAGGTTTTCGATGTTCTGGGGGGCCACGTTCTTCCCCCCCGCGGTGATGATGATATCCTTTTTCCGGTCCGTGATGGTGACGAATCCGTCCGGGGAGATCACGCCCACATCGCCGGTGCAGTACCAGTCGTTGTCGGTAAATGCCTCTGCGGTCTTCTCCGGGGCCTTGAGATAGCCCGCAAAGTTGATGGGCGACCGGATCAGGATCTCGCCGTCGTCCGCCAGCCGGATCTCCGTACTGGGGACCGCGGGGCCCACCGTACCGAACTTGTAACGGTCCGGACGGTTGAAGGTCGCCACGGGAGACTCGGTCAGGCCGTATCCTTCCAGGATGAGCATCCCGGCGGCATGAAAGAATTCAAGGATCTCCCGGGACAGGGGGGCCCCGCCGGTCACCGCGGTGCGCATCCGGCCCCCGAAGATCGCGCGAAGCTTCCGGAAGAGAAGCCGGTCCGCCAGGGCGTACCGGAGGCGCAGTCCAACCGGGATAGGGTGTCCCTGTTGCATAAGGCTGCTGTACCGTCTGCCGGTTCGCAGGCAGAAGTCGAAAATACGGCGGCGCACGGGGGATGCCTGTTCTACAGCGGCCAGCATCTTCTGGTAGATTTTTTCATAGATGCGGGGCACGCTGTGAAAAAAGGTGGGGCGGATGTCGGCCAGGTCCTCGAGGAGCGTTTCCACGGTCCCGGCATAGCTCCAGATGTGTGTGTTGTGGATGGCGGAGAGGATGACGAACCTTCCGAACACGTGGGGAAGGGGCAGCCAGGCCACGGTCCGGTCCTCTTCCGGCACAAAGATTTTCATGCGGCGGAAACTGTCCAGGATCGCCATGATGTTCCCGTGGGTCAGGATCGCGCCCTTGGGAGGACCCGTGGTCCCTGACGTGTACACGTAGATGGCGGCGTCCGAAGCCCGGATGTTGTCACCCCGCTGCCGATACGC
The DNA here is from genome assembly GCA_964439795.1 of uncultured Thermodesulfobacteriota bacterium. Classification (GTDB taxonomy): domain Bacteria; phylum Desulfobacterota; class DSWW01; order DSWW01; family DSWW01; genus CAYTRL01. The sequence goes on from CAYTRL010000257.1 coordinate 2,991, forward strand.
TTTGTCCCCCCCCTGCTCTTCCCGGCGCCTGCCCAACTCCAGGACCTCGGCAAAGTCCATGACGTCTTCATCCGATCCTCCGGGCAGGGGGTCCATGAGAACAAACCGGCGGATGTTCGGGAGCTGCGAGCGGATCTCCTTGATCTTCTTCCACAGCTCCTCGTTCTCCACGACCAGGATTCTGGCCTCCGAATGATCGAGGATGTAGCGGATCTGCTCCGGTGTGCTGGAGTGGTAGACGCCGACTCCGATGCATCCGATGGCCAGGGCCGCCCGGTCGGCCAGGTCCCATTCCTCTCTCGTGCTGCCCAGAACGGCGACGGCCTCTCCCGGGTTCATTCCCAGGGCCAGAAGCCCCATGGCGAACCGGTTCACCATGTCCCCGTACTCCCGCCAGGAGCGGGAAATCCACTCTCCGTCCCGCTTGAACCGGTACGCGGGGCGCTCTCCATAGGTTCGGACCTGTTCCTGCCAGAACCGTACGATATTGTGCTGTTCCTGTTCCATGGAAATGCCTCCAAGAAGATTTCGATCCGGTTCGCGACCCCGTTCGCCGGGGGAGCGTTCTTTCGTGTCGGTTGTTTTTGCTTGACACGTCCCCGGGCTAATGTTACGAAATAAGTAACATACGAAAAACGAAATAATCAAGTTTCGAATCTTCCGGGGACCCAACCGGGGATCCCCTTTCCCCCCACGAGGAGTGAACATGAAAAAGCAGCGGATCGGGCGTCAATCGAAGCGGAATGTTGTCCGGCGCATGGGACTCCTTGCCCTTGCCGCCTCCCTTCTTGTGTCGTGCTCCGGGGACAAACCCCCGCTGCCCCCCTGTCCGGAACAGGCCGCTGACTGTTACGATGTCGTGGTCGTCGGAGCGGGCGGGGGCGGGCTCAGCGCCGCAGCGGGCCTGGCCCTGGGCGGGGAAAAGGTCCTTGTCATCGAGCAGCACGACAAGGTGGGGGGGTACATGACCGCCTTCGAACGCGACGGGTACCGGTTCGAGGTCTCCCTGCATGCCATGGACGGCCTCAAGGAAGGGGGGGTCACCTACCAGACCTTTGAGCAGCTGGACCTCCTGGACCGCGTGAAGCGGGTCAAACTGGACCCTGCGTACAGGACGTACTTCCCGGGCATCACCATGGACGTGCCGGCGGACACGGAGGAGTATCTGGAAGTGCTCCAGGCGCAGTTCCCCGAGGAGAAGGAGGGGCTCCGCAAGCTGTTCGACACCTTTGGGGAGATGAACGAAAGCATGGAATGCCTCATGAACCTCCAGAACGGAAAGGATGTGGGAAGCACCCTCTGGCGGATCCTCAAGAAGCCGTGGATGTTCTGGCCCGTTTACAAGTACTGGAGCACCAGCGCGTCCGATATGATGAACGACTACATTCACGACCAGAAACTGATCGCCATCTTCACGCAGCTGGCCTGTTTTTCCGGGGCGGAGCCGGACAAGGTGTCGGGCATGTTCTTCGGCATGATGTGGAACAGTTACCACTTCAGCGATTTTACCTACTTCGAGGGGGGCTCCCAGGCGGTCTCCGACGGTCTGGCCGACGTGATCCGCGAGAACGGCGGGAAGATCCTGCTGAATACCCGGGTCACGAAGATCGTGATCAAGGACGGGCGTGCCGTGGCGGTCCGGACCCAGGACGGCAAGGAGTTCAAGTGCCGGTTCGTGGTCTCCAACGCCAACGCCCCGGACACCTTCTTCAAGCTGGTGGGCCGCGAAAACCTGCCCGAATCCTATGTGAAGAAGATCGAGGACCTCAAGATCGGGCTTTCCACCCTGGTGGTCTACCTGGGGGTGGACCACGACTACCGGGACCGTTTTCCCGAGGGCGTTCACTCCTATTTCGTCAATTCGGGGTACGACCAGGCGCAGAACTTCAAGTACTACTACGATGGGGTCCCCGAAAAATCCACCTACGGCCTGATCAACTACACCCTGGTGGACCCGGACAACGCGCCCGAGGGAAAGAACGTGATCTGCCTGGCCACCATCATGCCGTACAACTACAAGGGGGACTGGAACCTGGGCCAGGGTTACGATGCATACAGCGCCCTGAAGGACGAGGTGGCCCGGGCCCTCATCAAGCGGTCCGAGCAGTTTCTGCCCGGCCTCAGCGAACACATCGAGATCATGGAAGTGGGGTCGCCGCGAACCATGGAGAACTACACATCGAACCCCCTGGGCACGATCTTCGGCTGGGACAACATCCCGGAGCAGAGCATGCTGGAGCGGCTGCCCCAGGACACGCCCATCGACAACCTCTACCTGGCCGGAGCCTGGACCTTTCCCGGCGGGGGGCAGTCCCCGGTGCTCCTGTCGGGCCTCACGGCTGCCAAGACGATCCTGAAGAGGGACAAGTAGCTCCCCGGGGTGCCGGCGTTCATTCCTCGGGGACGACTCGAGGGGCGCCGGCGATCCTGTCACGGAGACCTCCATGCGCGCGGAAAAGAAGAAATACATAACGCCCTACCAGGGCAAGGTCGCTATCGTCACCGGCGGGTCTTCCGGGATGGGGCGGGCCCTCTGCGAAGAAATGGGGCGCCGGGGGGTGGTGGTCGTGGTTTCGGACATCGACCTGGAAGGGGCCAATCGGGTGGCCGATGGGGTGGTGGCCGGCGGAGGGCGCGCGTCGGCGGTCCGCCTGGACGTGGCAGACGAATCCGCCGTACGGGCGCTCGTGGAAGAGACTGCGGCGGAGCACGGGCGGCTCGATTTCGTCTTCAACAACGCGGGGATTTCCATCCAGGGCGAGGCGCGGGACATGACCGCCGAGCACTGGCGGCGCATCACCGACATCAACCTGATGGGCGTTCTGTACGGCACCACCGCCGCGTACGAGGTGATGGTCAAGCAGGGCTTCGGCCACATCGTCAACACGGCCTCCATCGCCGGCCTGCTGGGCATGGCGCTGACCGCGGCCTATGCCATGACCAAGCACGGGGTGGTGGGCCTCTCCACCTCGCTGCGTGCGGAGGGGGCCGGTCTGGGCGTAAAGGTGAGCGTGGTCTGCCCGGGGCCGGTCAAGACCAACATATTCAAGGCGGCCACCATGGTGCGGGCTGACAACGATGCCTTCTACGGCCGCATGCCGGACCGGCTCATGGTGGACACGGATGAGGCCGCCTGCCTGATCCTCCGCGAGGTGGTCCGGAACCGGGCCATCATCGTGTTTCCGTTCTACAGCCGCTTCTTCTGGTGGGTGAACCGGCTCCATCCGGCCCTTTACGCGCCCCTCAACTGGGCGACCATGGCGGATTTCCGAAGGTCGATCCGGCACAAGTGACCGGCAGGACCGCCCCGGACCGATGAGGGCCCGCGACCCGAACCGGGTGGTAGATCACGTGTTCTGGGTCCACGTCTGTGTCAGCTTCAGCTTCGAGATTTTCCATCCCTCCGCGGTTCGAACCAGCCGGTTCGTGTAGTACCCGCCCACGGTCATCATCGCGTCCGGGTTGAAATGCCGGGCCTGAAGATAGGCCACGCAGGTCGCCTCGTCCCCTTCGATGGTGATGACGTGGTTGGTGATGATGTGCTGCGTGGACTGGAAACCGCTTACCAGCATGAGGGCCTGATCCACCCAGGCATCCGCCGGGAGGGTCATGGGCGGTCCCATGCCCAGGGAAGAGAAGTCTATCTCGATCTCCTCCGTGAAGCAGGACCGGTAGAGATCGCGGTCCTTCAGGTCGACCCCCGTGGCGTAGCGAAGGGAGGCGTCCGTGATGTCCATGCGATCGACGAGGGTTTGCAGCTTGTCCGGATCCATGGGGCCCTCCATGTCCTTACGGTGATGGCCGGTGTCCCGTGAAGGGGCGCCGCCGTGTTTGAGGCGATGATACAAAGGGCGCGGGACCGAGTCAAGAACTACGAAAACCGGAAAATACATATTCAGGAATAAAAAACGAAGAAAGGCTTGCATGGGGGAAGGGGCTGAAGTAGAATCTGGACAAACGTTCATGTTGAACATAGGTCCATAAAGGAGAGGAGGTGGCCCGATGGGATGGGTGAATACCGGGGACAAGCGCGAGAGGATCCTGAACGCGGCCGAGACCTGTTTGAAGGAACGGGGGCTCAACGGTCTGAACATCCGCGACGTGGCGAGGGAGGCCGGGGTGAGCCTGGGAAGCGTTCATTACTATTTTTCAGGCAAGGACCAGATTCTGATGGAGATCTTTCAAGGCTTCGTCAAGCGGGTTTCCCGTGCCACGCTTTCCGGGGTGCCGGACGCGGACCCGCGCCAGGTGATCGTGGCGTTCCTGGAAAGTTTCTTCACCGAACTCGAACGGGAGCCGTACACCTGCCGGGTCTTTCTCGATCTGTGGGACCATCTGGACCGGCATGAGGAATCGCGCAGGCTCATGGAGTCGTACTACCGGAACGCCATCGATTTTCTCACCCGGTGGATCCGGAAAGGAAAGAAGCGGGGCCAGTTCCAGGTGGAGGCACCGGCGATGGCCGCCGCGCAGATCATAGCCATGATCGACGGGATCAAGGTGCAGGTCCACCTGTTCGGGGCGGCGTTCGACATGAAGAAGATGAAAACCGCCTGCAGGAAGTTCGTCGTAAAGGCCCTGGAGGCCCCGTGAAGAACCCCGCGTCCGGGGAAAACCCGGACCCTCATGGCCAAGGAAAAAAGGAGGCGAGCGGATGAAACCTCAAGAAACAGTGATGCTTCTGGATGCTTCCTACGAAGAGGATTCCATGAACCGGGCCGTGGAGTCTGTTTTCGAGACCGTCGGCCATGACTTTCACGGGAAAACCGTCTTTGTCAAACCCAACATGGCGGCCCAGTGCAAAATCGAGAAGGCGGCAACGACCCATCCCGCCCTGATCCTGGCCGTGATCCGGGCCCTGGAAAGGCGGGGCGCCGGAAAGGTCCTGGTGGGGGACAACCCCGGCGCCACGGCCTACGGGGCCAATGAAAAATGCGCCCGGACCACGGGGATCCTGGACGCGGCCGGCGACCGCTACGTGAACTTGATGAAACGGCCCCGGGACGTGGAGCTCGCTTCCTCGGTGCTCGACCATGTGAACCTGTCTTCGGAATTCTTCGAGTGCGACTACTACATCAACCTGCCCAAGTTGAAGGGCCACTCCCATTCTTTCATGACCGGATCGGTGAAAAACCTGTACGGGATGTGCGTGGGGGGGGAAAAGTCCCGGTTGCATGTTCTGGGCAAGAACCCCCGCATCTTCGCGGAGATCCTGGTGGATGTGTACTCGTCCCGGATCCCGGACCTGCACATCATGGACAGCGTGGTGGGGATGGAGGGGAACGGCCCCACCAACGGAACCCCCCGGGACGTGGGAAAGATTGCCGCCTCCACGAACGGGTTCGCCCTGGATGCGGTGTGCGCCCGGATGATCGGCTACCCGGCGAAGAAAATCCAGACGCTGCAGGTGGGCAGGGAACGGGGCCTGTGGTCCGGGAGCCTGGACACGGTCCGCATCCGTGGAGAGGTCCCGTCCATCCGGAAGTTCAAGCCCCCCTTCACCTTCGGCGCCTACGCCATCTTCAGCCAGACCATGTCC
>CAYTRL010000258.1:0-8493 GCA_964439795.1 uncultured Thermodesulfobacteriota bacterium
CCGGAGAGCGAAGAGAAAGCCACCGGAAGTCCGATGCCTGGAAACGGCCCGGGCAGCCATGAAGAAACAGGAGTACGAAAAAGGTTGTGCATGCCTGGCCGTCCTTCCCAGAAAGTCTCCTGTCTGGTCGGAAGGGGAACAACTGCTCGGGAGGTGCCGGAGCGAGGGGGTTTCATACTATGAAGAGATGGGGGAAGAGTCGCTCCAGGCTTCGGATCCGGAAAATGCGTGCCGCTACTGGCAGAGCGCACTGGCCCTGGACCCGGAAAACGTCCGGGTGAAAAAGAAGCTGCAGGAGACACGGGATCTCATGAAAACCCTGGAGTCGCTGCCCGAAATCCCGTAACAGGATCCATTGTTTCGCAAGGCCATGCCGGACGTTGTCCGGGACGCTGTCAGGGGGGGACATGTTGCTTGAGTTCCGGGTGGGGCTATGGCATAATAAACTATTAACCAATGGAAATATGGACGTTTTTCCTCTCAGACACCCTTCACCCCGTACGCTCGGACAGCATTTTTCAAAACCTGCAGCGGCCTGAGGCATTCTATGTTTTTCCCCGCAAGTTCCCCCCTGCGAAGGAGGTCGGGCAGGATGCGTTCTCTTGCCTGCTTTCCGGGTGGGGTGAAACCCGTTCTGATCCTGCTCCTGCTTTTCATTCTGGTTTCCTGTAACGGCGCTGGTTCCAAAAATAAGCCGGGTCCGGACGGGACGGACCCGGAGACGGAAGAGTCCGTTCCGGTGAAGGCCGTCCTCCCGAAGAAGGGCGACATCGCACTCTACCTCCACGCCACCACCTCCATTCTCGCAAAAAACAAGGCGGACGTGTACGTGAGAATGGTCGGTTTCTGTGAAAAGATCCTTGTTGAGGAGGGGGACCAGGTCAAAAAGGACACCCTGCTGGCCAAATTGGGGGACCGGGAGATCCGGTTGGCACTGGATCAGGCCACCGCCAGGCTGGGCAAGGTGGAAAAGGATGCGGAGCGGTCCAAGACCCTTTTTTCAGAAGGGTTGATCAGCAGGCAGATGTACCAGGACCTTTCCCTGCAGCTGCGCCTGGCCAAGGCCGATTACGAACTGGCGCGCAAGCGGCTGGCGGACACGACCATCGTGGCCCCCATCGAGGGCGTCATCACCCACCGGAGCGTGAAGGTGGGGGACCTGGTCACCACCACCCAGCCCCTGTTCAAGATCGAGGACCTGAAGCTTCTGGAGGCGGAGGTCCACATTCCCGAGCAGGACTTCCTGAAGGTCCGTCCCGGCCAGGAGGCGGAACTCCTGGTGGACGCGTTTCCGGACACCTCTTTTTTGGGCACGGTGGAACGGGTCAACCCGGTGATCGACTCGCAGAGCGGGACCGCGGAGGCCACCATCGCCATCGAAAACCCCCGGGGCCTCCTCCGGCCGGGCATGTTCGTCCGGGTCCGGATCGTCACGGACGTTCATCAGGACACGTGGATCGTTCCCAAGGAGGCCGTCCTCATCCAGGGGGACCGCAAGGCCGTGTTCGTGGTCCGCGACGGCACGGCGCGTGAGGTCTTTATCCGGACCGGCTTTCAGGACGCGGACCGTGTGGAGGTCCTGGAAGGGTTGAACCCGGAGGAGCCCGTGGTGGTAATGGGGCATCTCGGGCTGCAGGGTGAAACCAAGGTTCGTATTATCGAGTGAGGTCCGGATCCCTCCCATGAGCTCCCCTCTCCGCATATCCATCCGCCGCCCGGTCACCGTGGCCATGATTTTTCTCGGCATCGTGGTCTTCGGGATGAAGTCCTACCAGGAACTGGCCCTCAACCTCATGCCGGACCTTTCCTACCCCACCCTGACCGTCCGGACGGAATACCCCGAAGCGGCGCCGGAGGAGGTGGAGAACTTCGTGTCCCGCCCGCTGGAGGAGGCCCTGGGCACGGTGAGCAACCTGGTGGAGATCCGGTCGATCTCCAGCGCAGGGCTCTCCGAGGTGCTGCTGGAGTTTTCCTGGGGCACGGACATGGACCTGGCTTCCCTGGACGTCCGGGAGAAGATGGACCGCGTGTTCTTTCCGGAGGGGGTTTCCCGGCCCAGCATCCTTCGATACAACCCGGCCCTGGATCCCATCCTCCGCATGGGCGTGTACGGGGACCAGGACCTGTTCGTCCTGCGCCGGATTGCGGAAAAGGAGTTGAAGCCCCAGCTGGAGGGTCTCCCCGGCGTGGCCTCTGTAAAGGTCAAGGGGGGGCTGGAACAGGAAGTGGTGGTGGAGGTGGACGAAGGGCGGTTGGCCGAGCGGGGCATGACCATGGAGCAGCTCACCCAGCGGCTCTGGCAGGAGAACATCAACCTGGCGGGGGGCAGCCTGAAAGAGGGGAGGGCGGAGTACCTGGTGCGGACCCTCAACGAGTTCGCCAACATCCAGGAGATCGGGAACGTGGTCATCGGGAGGAAGGGCGGCCCGGGAGGCGGGGGCCTTGCGGGGCTCATGTCGATTGCGGGGGGAAGCGGTGGAGGAGACGGTGAGGCGGAGGTGCGGGTCAAGGACGTGGCCACGATCCGGTGGGGTCACAAGAAGCAGGAGATCATCACCCGCATCAACCGGATGGACAGCGTGGAGGTGGAGGTTTACAAGGAGGCGGACAGCAACACCGTGGAGGTGGGAGAACGGGTGAAGGCAGTGCTCGGCCTGGGGGGGGGATCCTCCTCCCGGCGAGGCGGGGGGGATGAGAAAAAGGGGTTCATGAAACTGCTGGCCGAGGACTACCCCGGTGTCCGGATGAAATTGATCTCCGACCCCTCCAAGTTCATCAAGAACGCCATCGAGGAGGTCCGGGGCACGGCGCTATTCGGCGGGTTCCTGGCCCTGGTCGTCCTCTTCCTGTTTCTGCGGGATGTGAAGAGCACCTTGATCATCGGGGTGTCCATCCCGGTTTCCATCGTCATGACGTTCATCCCCATGTTCGTGTTCGATATAAGCCTGAACATGATGTCCCTTGGCGGCCTGGCCCTGGGGATCGGGATGCTGGTGGACGACTCCATCGTGGTCCTGGAGAGCATCTACCGCTGCCGCGAGGAGGGGGACGGGATCGTGGAGGCGGCCAACCGGGGTATGGGGGAGGTGGCCGCGGCCATCACCTCGTCCACCCTGACCACCATAGCGGTCTTTTTCCCCATCGTGTTCGTCAAGGGGATCGCGGGCCAGCTCTTTAACGACCTGGCCCTCACCGTCACCTTCTCCCTGCTGGGGTCCCTGCTGGTAGCCATCTACCTGATTCCCATGCTGGCTTCACGGCAGGTCCGTCCCGGCGTCCTGGAGGGGACGACCCCGCAAACATCCGGAAGCCTGCCCGGGATCCTCACGGACAGGATCCGGTCCGGGTGGAAGTGGGTCGTGGAGAACGGGTGCCCGGACCGCTGGGTCATGGAGATGGTGGGGTACTTGAAGGGGCGGCCGCCCGGACAAGCCGCCTTCCGGGATCCCTCCGCGGATCCGGACCTCCCCGGTGCCCCCGATGCGGCTCCGGCGGAGGAGACGGAAGATCCGGGAACAGGACCGGGGTTCACGGGACGGGTGTTTTTGGCGTCCTACGGCCTGGTGCACCCATTCTTCGAGGCGTTCCGGTTCCTGCTGCGGCTCGCCACGGGGGTTCTCCTGGGTATCGGCGGGTTCCTGGTGATCCTCTCCTTCCGGCTGCTCTCCCCGGTCTTCCAGGTTCTCGGTGTGGTCGTGAAGGCGATCCTCCGGCCGTTCCTCTACCTGTTCGAGCGGTTCATGGAGATGATGCGGGAGGTCTACCCCCCGGTGCTCCGCTGGTGCCTGCGCCACCGTTTGGTGGTTGTGGCCGTGTGCCTTCTGGGCGCCCTGCACTGCATCTTCCTGTTCCGCGGTCTGGGCACGGAGCTGATCCCCCGCATCCACCAGGGCCAGTTCATCCTGCGGATCGAGTACCCGGTGGGCACCCCCCTGCAGGAGACCAGCAACAACGTGGAGCCGGTGGAGCGCCTGACCATGGACGAGCAGGGTGTGGGGACCGTGTTCGGAGAGATCGGGTCCGAACCCACCGGGGCCGGAAACACCCAGGGGGAGCGGGGGGAGAACATTGCCGAGATCACCGTGACCCTGGAGAACGTGGGCCGGGACGTGTTTCAGGAAGATGCGGTCATGGACCGTCTGCGGGAGCGTCTCCGTGATTTTGTGGGCATCAAGACCAAGTTCATCCTCCCCAGCCTCTTCGGTTTCAGCACCCCGGTGGAGGTGGAGATCGAGGGGAACGACCTGGGAGAGCTCCGCCGGATCGCGGCTCAGGTTGAGCAACGGATGCGCACGATCCCGGGGCTGGCCGACGTGCGGGCCAGTGCGGGGGTGGGAAACCCGGAGGTGCAGATCCAGTTCGACCGGGACCGGCTGTCGCGCTTCGGGATCGATGTGAGCAAAGCGGCCCGGAGCGTGCAGACCAAGCTCCTGGGTGAGGTGCCCACCCGTCTGTCCGAGGGGGAGAACCGGCACGACATCCGGGTGCGGGCCGACCGGAAATACGTACGGAGCCTGGAAGACCTCCGCAACCTGAAGATCGATATCGGCCCCGGCATCTCGGTGCCGTTGGATTCCCTTGCCGACCTGAAGATCGTACCCGGGCCCAGCGAGGTTCGGCGCGTGGCCCAGCACCGGGTGGCCGTGGTCTCGGCGAACCTGAAGGGGATGGACCTGGGAAGCGTCTCCAAGGAGATCCTGGAGCGGCTCGAGGACCTGGAACTCCCGCCGGGATACCAGATCGACCTGGGCGGGCAGAACCGGGAAATGCAGACCTCCTTTGAGAGCCTTCGGTTCGCCCTTCTCCTGGCGGTCTTTCTGGTGTACATCGTCATGGCGTCACAGTTCGAGTCGCTGCTGCACCCGTTCGTGATCCTGTTCTCCATCCCCATGGGTCTCATCGGGGTGATCTACATCCTCTACATTCTTCAGATCCCCCTGAGCGTGGTGGTCTTCATCGGAGTAATCATGCTGGCCGGGATCATGGTCAACGACGCCATCGTGCTGGTGGACTACATCAACGTTCTGCGAAAACGGGGCGCGGAGCGTGAGGAGGCCATCATCCAGGCGGGGATGGTCCGTCTCCGGCCCATCCTGATGACCACCCTGACCACAATCCTGGGCCTGATGCCCATGGCGCTGGGGCTGGGGGAAGGTGCCGAGATCCGGGTGCCCATGGCCGTGACGGTGATCGCGGGCCTCACCGGGTCCACCTTCCTCACGCTGCTGGTCATCCCCGTCGTCTATTCCCTGGTGGACCGAAAGAAATGACCCTCCCGGAACTGGCCCTCAAGCGGCCCGTCACCATGATGATGGTCTACGCCACCCTGTTCGTGCTGGGCGGCATCGCCATCCGGGACATCCCCCTGGAGTTTCTGCCCACCCTGACCGGTCCCAACTTCTGGATCGAGATCCCGTACCGAAACGCCACCCCCGCCGAGGTGGAGAAGACCGTGGCCATACCGGCGGAGGAACTCCTGCAGACCGTTCCCAACCTCACCAAGGTGACCACCATGTCCCAGAACAGCTCCTGCACGGTTCTGCTGGAGTTCGACTGGGGTACGGAGATGGACTACGCCTACCTGGACGTGAAGGACCGGCTGGACCGGTTGAAGGAGGACCTTCCCCGGGAGAGCCAGGAGTACTTCATCTGGCGGTTCAGCTCCACCGACATCGAGATCATGTTCATGAGCTTCTACTGGGACGGACCGGTGGACGGGCTGTTCGAGATCATGAACGATCGGATCAAGCCCCGGCTGCAGCGGGTGGACGGCGTGGGCAGCGTGACCGTGTGGGGGCATGCGCCGAGAAAGGTGTTCGTCGACCTGGACCAGGACCTGCTCAAGGGGTACGGGATCAGCCTGTACGATCTCGTCCTGCGGCTGGACCGGAACAACTTCACCCTGGGCAGCGGCGAGATCACCGAGGGCGGGGACCGGTACCTGGTCCGGACCGCCAACGAGTACCGGAGCCTGGAAGACCTGGAAGGGTTCCGGGTGAACCGGCAGGGGCTCCGTCTCCAGGACGTGGCCGACATCCGGTACGGGTACCCGGAGCGCAGGGCCATCACGCGGATGAACGGGCAGACCGCCATCTCCATGGGCATCAAGAAGGAGTCCGGCGCCAACACGGTGCAGGTCTGCGAGGCCGTGCGCCGGGAACTGGACCGGGTCCTGGCCGCGCCCGCCTTTTCCCGGATCCGTTCCTCGATCTTCTTCGACCAGTCCAAGTTCATCCTGAACAGCTTTCACAGCCTTCGCGACGCAGGGCTCTGGGGCGGCCTGTTCTCCATCTTCGTCCTCTTCTTCTTTCTGCGGCGGGTCCTGGCCACAGCGCTGGTGGCGGTGGCCATCCCCATATCGATCATGGTGGCCGTCATGGTCATGTACTTCTCCTCCATGACCCTGAACATCATCAGCATGGTGGGGCTCATGCTCGGCGTGGGCATGCTGGTGGACAACTCCATCGTGATTTCGGAGAACATCTTTCGTCTCCGGGAACAGGGGGCGGAGCCCATGGAGGCGTCCCGGAAGGGGAGCCGGGAGGTGGCCATGGCCATCCTGGCTTCCACCCTGACCACCATCATCGTGTTTCTGCCCATGGTGTTCATGGAGATGGGGATCCTGAAGGTGTACACGCGCGAGGTGGGGATCGCCATCTCCCTGTCCCTGGTGGCGTCCCTGTTCGTGGCCCTGACCTTCATCCCCCTGGTGGCGGCACGCCTGCCCCGGGAGCGGTCCCGGGGGGGCAGGAGCCGGTTTCTGAACGCCCTGATGGTCCGATACCGCCGTGGGCTCTCCTGGGCCCTCACGCACAAGAGCCACGTGGTCTGCCTTCTGGTCATCCTGATCGTCCTCACGGTGCTCATCCCCTTGAAGAGGGTTCCCCAGAAGGGAGAGCCCACCGGGGACACGCGCCGGATGATGCTGGACGTGCGGGTGTACGGCGCCCAGGAGCGGGGGCGCGTGGACGAGGTCCTTCGGGAAGTGGAACGGGTGCTCCTGGAGAACAAGGAAGAACTGGATATCGAGAACATCTTCGTCCAGTCCGGGTACATGGCCGAGCGGAACCGGGTGAACGTCTTTCTCCGGGAAGGGGATGACGTCCTGGTGACCACCGAGGAGGCCAAGGCCCTGCTGATGGAGCGGATGCCCGTGATCCCGGACGTGGAGATCAGCATCCCGGAGCACAAGAGCCCCGGGTCGGGGGCCCAGAACCAGGTGAAGATCCTGTTCACCGGGAACGACCCGGAGACCCTGGAAATGATTGCGGACGAGGCGGTGCGCCGTCTGTCCGGGCTGCCTGGGGTGGTGGAGGCCGCCACGGACATCGAGCCGGGCCACGACGAGATCCACATCTCCGTGGACCGCTCCCTGGCCAAGAAGTACAAGGTGAGCCCCCTGATCGCGGCCCAGACCGTGGCGTTCGGGCTCCGGGGCTTTCCCATGAAAAAGATGAAGACCGAGGCCCGGGAGATGGACGTCCTGGTCCAGCTGGAGAAGGAGGACCGGGAGGACGTCTCCAAGTTGAAGGACCTGCAGCTGCTCACCGAGGACGGCGGCCTGATCCCCCTCTATGTGGCCGCCCGCTTTCGGGAGGCCCCGGGTCAGAGGGTGATCCGCCGGCAGGAAGGAAAGCGGACGGTGAACGTGCGGGTCCAGACCTCCGGCGAGGCGCTGAGCATCCAGAAGGCGCGCCTGGAAAAGGTCCTGGCCCCCATGAACCTCCCCCCCGGCTACCGCATGGATTTCGGGAAAAGCATCACGGACCTGAAAAAGACCCAGAGATCGTTCGCGAACGCCATCCTCTTCTCCGTTCTGTTGATCTATTTTCTGCTGGGGGGGTTGTTCGAGTCCTACGTCCATCCGTTCACCATCCTGGTGTCCGTCCCCCTGGCCCTGATCGGCTCCTACTGGGTGATGTACCTCACCGGCTCCTCCATGGACGTGGCGGCGTACATCGGCCTGATCCTCATGGTGGGGATCGTGGTCAACAACGCCATCGTGATCGTGGACCGCATGAACCAGCTTCGCCGGTCCGGACAGGGGCGTGAGGAGGCCGTGCTGCAGGCCGGGGTGGACCGGCTCCGGCCGGTGCTGATGACCGCGGCCACCACCATTCTGGGGCTGCTGCCCCTGGCGATAGGCGGATCCGGCCTCGGGGGCATGGTGATGTTCGCCCCCCTGGGCAAGGCGGTGGTGGGGGGGCTGGCCATCTCCACCCTGCTGACCCTCTTCGTGGTCCCCGTGTTCTACGTCTACGTGGAACAGGCCGGCGAGGCCGTCGGGAGACTTTTCGCCCTGGCCCGGGGCCGCAAGGCGGGGGCCGCCACCGCACCCTGAATCCGCTTCGCCGTCCCGTTGTGAACGGTCGTTCACCTTCCTGATTTCCGGTTCCTCACCCTGTCTGTCTCCCTGCGTCAACCCGCCTCCGCCACCGTGGGGGGGGGGGGGGGGGGGGGGGCGGGGGGGGGGGGGGGGGGGGGGGGGGGGGG
>CAYTRL010000259.1:0-8372 GCA_964439795.1 uncultured Thermodesulfobacteriota bacterium
GGATCCGCGTCGACGCCCAGCCCCTGGACGCCTTCGAGGGGCTGCGGATCGTAAAATCGTTTCTGGAGCAGGGGGAGAAAAGCCATGCAGCCGGCTGAAAAGAAGATCTATCCCGAGGATCGAATGACCGCCGAGGAACGCCTGCAGGCCGTTGTCCGCCTGGAGGAGCCCGACCGCGTGCCCCTTTCCATGATGGTCTACTATTTCGCTCCGTTTCACACCGGGGACCGGATGAGCGAATACATGAACCGTCCCGAGGTCTATCGCCGGGTAAGCCGGCGGGTCTACGAAGACCTGGGTCCCTGGGACATCTACTACAACATCAATCCGGTTTCGCGCCTGATGTACAGCTTTGCCATGATGATGCGGTACCTCTATCCCGGAAAGGAACTCCCCGAGGACGTCATGTCGCAGGTGGAGGAGTTCGAATACATGAAGCCCGAGGATTATGACCGGATCCTGGAAGGGAGCTACTTTTTCGCGGACCTGGCGTTTCGGATGCGGATGCTCCCCCGCTTTTGCAAGGATGCCGAAGGGCTGAGCACCGGGCGGATCGGTTTCAGAATCGCAAGGGATTTCATCCGACAGAAGCGGTTCTGGGACGAGGATAGAAAATGGTGCAGGGAAAAGGGCCTCGCCATGCAGATCGGCTACCAGGCGGAAATGCCCTTTGACACGTTTTCTATGGCCCGCACCGTGGTCCCCTTTTCCATCGACCTGTTTCAAAGAAAGGAGAAGGTCCGCAGGGCCGCGCTTCGACTGGCTCCGGCCTTTGTCGAGTTCAGCATAAGGGTCGCCCGGTTCATGGGCGTTTCCCGGGTTCAGTGCTACTGCCATCGGACCTCCAGCAATTTCATCTCTCCGAAACAGTTCGAGGAGCTTGCGTTCCCGAGTCTCGAGGAGATCGTCCACCGGCTTGTGGACGCCGGCATGACGCCCATCCTGCATTGTGACGGGGACTGGAGGAAGAACTTCCCGGTGATGCGCCGGCTTCCCAGGGGGAAGATCATCCTTCAACTTGACGGCCTGACGGATATCTTCACCGCCAAGGAAGAGATCGGCGATCACATGTGCCTGTTCGGTGACGTGCCCGCGGAAAAGCTTGTCATGGGAAGCCCGGCCGAGGTAGAGGAATACTGTCACCGCCTGATCGAGGAAGTGGGCCGGGGGGGCGGTTTCATCCTGGCGGGTGGCTGTGAGATCCCTTACAACGCCAAGGCGGAGAACCTTCTCGCCATGACCCGCTCCGTCCGTAAATACGGGGTTGCCAAACCCACGGTCCGGGCGGCATGATGGAAACTCCCCTATCAAACGCGGAAAGAGGAGGGATGCAGCATGAGAGGCGCCCGGTCCATGCCGGTCTGTATGTTCCTTGCGTGGATGGCCGCCTGCATCCTTTCCGGGTGCGCTGAAACAGAGGGAAGAAACGGGCCGACTGTTTCCGGCGATCCTCAAGAGGAGGCCCTCAACCTCCGATATCTCGGCAAGTATCCCCGTCCCGATCTCGTCCGGGAACGGTTCCAGTCCCTGGCGGGGGAATGGGATCTGGAGTACGACCCGGAGGACGAAGGTCTCTCGGAAGGCTGGTTTCGCGACCCCGCCTTCTCACGGAAGATCACGGTTCCGTTCTGCGTAGAGTCCGAAGCGTCCGGGGTCGGCGACATCGACCCTCCGGCCGTGCTCTGGTACGCAAAGCGGTTCACGCAGGACCTGCCGGACCCGCCCGGTCAAACCCTCCTGCACTTCGGCGCCGTCGACTACCGTGCCAGGGTCTGGCTGAACGGCCGACTCCTGGGGGAACACGCCGGCGGATACACGCCGTTCCGCTTCGAGGTGCGGGACGTTCTCGAGAAGAACAACCTGCTGGTGGTCCGGGTCGAGGATCTCCTGGATCCCTCCCAGCCCAGGGGCAAGCAGAGCCAGTTCGGGGTTCCGTTCAGCGTCTTTTACGAGACCGTCACCGGAATCTGGCAGCCGGTCTGGCTGGAGAGGGCGGGAACGATCTACCTTGATGGCTACCGGGTCTACCCGGACCTGCGGACCGGGGCGGTTCGGATCGTCTGTCGTCTGGCCGGAGGGCAGGGCGATGCGGAAGTGAAGGTTGAAGCCACCGCACCCGACGGCAGGGTCCTGACGGAGAGGACCCACGCCCGGAAGAGCGACGGGGAGGTGGTCGAGGCACAGCTCATCCTGGATTTCGGTGGGCTGTTCCCCTGGTCGCCCGGGGAACCCGCTCTTTACGGGTTGCATTTCACCGTCACGTCCGGGGGTTCCCGGGACGAGGTGCAGGGCTACTTCGGCGCACGGACCATCGAGGCCCGCGACGGGGATGTGTGGCTCAACGGCGAGCGCCTTTATCAAAAACTCATGCTCCATCAGGGGTACTACCCGGAGGGGCACTACACGCCGGTGGACCCGGCCCTCTTCCGGGAGGACATCGAACGGGTGAAGGCGTTCGGATTCAACGGTCTGCGCATGCATCAGAAGATCGAGGCGCCGCTTTTCCTCTTCTGGGCGGACATCCTGGGCGCCCTGGTATGGGAGGAGATGCCGTCCGCCTACGAATTCGGCGCCCCGATGCAGGAGGCGCTGGAACGGGAATGGCGCGAGGCGGTCGATCGCGACTTCAACCACCCCTCCATCATTACCTGGGTCCCGTTCAACGAAAGCTGGGGTGTGGGCCTGGGGATGATCCCGATCCTCGTCTTCCCGGAGGCCAAGGAGTACCTGAAACAGGTCTACCGCCTGACCCGGGCGTGGGACCCCACCCGCCTGGTCATCGACAACAGCGGGTACGATCACACTTCCGAGACGGACGTGGTGGACGTGCATCACTACCTGAGGACCCTGGAACAGTGCGAGTCGCTGTACCGGGAGTTGGAGGACCTCTACACCTATGAATGGTCTCCCCTGCGTTGGCTCACCAGCATGATCGGGGCAAGCAACCAGAACGTGTTTGCGTGGGAGGAGGGCTATTCCGGCCAGCCCGTCATCATCAGTGAATACGGCGGATTCGGTTTCTACGACGTGGAGGAAGACCGGTCGTTGATCGAGAACTACCGCGCCTACACGGAACTCATCCGCGAGCAGGACCATCTCGACGGATACTGCTACACCCAGTTCAGCGACACGTACCAGGAGGAGAACGGTCTGCTGGATGCAACCCGAAATCCCAAGGTCCCGCCGGAGGAGATCCGAAGGATCAACACCCCGTGAAACCCTTCACAGGATGCTCCGCCCGGGTTTTTCCGGCAGGGTGTATTCACGGCCTGCTGCAGGCCGGAACTCTTTTTTGATTCCTCGTGTCCTATTCTGTTATATGAGGAGAAGCGCTGTTGGCTCAGTTTCACGCGACTCCGGAAGGGGGCCCTTTATGCAGCCGCCACGAATACAAGGCGGCCGCACAAGGAGAGGACATGAGAGAGAACGAGCGGGCCGGGGGGGCCGGTCCGGTTGGGGTTGCCGCGCCCGGCGCCGCCTGGGGCAGACGGGCCAAGTACCTGGCCCTCGGTGCGGTGATCACCCTCCTGTTTATCCTGCTCTACCAGATTGCTTACCGGGCGGTGATCAACGAGATCCGGTATCACGCCATGGGGGTGGCCATTGCCACGGCCGCCGGTGTGCATGCGGAGTCCCTGGACGGGATCCGTTCTCTGGAGGATATGCGCAAGGAGTCGTTTTTACACCTCCAGGAGTTCATCGACCGGATCGAGGTGCTGAACCCGGATGTACGGTACATCTACATCATGCGGAGGTCGATGAAAGAGGGCGCCGGTCCCGCCGACATGGAGTACGTGGTGGACGTGCAGGAGGAGGACGAAAACGGCAACGGGATCATCGACCCCGAGGAGTCCTGCAACTCGCCGGGGACCGCCTACGACGCCACGGAGTATCCCGAATTCGTAAAGGCATGGGAACGTCCCGGCGCGGACCCGGATGTGTCTCCGGACCCACCGTACCCGGATCTCCTCTCCGGCTACGCGCCGATCAAGGACCGGGCGGGGAACACCGTGGCGGTGGTGGGGGTGGACATCACGGCCGAGACGGTCCATGAAAAGATCTTCGCCATACAGATCGTCATGGTCGCGGTCTGGGCTGTGCTCTGTTTTCTCAGCCTTTGGGTGCTGGGGTCCTATTACCGGGAAAAACGGTTGAAAGAGGAGATGGAACGGCTGGTGCACGAGCTTCGGGAGGCCCTGGAAAACGTGAAGACCCTGAGCGGTCTTCTGCCTATCTGCTCGGGCTGCAAGAAGATCCGTGACGACAAGGGGTACTGGGAACAGGTGGAAACCTACGTGAGCAAGCGTTCCGAGGCCGAGTTCACCCACAGCCTCTGTCCCGAATGCCTGAAGCAGATCTATCCGGAACAGTACGAAAAGCTCAAGAAGAAGGGGCTGATCCGCTTCGTTTCCCGCTAGGCGGAATGAGGGTGCGTGCAGGGACACCTCCCGCTTGCCGCCCGCTCCATCCCCCAACAGAATGAAAAACGCCTCTTTGTTGTCTTCCGAGCCCCGGATTGGAGTCCTGGGCAGGCTCCAGTCGGGATCCATTTACTCTTGTCATCCCGGCGGTGCCTTTCGGGCGGGATCGCTGAACAGGTGGCAGGCCGCTGTGTGCCCTTCGCCGATACGGTGCGTTTCGGGAAAGACGTTCCTGCAAACGTCCAGGCAACGGGGGCAGCGTGGATGGAAGGGGCAGCCGCCGGGGGGTGAAAGAGGGGAGGGCACATCCCCCTGCACGATGATCCGGGTGCGCCGGGTTGCCGGGTCCACGGTGGGGATGGACGACAGAAGGGCCCGGGTGTACGGATGGGAAGGGTCCTCGAACAGCCGGTTGCGGGGCGCTGTCTCCAGGATCTTTCCCAGGTACATCACCGCCACCCGGTCGCTGATCTGTTCCACCACCCGCAGGTCGTGCGAGATGAACAGGTAGGTCAGGCCCAGGGAGCGCTGCAGTTCCAGGAGCAGGTTGATGATCTGCGCCTGGATCGACACGTCCAGGGCCGAGACCGGTTCATCGGCCACGATCAGGCCGGGCGAGGTGGCCAGAGCCCGGGCGATCCCGATCCGCTGGCGCTGGCCGCCGCTGAACCTGTGAGGGTATTTCCCCGCATCCTCCGGCCGGAGTCCCACCCTGGACATGAGTTCGGACACCCGCTGCTTCCGTTCCCGGCGTGATCCGATGCGGTGCACCACGAGGCCCTCCTCGATGATGGGGCCCGCCTTCATCCGGGGGTCCAGGGAGGCCTGGGGATCCTGAAAGATCATCTGGGCGCGCCGCCGGAATCGGCGCAGGGCCTCTCCGGAGCGGTTTGTCATCTCCCGGCCTTCAAAGAGGATGGTCCCCGCCGTGGGCTCGATGAGACGAAGCAGGGTTCGGCCCAGCGTGGTCTTCCCGCAGCCGCTCTCTCCCACGAGGCCCAGGGTTTCCCCCTGCTGGAGGAGCAGGCTAACGTCGTCCACGGCGCGCAGCATGCCTCGAGAACGCCCGAATGATCCCGCTTTGACAGGGAAGTGAACCTTCAGGTTCCGCGCTTCCAGCAGGGGTGCGACCCTTTCGACCCTCTCGACCCTCTCGACCCTGTTCACCGTTCCTCCTTTTTCCCGGGGCCGGCCAGTTCATCGTGCCGCCAGCATGCAGACCTCCTGTCTAGGCCGCCGGGGTCCGGGATCAGGATCAACGGCGGGGATTCCCTTCGGCAATGTTCCAGCGCCCAGCCGCAGCGCTCGTGGAAGCGGCACCCGTCCGGCAGGTCCGTCAGGTCCGGGACGCCTCCAGGAATGGCTTCCAGGGGACGGTCCTCCCGGCTTCGGCCCGCCAGCGGCCCGGGAACGGAGCGTAGAAGTCCCAGCGAATATGGGTGCCGGGGCTCCCGGAAAAAACCGGCAACCGGGGCGGTTTCCACGATGCGGCCGGCATACATCACGGCCACCTCCTCGGCGATCTGGGCCACTACGCCCAGGTCGTGGGTGATGAACAGGATGCCCATGTCCATTTTTTTTTGGAAGTCCTGCATGAGCTGAAGGATCTGTGCCTGGATGGTCACGTCCAGCGCGGTGGTGGGTTCGTCCGCGATGAGCAGGTCCGGGCGGCAGCACAGGGCCATGGCGATCATGACCCGTTGCCGTAATCCGCCGCTGAGCAGGCAGGGGGGATCGGCGTAGCGTTTTTCCGGAGACGGAAACCCCACGGCCTCGAGCATCTCCATCGCCTGCTGCCGGGCCTGCTTCCGGGATAGTTTGCGGTGCACGCGGAGGGTTTCCGAGAGTTGATTTCCGATGCTGAAAACGGGGTTCAGGGCTGTCATCGGTTCCTGGAAGATCATCGATATCCGGTCGCCTCGAAGCCGGCGCATTTCCGGTTCGGTCCGTTCCATCAGGTCCTGCCCGTGAAACAGGATCCGCCCTCCGGCAATGTAGCCCCCGCGGGAGGAAACCAGCCGGAGGATGCTTAGACCGGTGACGGTCTTTCCGCACCCTGATTCCCCCACCAGGCAGAGGGTCCTGCCGCGTTGGACGTTCAGATCCACCTCGTCCGACGCCCACGCCCAGCCCTGGTCCGTGCGGAACCCTGTTTTCAGACCCCGGATTTCCAGCAACGGGGTTGCTGTTTCGCTCGCGGCTTCGGTGACGGTGCTCATTTCTCTTCCATCTGCCATGCCCGTCCGTTTCGGGGCCGTTTCATTTTTTTTGCGAACCGAAAGATTTTCCATCTTGCGGATGGAGTCCTCTCCCTCCCTGCGGATTCATCAATAAAATTAATAGCTCAGGGGGAGGCTGACAAGCATCTTACAAGACGGATCTCATCTGAAGAGCAGGAAAGGGTAAATCAAACTTCACCATCATAGAGGAACCAGGAAAACGAAACATCATTTTCAGATATTATTGGTTTCTTGTTCCCGTGAGTCAACATTCTCCGACAGCAGCAATCGTGCGCAACGGAACCAAATACGCAGCAAATGAACTTCTCTGAAGATCCTCAACGACTACACGCACAGGATTGGATTAAAATTGTGAAATAGTGAATTCCCCCGTGCATACAGGTGGTTCGTGCCTCTGGATGAAGTTGGCGTTGATTTCGAAAGGCATGATATAATTCTTGGAATGCGCACTGTTTGAACGACAATCTCTGGGAGTTTTCCTCCTTTCGTGTGTTTGAGATCCGGGGGAATAATGTTGGAGCCGCATAACCATTTTTCACGCATCTTGATCTAGGTACTTTTATCCTTACTCTGCAATAGACGGGCACTTCGTGGGAGAAAATTTTCTATGGCATGGATACTGCTCATTCTTGGCGTTCCGATCCTTGTTCTTCTGACGTTCTGGTTGATCGGTGAGCGCGGACGGTTGATCCTGCCCTCCACCTGGGCCGCGATGAAAGAGATCGATCCACGGCAATCCTTCTTCGACTCGATCCATGCATACATCTATGGGCGCTGGAGCAACCACTACGTTCGTTTCCTGCTTGCGTTCATCCTGCCCCGTATGCAGACCGACTCCAAGAAGAAGTGGGCCGACAGTTATCACGCCAAGATCCTGACACCGGAATTAGCTCAATCGATTATTACCCTGGATCATGATATCAACTGCGATCTGGAGCAGATCATACCCTATTCCGCGGCGCGCGACCTTGTCCTTGAAGGCCCGCCAAAGGTCGCCGCGTTTGAGTGCCCCTGCAGGAGCGCCCGTAAAAACCCCTGCCAACCGACCCAGGTCTGTCTCATCGTGGGAAGCACTGAGTTCTCACTGGAACATAACCCACACAGCACCCGGCTTCTCACCCAGGCTGAGGCGCTGGAGCTGCTGAAAGAAGAGCATGCACGCGGCCACGTTCATTCAGCTTACTTCAAAGATGTCCTGGGCCATCGGTTTTACCAGATCTGCAACTGCTGCATTTGTTGTTGCGCCGGAGTAGAGGCAAATATGCAATACGATGTGCCCATGATTTTGTCGTCCGGCTACGTGGCCGAGGTCGAGGAATCAACATGCGTCGGGTGCGGTCTTTGTGAGAAGGCGTGTCCTTTCAAGGCGATCACCGTGACCGACGACCTGGCTGTTGTTGATTGGGAAAAGTGCATGGGCTGTACCGTATGCCAGGTGGGATGTAAAAAGGAATCGCTGAAGATGGTGCGCGACGAGCGTAAGGGGATCCCCATGGACGTCAGGAAAATTGGCTTTCCGGCCGGAAATTCTCCCTCTTAGAAGTTCCATTGCCTACCCAAATACCCTGTCCCGCCATTTGTCCACCTTCATGAGGGGTTGATGGATGGGAGCCGAAGGCTGAAAGCTGATATCGTCTCCCCTTTCCTCAAAATCTCCGTTACAGATTCTATGAGGCATGGTCGGCAAAGTTGCGGTTATTCCGCTCCCGCC
>CAYTRL010000260.1:0-7948 GCA_964439795.1 uncultured Thermodesulfobacteriota bacterium
CCGGGCCGTGTGGGACCTGCACGGGAAACCGGTGGAACAGGCGCTTGCCGGTGCCGGGTACTCCCTGCTGGACACCTTTCTCATCGATCCCGGCGAGACGAGCAAATCGCTGGAGACCTGGCGGACCGCGCTGGACCGGCTGGTGGCGCTCGAGGACGGGTCGTCCAGGCGCATGTTCCTCCTGAACCTCGGGGGAGGGGTCGTGGGGGACCTGGGCGGGTTCGTGGCGGCGGCGTACCGCCGGGGGACCCCGTTCGTTCAGGTGCCCACCACCCTGCTGGCGCAGGTGGACAGCAGCGTGGGGGGGAAGACCGGTGTGAACCATCCCGGTGGTAAGAACCTGATCGGGGCGTTCCATCAGCCCGTTCTCGTGTTCATGGACCTGCGCCTGCTGGATACGCTTCCCGCGGAGGAGTTCCGGGCGGGCATGGCCGAAGTGGTGAAGTACGGCCTCATCTGGGACGAGCCGTTTTTCACCTACCTGGAGCGGAACATGGGGGAGATCCTAGCCCTCCGGGAGGAACATCTCCTGCACATCGTGAAACGCTCCTGCGAGATCAAGGCCGAGGTGGTGGGCCGGGACGAGAGGGAGAGCAAGGGGCTGCGCACGCTTTTGAATTTCGGCCACACCTTCGGACATGCGCTGGAGGCGGCCACGGAGTACCGTGCCTACCTGCACGGGGAAGCGGTGGGGATCGGCATGCTGTGCGCGGCACGGATCTCCGTGGCCCTGGGAATGCTCCCGGAAGAGGCCTACGGGCGGATCCGGGAACTCCTGGAATCCACGGGCCTGGCGACCCGTGCCCGGGGCGTGGAGCCGGCCCGGGTGTGGGAGGCCATGAAGCGGGACAAGAAGTTCATTTCGGGTCAGAACCGGTTCGTTTTCCTGGAGGCGATCGGCCGGGCCCGGGTCGTGGAAGGGGTGGACCCGGACCTGCTGCACGAAGCACTGGAACAGCACCTGGCATGAACCGGGCACGGCAACGGGGATCTTTCGGCATGAAAACAGCGAACACATGCAGGGAACGGTTCGCGGGCAGGGTGTCCCTCCTGTTCAACCCGCTGGTGATCGGCGTGCCCGTGATCCTGCTCATCGGTCTCAAGGACGTGGGGGAGATCCGGCTGGAGCTGGTTCCCACGATCTTCCTGTGCGTGGGGATCCTCTGCATCTTTCCGTTGATTTACATCCTGGCCCTGATGCGTGTGGGCCTGGTGAAGGATTTTCACATCACGGACCGGAGGCAAAGGATCTACCTGTTTCCCGTCATGCTGGTTTGTCTGGTGGTGGTGGTGGCCATCCTGTGGCGGACCGAAGGGGTGAGCCCCCTGGTGAAGGACCTGCTGGTGGTGGGTCTGTTCACCTGTACGGCCTGCGCCTTGATTACCCTCAAGTTCAAGATCAGTCTGCACTGCTCCGGTCTGGGCTGGCTGGTGGTGGGGCTCTACTTCTCCTTCGGGACCGCGGTGGGGGTTGTGGGGCTCGCGGGCCTGGGCCTGGCCGCCTGGAGCCGGCTCGTGGTGAAGGAACACACCCTGCCCGAGGTGATCGCCGGTTCCGTGTTCGGGCTTTCCACCACCTGGCTGGGGTTGGTGCTTTTGTTCCACTACTGACGGGGCGCCCCCCCGGGAACGGTGTTCATGGACGTCTACGAATCCCTGCGACAGCTGCTGGACAAGGATCCCACCGGCTGTCCTCCCGCACCGGAAATCGACGAAATCCTTCGCATCCTGTTTACCGAAGAAGAAGCGGGCGTGGCGCTGGGCCTGGGGTTCCGGCCCTTTCCGGTGTCCCTGGTGGCCCGCCGGGCGGGTGTGGACCCCAGCGCGGCCCGGGTCCTCCTGGAACGGATGGCGGACAAGGGTATCGTGTTCGTCAAGGAGAAGGGAGGGGAGCGGCGCTACGCCCTGCAGCCCGCCATGCCGGGTCTGTTCGAGTTTCCGTTCATGGGCGGCGGGAGCAGCGAGGCCCTGGACCGCCTGGCCCCCCTGTGGAACAAGTACATGCTGAAGTTCGGAAAAGGGTTCGGTTCCCCCTCCATGCCCTTTGCCCGCGTGATCCCGGTCCAGGAAGATCTGGCGCACGACCCCGGGGTCCTGCCCTACAACAGGATCGACGAGATGATCGACCAGGCGCGGGTGGTGGGGATCGGCCACTGCGCATGCCGCAGCACCATGAACCGGTGCGACGCCCCCCGGGAGGCGTGCATGATGTTCGACGACACCTGTGATTTCCTGGTGGAGCGCGGGTTCGGGAGGGTCATCACCAAGGAGGAGATGAAGCGGAAGCTCCGGGAGTTCGACGAACAGGGGCTCGTGCACCAGGTGAACAACTCCCGGGACAAGCTCTCGTTCATCTGCAACTGCTGCTCCTGCTGCTGCGAGCTGCTCCGCGCGCGGACCCGGTTGAAGAACCCCCACGTCATGAGCCCCTCCGGGTTTCTTCCGGAAGTGGACCCGGAACGATGCACGGGCTGCGGGATCTGCGTGGAGGAGCGGTGCCTCACCGGGGCCCTGGAGATGCGCGGGGAGACCGTGGGTCTCCAGGAGCAGCGCTGCATCGGTTGCGGGCTCTGCGTGACCGGGTGCCCGGAAAAGGCGATCCGTCTCCAGCGGAGAGTGGCGGCGCCGGAGCCCGCGCCCACCCTGCGGGAGATGAACTTCACCATCCTGGAGGAAAAAGGGAAACTGGAGGCGTTCCTCCCCATGGTGACCGTTCCCCCGGACCCGGATGCACCGGAAGGGTCCGGCGGCTGAGAGTCCTTCCGGTACGGGTAGAGTTCTTTCTCCGATGCGATCGGTTCGTCAGGGATACTGTTTGTTTTTTCCTGCTTGTGGGAGAAACTGTAGATTATTCGGTAAAGCCGTATATCTGTTTTTCGTTTCATGCCTCCGGAAGATCATGTAGATTATTGCAAAAAAAAATCATTTTCCGTCATCCCGGACTTGATCCTTATACCCCCCTGATCCGGGATCCAGGGGATTGGGCGGGGCAGGGTCTGAACGCTGAACACTCTCTGCTTTACCATCGTGCCCGGGGAGGATCCGGATGCTGCTGAACGTTGCCGTCACGCGGATCGGAAACGACTGCCCCTTCCGGAACGAACGCGTGGAGTTCGCGCTGGATTCCGGGGAGTGCCTCTGGCTCCAGGGGGTGTCGGGGGCGGGCAAGTCTTCCATCGCCCTGCACCTGCTGGGGTTGAAGCCCCTGGCCGGCGCCGAGGTCCGGGTGGATTGGCACGGGGACGGGACCCTGAAAGGGTCCATGGGCATGGTGTTCCAGCAGGGGGTGCTGGTGGACGCCCTGAACCTGGAAGAGAACATCGCCCTGGCCCTGCGCGCCAGCGGGAGGCCTGCGGACACCGCTCTGATCGTGGATACCCTGCACCAGGTGGGCCTGGCCGAGGAGGACCGATGGAAGATGCCGGGGCAGCTCAGCGGCGGCATGCTGCGGAGGGCCTCCCTGGCCCAGGTCCTGGCTCAGCGCAAGAAAGTGATCGTGCTGGACGAGCCGTTCGTGGGGTTGGACGAAGAGAACGCCACGGGGATCGTCCGCCTGATCCAGTCCTTGCAATCCGAGGGGATCGTGTTTCTGCTCATCTCCCACGAGCCCCAGTACGCAACGGCCCTGGTCACTCCGGGACGGGAGGTCCGGCTGGACCCGTGTGACCGGAAACCGGACCGCATGCGGGCCCACCGGTTCTCCCACAGTGGGTTTCTCGTGCGCACCGGCATGCGCCTGGCGGATTACCTGGGGATTTCGGCCCCGCTCATCCTGTTTGCATTCCTGGCATCGGGGTTCGCCATCAGCCTCCTCTTCAGCGACCTGCTGGAGGCCACGAGCCCGGAGATGATCAAGAAGATCATCCTGAACACCAGGCCGGAGCTTTGGAAGAAGCTCCTGGGGTATGAGGTTTTCGAGAAGTTCGTGAGTCACGAGTTCAACGTGATCGCCGGCACCCACCTGCCCGAACTGCGCCGGAAGATCTTCGTGCTGGGGGTGGCCAAGGGGTTCGTGATCGAACTGGGCCCCCTGCTCACCGCCCTCCTGCTGGCGGGAAGGATCGGGGGCAGCTACGCCGGGGAGGTGGGCATGATGCAGGCCACCAATCAGAACCAGCTCCTGCGGACCCTGGGCCGGTCGCCCCGCACCTGGATGCTCGGGCCGTCGGCCATCGCCGCCATCCTGTCCGCCCCTGTGCTCACCGGCATCGGGATCCTCACCTGTCTCTACACGGCGGGGTTCGTGGCCGTGAGCGGCGTGCATCCGCTATTTCCCCACAGCGCCGCGTTCTGGCATCTGCTCACGAAGGAGATCTTCACCTACACCTCCCTCTGGACCTATCCCCCGTTCTGCGCCCTGTACCACAGCCTGGGGTTCATGGTCATCATCCTCCTGGTGGCCGAGGTGGTGGCCCGCCGTGACCCGGAACTCCAGCCCCGGCACGTACCCAAAGTGGTCACCTGGTCCGTGGTCTTTGCCTGCGTCCTCATCATCATGGCGGACTGGGGTTTCTCCCAGATCCTGCTGCACGCGCAGGGAGGGATCGGGGGCATGATCCAGTTCTGAATCGGGAGAAAAACGCCATGCTCGTCGTCATGAAGAAAGACGCAACGCCGGACGAAATCGACCAGGTGGTTGCCGCCATTGAAAAGCGGGGTTTCACCGCCCGGCCCATCCCCGGCGGGGACCGGACGGCCATCGGAATCCTCAACAACCAGGGCAACGCCGACACCCAGCCCTTTCTGGCGCTCCCCGGGGTGAAGGACGTGATCCCGGTCACCCGCCCGTACAAGCTGGTCAGCCGGGAAACACAGCCGCACGATTCTGTATTCCAGGTGGGGGGAGTCCAGGTCGGGGGTGGGGCGCTCACCCTTGTGGCCGGTCCCTGCGCCATCGAAAGCGAGGACCAGGCCCTGCGAATCGCCCAGGCCGTGCAGAAGGCAGGCGCCGGGATGTTTCGCGGGGGGGCCTTCAAGCCCCGGACGTCTCCCTACTCGTTCCAGGGGATGGAGGACGCGGGCCTGCGCATCCTGGAGAAGGTCCGCCGGGAGACGGGCATGCCTGTGGTAACCGAGGCGGTGGATCACGAGGTGTTCGACCGGGTGGAGGAAGCCGCGGACGTGGTGCAGATCGGGACCCGGAACATGCAGAACTTCACCCTGCTCAAACGTGCCGGTCGTTCCGGAAAACCGGTGCTTCTCAAGCGCGGGATGTCCGCTACCATCGACGAGTGGCTCATGGCCGCGGAGTACATCATGGCCGGGGGAAACCACAGGGTGATCCTGTGCGAACGCGGCGTTCGTACCTTTGCGCGTCACAGCAGGAACACCCTGGACCTGTCGGCCGTTCCGGTGGTTCAGCGGGAAAGCCACCTGCCGGTCTTCGTGGACCCCAGTCACGCCTCGGGCCGGCGGGACCAGGTCATCCCCCTGAGCCGGGCGGCCGTGGCGGTGGGGGTGCAGGGCCTTCTGGTGGAGGTGCACAACGCGCCGGAGCAGGCCGTGTGCGACGGCGCCCAGTCGTTGCTTCCCGGGGAGTTCGAGACCCTGTGCGGGCAGATCCGCCAGATCTTCGAAGCCTCGCGGCCGTTCTGATTATCCCATTTTCTTGATGTAGTACGTGCAGGTGGAAGTGGACACAACGTTCCCCTCGGTGTCCTTACAGTCCATTTCCAGGATCCACTCCCCCTTGCCCTTCTCGTCGATAGGCCGGATCATCTCCGCCGCCTTCTCCGGGGTGATGGACAGGTCGCACAGGATGTCCGTGGTGCCCATGCGGAGGAACCGGATGCTCATCTCCTTGTTGATGGGGATGTAGGTCCCCAGCGGGTAAGTGCATCCGAACAGGGCGGCGCCCGCGATCTCCATGAGCGTGAACAGGGATCCCGCGTAGACGATCCCCACGTGGTTCAGGTGACGATCCTTGGGGAGCCGGAGCACCACGTGCCGCTCCTCCAGGAGCTCGCCGTGCAGTCCGCTGTCGCGGACCCAGGGGATGGTTTCCACGATCATGGAATTCAACGCGCTGTAATCCATCTGCAGCACTCCTTTTTCATGAGGGGTCAGGGGGTCAAGGGGTCGATGCGGCGGCCCCGGTCAGGGGGTAGCCGGATCGGGTCGTTTCTCGGCGAGAAGGTCTTCGTTTTCCAGCAGGAGACGGCTCTGGGGCGCGATGTCGAGACGCAGGCCGGGCCGGATGGGCCGGCGGGTGTCGAGGTTGTTCCAGAGACACAGATCGGAAAGGGAGATATCGTATTTCCGGGCGATCTCCCAGAGGGTGTCTCCCTGCCGGACCGTGTGCCTGGACGGCTCCATCCGTTCGGTTGCCGGGGCGCTGTTTCCGCCGGCACCGGGCACAGCCGTGGTTTCCCGGGACCGGACCTCCCGCCAGAGCACCAGGTTCTGGCCGGGATGGATGTTGGAGGAGGCGGAAAGCCCGTTCCAACGGACCACCGAGGCCAGGGATACGTCATGACGGTTCGCGATCTTCCAGAGGGAATCCCCTTTTCGGACCCGGTAGATGACCTTCGTTCCCTTCCCGGGGCCGGGAGAAACCCTTGCGGCCGCTACGCTCCGCGGAGCGTCGATGCGTGTCCGTGTCGAGGCCGTTTCCGGCTTCCGGACCACCAGGCGCTGACCGGGATGGATTTTTGCGGAAGTCCCCAGGCGGTTCCAGCGCCGGAGAGCATCCACCGACACCCCGTGGCGGATGGAGATGCTCCACAGGGAATCCCCCTTACGCACACGGTACTTTTTATCGCCGGACCCCGAAGCTGCCGACGTCCATTTCTTTTTTGACAGGCCGTTCTGGTCCGCGTACCGGGCCGGGACCGGTACGATGATGCTTTTTCCTTCACGGATCCTGTGCCGGCTCTTCATCCGGTTCATCTCTGTGATGGACCGGATGGAAACGCCATAACGGTTGGCGATGTGCGAGAGGGTCTCCCCGCTGCGGATACGGTGCCGCACGAACGTGAGCCGTTCTTCCGGCCCGAGCCCGCTGCAATGGGCCACGAAACGTTCCCGGCTTCCCCGGGGGATCTTGATCTCGTAGTCGCCCCGGTAGTGGGGCGGGGTGCAGCCCCGGTGCAACTGGGGGTTGAGTTTTTTCATGTGATTCAGACCGACCCCACAGCCCTGGGCCGCCACGGCCAGGTCCATGGGATGTCGGATCGCCACCGTCTCGTAGAGGAGCGGGGTTTCGTACTCCAGTTCACTGAACCCGTACCGCCGGGGGTCCCGGGCGATGGTCAGCACCGCCAGGAACCGGGGTACGTAGTTCCGTGTCTCTTTTTTCAGGTACCGTTTTTTCGAGAGTTTCCAGAAATTGTCCGTCCGGTACCGGTCCAGGCCCCGTTTCAACTTCCCTTCCCCGGCGTTGTAGGCCGCCGCGGCCAGGTGCCAGTCTTCGAACAGCGCGTACAGATCTTTCAGGTAGAGGGCTGCGGCTCTTGTGGATTTTTCCAGGTCCCTTCGCTCGTCGACCCACCAGTCGATCACCAGGCCGTAGCGCCTTCCCGTGGCTTTCATGAACTGCCAGATCCCCACGGCACCGGATCGCGAGTAGGCGTGCGGATTGTACCCGCTCTCGATCAGCGCGAGGTAGACCAACTCCTCGGGGAGCCCCTCTTCCCGGAAGATTTCCCGCATCCGGTCTCGGTACCGCCCGGAACGTTCCAGCGACTTGCGGATCCACTTTTTCTGGGGCCCGGTGAACCGGCAGACGAAATGGTCTACCCGTTCGTTGTTTTCGATGGGAATCAGCTCCGTCAGAAAACTCACGTCCTCCGCCTCTTCCGAGGTTCCCTGGATGTCCGCCAGGATTCTTTGAAGCTGTTCGGCTTTCACGTTTTCGATCGACTCCATGTCCGGGAGGTCGACCCTGTCAGAGACTGCCGGGGGCGTGGGGTTTGTGGCCGCCAGCGATATCGTGCTCGCGGATCTGACC
>CAYTRL010000260.1:7958-8355 GCA_964439795.1 uncultured Thermodesulfobacteriota bacterium
TGGGGTTTGTGGGGTGGGACGGATCCGGGGCGGTGTTCAGGGGGGCGCCGCAGCCCGCGAGCAGGGTTCCCAGGAGGAGTGCGGTTGCCGTCAAGGTTCGCAGGAAGTTTCTCATATTTCCTTTTTTTTTAATATCGCCTGTTGAAATCCTCTTTTTGAAGGTCCGGTCCCATACCTGTATGTTCGACCTTTCGGATGCGGCAGCTAAAGAATTTTTCAACCTTTCCGATTCTATATTCCTGAAATGTTACCGGTCCGGGCGGGGAGGGGCGGCCCGGTTGTCCATACCTATACACAGAAAAGGGGATGGGAATCAAGACCTTTCATGAAAAAAGTAAGGCATTTTTTCAAGTTTTCTTCTCCACAACGGGATGGGATTGTCAAACCCGGGATTTCG
>CAYTRL010000261.1:0-8345 GCA_964439795.1 uncultured Thermodesulfobacteriota bacterium
GTTCCCCCGACTCCCGTCGGAAGAGGGCATCCCTGCCCGGGACGAACAGGAGGCCGTGGAAATCTACTCCAGGAAAAAAGACACGATCGACTGGGTCATCCTGGACAGCGAGTGCCTGGAAAACGAACCCCTTTCTCCTGTCACGCGCCTGCTCCACCTGAACCCACGGATCAAGCTTCTCGTGACCAACCAACCCCCCTCTCCCGCCGGGGAGGTTCTGCGGCACCCCCTGATGAAGCCAGGGGCCCGGATCGAACATTTCCAATTCCCGGCCCGCAAGGAAACCCTGTTCCAGTCTCTGGAAAAAGTCCTGGAAAGCGGGTCCGACGGGATCCTCTCTCAGGGAAAAGATGATGTGCACCCGGCAGCGGTCATGCAATCGGAGCGATTGAACCGGACAAAGGAGTACGACCGATGAATGGAGATCTTTCCTCGCCCCCCGGCCTCCTGCATACTCTTCAGAACAACCGATCGTTTTCCAAGGCCCTGGTGGAGGGCACCCCCGCCGGGATTCTTGTGGTGGATCGTGATTACAGGATCCTGGACTTGAACCCCAGGATGGAGGAATGGATCGGGAAACCGCAGGACCAGGTCATCGGCCAGAAATGCCACGAGGTCTTGTTCCAGTCCGAAGAACCATGCCCTCTGTCCCCCCAGAGTTGTCCTGCCATGCACACGCTGGACACCTCGGAGCCCTCCCCGAAAATCCTTCGCACCCTTCAAGGTGAGGAGGGACGCCGGCAGGAACTGGAAATCCAGGCCTACCCGGTCCTGGATGAATCGGGAGATCCCCTGTACGCATTGGAGTTTATTCAAGACGTGACATCAAGCGTCCTGCTGAAAAAATATCAGGAAGAAGCCGCTCTCCGGGACCCCCTCACGGGCCTGTACAACCGGAAAGCTTTCCACATCTTCTTCGAGCGGGGACTGTACCGGGCGCATCGCCAGGGGCACCCGTTCAGCCTGGCCCTGATCGACTTTGACTCGTTCAAGGACTTCAACGAGAAACAGGGGGACGATGCGGGGGACGATCTGCTGCAAAAAATGGGGAAGCTGTTGCTCATGACCACCCGAAGGGAGGTGGACACGGTCTTCCGGTTGGAAGCGGACCGGTTCGCCCTGACCCTTCCCGAGACCCGTCACGAGCAGGCCTGCCAGATCGGAGACCGGATCCGCATGGTGGAGGTGCAGAAAAAGTTTCCCATGACGTTCAGCATGGCCATCTGTCAGGCGGAAGAACAGGAAAACCCCTCCGCGCTCTTTCACCGGGTGGGGGAGGAACTCTTCCAGGCCAAGAAAAGCGGCGGCACCCGGATCCTGTAACGGTGTCCCGGACCCGAAACGATCTCTTCCCGGTCCCCTCAGCGCAGACAGGTCCCGATGGACCCCTCCCGACACCGACTGCCGTCGGTCCAGGTAGCTCGGCTCAGGTCCACGCCCTTCAGGTCCCATCCCCGGAGGTTCGCCCCCGTCGGGGAACAGCCTGCACACGCGCCCGTGGACTGCAACCGCTCAATGGCTTCGGCCAGGACGGGATCGGTGGACGGGATATCCGGCGGTTCGGGGTTCCCGTTGGATTCGTTCCAGTCCTCCGGCGGTGTGAACCGGTCCGAGTCCCCGGCCACCCCGCACCCCCAGGTTGCGACCGCCAGCAGGAGCAGGACCGACAGGAATGTCCCGCAAATATTTCTGCGAAGCATCACCCACCTCCTTGTGACTCATCCAGGTTTTTTTGGAGAGAGGAGAAGGCCCTCATCGCTGCCTCCCCCTATTCCTATGTATCGGAACCCGGAAAGGAATCCTTTCTTTAGAGGCGGGAATGAATCCTCAGGCTGCTGGAAGGGATTGAAAGGGCGGCTAAATGCAGCCGATCTTCTTCAGGTGGATCATCAGGGTGGTAATCGCCGCGGGGGTCACCCCGGAAATCCGGGAGGCCTGGCCGAGGCTCACGGGACGGACGGTTTCCAGCTTCTCCTGGACTTCCCGGGAGAGGCCGGTCAGGCTGTGGAAATCCAGATCCTCGGGCAGGGCCACGTGCTCCACACGGCGGAACCGCTCCACGTCCTCCATCTCCCGCTGGATGTAGTTCTCGTACTTCACCTGGATCTGCGCCGCTTCCCAGACCGAAGCGTCGAACGAGTGCACCGGCACGTCGAACCGCTCCAGTTGTTCGGGCAGAAACGACGGCCTTCGCAGGAGATGCCGGAGATCGGTGGGCTGCCGGATCGGCTCCTGGTTCATCTCCCGCAACCGCCTCTGGGTCTCCCGGTCCGGATTCAGTTTCTTCTCCCGGAGCAGGGCCAGGAGCGTTTCGATCTGCCGCCGTTTCCGTTCGGACTGCAGGTAGCGGTCCCGGGGAAGCAGGCCCGCGCTGTACCCTTTCTCGCAGAGCCTCAGGTCCGCGTTGTCCTCCCGGAGAAGAAGGCGGTACTCTGCCCGGGAGGTGAACATGCGGTACGGTTCCTCCGTTCCGTGCGAGACCAGGTCATCCACCATCACCCCGATGTACGCCTCCGCCCGATCCAGGATCAGGGGTGGGACCCCGCGCAGGTTGTTCACCGCGTTGATCCCGGCCATGAGCCCCTGGGCCGCGGCTTCCTCGTAGCCCGAAGTTCCGTTGATCTGGCCGGCGAAGAACAGGTTCCGGACCCATTTCAGCTCCAGGGTGGGCCTCAACTGAGTGGGAAAAGCGAAGTCATACTCCACCGCATACCCGGGACGCATGATTTCCACCCGCTCCAGACCCGGGATGGTACGCAGAAACCGGATCTGGATGTCGAAGGGAAGGCTCGTGGGGACCCCGTTGGGATAGATCTCCACCGTGTCCCTCCCCTCAGGCTCCAGGAAAACCTGGTGTCTGTCCTTCTCGGGAAACCGCATGACCTTGTCTTCGATGGAGGGACAATACCTGGGACCGGTCCCCTGGATCACGCCCGTGTACAGAGGGGAGCGGTCCAGACCGGATCGGATGATGTCATGCGTTTCCCGGCTGGTGTAGGTGAGGTGGCAGGGGACCTGCTCCTGAAGGATGCGGGGCGTCCAATGCGAAAAAGGCCGGGGGTCCGTGTCCCCGGGCTGGATCTCGAGGCCCCGCAGATCCACCGTCCGGCCGTCCAGCCGGGGCGTGGTTCCGGTCTTCAAACGGCCCAGCCGAACGCCGAGCGATTCCAGGCTTTCGGACAGGCCCTTCACCGTCACGTCCCCGGCCCGCCCCCCTTCCTGCCGGGTCAGGCCCACGTGCATCAGCCCCCGGAGAAAGGTCCCCGTGGTCAGGATAACCGCTCGCCCCCGGAAGACGACCCCGTTCTGTGTTTCCACTCCCCGGACCGCCCCCTGCTCCACGAGCACCCGCTCAACGATGAACTGCTTCAGATCCAGCCCCTCGTGCCCCTCCAGCAGGCGCCTCATGTACAGGCTGTAGCGCAGACTGTCCGCCTGGGCCCGGGACGAGCGGACGGCCGGTCCCTTCCGGCGGTTCAGGAGCCGGAACTGGATGCCGGTCTCGTCGATACAGCGGGCCATCTCTCCGCCCAGGGCATCGATCTCGCGGACGAGCTGCCCCTTGGCCAAGCCGCCGATGGCCGGGTTGCAGGACATCTGCGCTACGGTGTTCAGGTTCGCGGTGAGCACCAGGGTGGACAGCCCCATGCGCGAGGCGGCCAGTGCGGCCTCGCAGCCGGCATGACCGGCGCCCACCACGATCACGTCATAGGATGTTGGGTAGTCCGGCATCTTACTTGCCCACGCAGAAACGCTCGAAGATGGTTTCCAGGATCTCCCCGGGCGTGGTCTCGCCCAAAAGGTCCCCAAGCGAGTGCAGGGCCTGCCGGAGGTCCGCGGCCAGCAGGTCTCCGGCCAGGGCACCGGGGGCGGTCATCTGTTCCCGGGCCCGGCCCAACGCCCTCACGCAGGACTCCAGGGCCTGCCAGTGCCTCAGGTTGGTGACCACGGCACGGGATTCCAGCCCCAAGGACTCTCCGACGAGCCGGGAGCGGATCATCTCCCGCAGCCGTTTCATGCCCTGTCCGTACAGGGCCGATATCCTCACCGAGGGCAGGTCCGGAAGCCCTTCCGCAGCCCGGTCCAGTGCCGCCTCGTCCGCCCGGTCCATCTTGTTGAACACGAGAACGGTCCTCTCTTCCAGGTCCGTCCGGGTCACCCAGCCGCAGGTCTCCTCGTCCAGGCGGGTTGCGTCCATCACGCAGAGGAAGAGGTCCGCGTTCCGGATCTGGTTTCGGGCGTGTTCCACACCCTGGGCCTCGGCGTCATCCTGCACGTCCCGGAGGCCCGCCGTATCGATCACACGTACCGGGATGCCGTCCCAGGAAAGGGTTTCCTCAAGAAAATCACGGGTGGTTCCCGGCTCCGGGCTCACGATGGCCCGGTCCCGACCCACCAGAACGTTCATCAGGGTGGACTTGCCCACGTTGGGAAGTCCTCCAATCACGAGGGTAACACCGTCCCGATAGATCCGACCTTCCCGAAAGGTCTCGGCAAGAACGCGCAGATTCCGGATCCAGCGCTCCACCTCCCCCCGGATCCTTTGAAAGTCCGGCTCGGGGAGATCCTCTTCCGGGAAATCCAGCCAGGCCTCCACCTCGGCCAGCAGGATCTTGGCCGCCTCCCGAGCAGCCCGGATCTCCCGGGAGAGGGTTCCCTCGAGCTGGCTCTGGGCAAAACGCAGGGCCGCAGAGGTCCGGGCGTCCACGGTGTCCGCCACGGCTTCCGCCTGGACCAGGTCGATCCGCCCGTTCATGAAGGCCCGCCGGGTGAACTCGCCCGGCCCGGCCAGACGTGCTCCTTCGGCGAGGCAGATCTCCAGGATCCGCTGCACGGGAACCGGGCCTCCGTGGCATTGAATCTCCACCATGTCCTCGCGCGTGTAGGTATGCGGAGCTCGCATCCAGGTGAACAGCACCTCGTCCACGAGGCTCCCGTTCTTTGGGTCCTGGATGTGTCCATAGGTGAGACGGTGGGAGGAGAAGCTTGTCCGTGGGTGCTTGGGGAGAAAAACGTTACGGGCGATCCTTTCCGCATCCTTGCCCGACATCCTCACGATGCCGATGCCCCCCACCCCGCAGGGAGTGGAGATGGCGGCAACCGTATCCCCTTCAAGAGGAAGCGCCGGACCTTTCATGCCCCTTGGACCTTCCGTTGTTGGCCAGGTGGATCACGAGTTTACGCATCTCGCCCTTCCCCACGCTTCGGGTCTCCAGGGACGGATCGCTCTTCAACGTCAGGTGGATAATCCGGCGGTCGTGCGCGTTCATGGCTTCAATAGTGATCGGTTTCTTTTTCTTCTTGACCTTTTCACCGAGCCGCGTGGCCATGCTTCGCAGGGACTGTTCCCGGCGCTTCCGGTACTGCTCCATGTCCACTTCGATCCGTCGGGAGTTCTCCGCGGTACGGTTGACCATCTTGTTGATCAGGAACTGGAGGGCGTCCAGTGTCTGTCCGCGCTTTCCGATGAGCAGGCCGGTCTTGTCACCCAGAATCTCCAGTCGGATCCGTTCCCTGGATTCCTCCCGCACCTGGACCGTAGCCTGTTCCGACAACCAGGAAAGGAGTTCTTCCAGAAGTTTCTTTGCCTCCTGGGCCTTGGCGGCTGCGGAAGGGTCTTTCTTGGCTTCCGGCTCCGGCGCGGAGTCGGGCCTGGGGCCGGCTCCGGGTTCGCTCCGGGGCTCGGATTTCGGATGGCTTTTCGGGGCGGATTTGGCTTCGGGCCTGGAAGGACTCCTGGGGGCGGCCTTGGATTCGGACCGGGAATGACTCATGAGGGAAGACTAGGCTAAGGGACTGGAAGCACACTTGCGAGCCGCCTTGGATTCGGACCGGGAAGGAGAGATGCTGTCCAGGTCATCCAATGGCGGGGATGCCAACGGCCCCACCTCGTCCCGTATCTTTTCCACTTCCTCCCGCAACTTTTCCCGGCTCTCCCGCTTGGACCAGGCCCGGATCTTGACCTTCCGTCCACCGATCAAGCTGAAAAACCCGCGGGAACTGTCCGAAAGAACCTCGATGCCGATCTCCCCCACCGGTACGTTCAACTCCCGGGCGGCTTTCTCAATGGCATCCTGCTTGCTCTTGCCCTCGACTTCCGTGAATCGCATAAACTCTAGCCTCCAGGTGGAATCATGATTTCCGCTTTTGGGTCACATACTGCTGGCCGATGGTGAGCACGTTGTTGACCAGCCAGTAGAGGACCAGTCCGGACGGAAAGTTCAGGAATAGGAACGTGAAGACCACGGGCATCATCATCATCATCTTCTGCTGGGCGGGATCACCGGCCGTGGGCGTCATCTTCTGCTGCAGAAACATGGTGGCTCCCATGATGAGCGGTGTGATGTAGCAGGGATCCTTCTGCGCCAGGTCCTGGATCCAGAACACAAAGGGAGCGTGCCGCAGCTCAATGGAGTTCAGCAACGCCTTGTACAAAGCGAAAAAGACGGGGATCTGCAGGAGAACAGGCCAGCAACCGCCCAGCGGATTGATCTTGTGGGTCCGGTACAGATCCATGACCTCCTTGTTCAGCCTCTCCTTGTCGTTCTTGAACTTCTCACGAAGGTCTTTCATCTTGGGCTGAAGTTTCTGGAGGTCCTTCATCGACTCGTACTGTTTCCGCGTCAGGGGGTAGAAAAGGACCTTGATGATGATCGTGAGCAGAATGATGGCGACCCCGTAGTTGTGCGTGTACTTGAAAAAGAACTTCAGGACCACCAGAAGCGGCTCGGCAATGAACCCGAACCAGCCCAGATCAATGGATTCCGTCAGGGAATGACCGCTTTCCTTCAGGACATCCATCTCCTTGGGTCCGATGAAGAAGGTGTAGTCAAACCGGCTGAGGTTTCCCTGCGTGTGTGCCTGGATGTTGTACACCAGCCGGGAAATCCACAGGCCCTCGTTCTCCAGGGCCCCCGAGCCGTCGTAGTCCAGGATCACGCTGGAAACGGGATTGTTTTCCGGGACCAGGCATGAGAGAAAATACTTGTCCGAAAACCCTTCCCAGACCACATCGCCCTGAAAGACGCGGTCCTCGTCCACCTCTTTCTTCTTGACCAATTTTCCATCGATGAGGGCCATGAACCCGGTAAAAGTGTACCGGTCGCTGGCGGTCCCCAGCCCGACCCGTTCGGTGAAGTTCAGTCCCATTCCCCCCTGGAGAGACGTAGCAGCGATCCCCTCCATGTCCACCTGCAGGTCCACCAGGTACCGGTCAGGATAAAAGGTGTAGGTGCGGTGAACCGTTCTTCCCGCTGAGTCCACGCCGGAAAATACAATCCGGTTCTCCCCCTGGCCTTCCTGCAGGTCCAGG
Source organism: uncultured Thermodesulfobacteriota bacterium (assembly GCA_964439795.1). Classification (GTDB taxonomy): domain Bacteria; phylum Desulfobacterota; class DSWW01; order DSWW01; family DSWW01; genus CAYTRL01. Next base: position 7,313 of record CAYTRL010000261.1, read on the forward strand.
GAAAACCGGTCGGGCTCCAGGACCTCGTGCACCGGGACCCGGCTCGTGCCGGTGGACATCTCCAGGCCCAGAGGGTATTCCCCGGGCCCCAGGACATGAACTCTTTCCACCCAGGTCTCAGGTCCGAACTCCACCTCCGTGGGGGCATCGTCCCCGGTGACCCAGGAGACCACCGGGCACTTGCAGGGTTGCAGTTCCTTGTATTTTTTCAACCGCCAGCTCATCAGGCGGCCGTTGTGGGAGCAGAAGATCGCCCGGTAAAGGGGCGTGTCGACCACAACTTCCTTGCAAGGCATGTCCGGCGGAGGTACGGCGGACGGCAGGTGCACCGGGGGAGCGCCGGGAGCCGGCTCGGGTACCGCCTCACTTCCCGGGGCCCCTCCAACCGGTTCCGATACCGGGGGGGCGGGGGAAAAGGATGCGTCCTGTTCCGCCCGGGAAGCCTCGCGCGTAGCCTTCCACTGTTCCTGCTGCTTTCCCATGTAGGACTGGTAGAACATCAGGATGAGAAGGCACAGGACAACAGCCAGTAAAAATCGCTTTTCCATCAAGATTCCTTATGTTCTTTGGGTACAGTTTTTGTTGCCCGATCTGCCTCCCGGGACGAAATGAGAACAGCTCCCGCATTGCGCATCGTGCATCGCGCATCCATCGCAACGAACTAAGGAACCGGATCGACCCCGCCGGGATGGCATGGGTGGCACCGGGTCAGACGCCTGGCAGTGAACCACAACCCTCTCAGGAGGCCATGTTTCTCCAGCGCCTGAACGGCATAGGTGGAACAAGATGGATAAAACCGGCATACGGGCGGAAACAGGGGGGACAGGATCTTTTTGTAGAATGTGATCAGGACGATGAGCAGGTGCTTCACTCTTTGTTCCTCATGCCCGCCCGCGCCTTCCGGCTCGCAGATAGGTGCCGCCCAGAAACCGGTTCAGGTCCTTGCAGAGTTCCCCGAAGGAAATGCAGGGGATCCCTTTTTTTACAACGACCACCATGTCGGTTGCCGGGGGCAGCCGTGATTTATGAAGGC